>NZ_CP060244.1:1502500-1861250 GCF_014672835.1 Entomobacter blattae | reverse complement strand
TTGCCCTGGCTAATCCAGTATATGCCGAGCTTGCCCAAATTGCCTCCCAAAGTGAACAAGGCGGACCTGGTGCAAAATCGGCCTATATCCAGAAAAAACCTTTTTCCACCCATCGTCGTCATGCTCCGCCAACTCTGGAGGAAGAGTTCCGCCTCGCTAATGAAGCCATTTTAAGAGGCCGTAACAGCCTTGATCAACTCAATGAAACAATTTTCGGCCTGGCCAAGCAACACTGGCCAGAACAATGGCACACCCTTACTCCTTCTCCCATTGTACTCACCAGCTGGGTTGGATATGATACTGATGGCCGTGTAGATATCGGATGGTGGGATACCCTACGATTAAGGCTTCGCATGAAACATATGCAACTTAGCCGATTCTATGAGCAGACCTCCTCTATTCAGAAGGCTGCCCAATCTCTACGCAGTCGGTTAGAACTTGCCATGTCTACTGTGCAACAACAAATCGATAACTGCCCTTCTTCTGCCAATCCCAAAGAGGTTTCAACATTTGCTGAAATTCTGATCAAGCACCGGGAAGATGCAATCCTTAGCGCTGACAGTTTAAAAGAGCTCTATATCCAAACGGAAGAAAACCTTAAAACTCCTGAGGAGCAGTTAAGCTTTGCAATGGCCAAATCGGGTTTTATAAGCCACGGCTTGAGCATTGCCCACAGCCATGTCCGCCTTAACTCCCGACAGCTCCATAATGTTGCCCGTCAGCGTCTTGGGATTGTTGATAGCCCAGAAAACCCCATACACAGGCGCAGTATCCTGAGCAAAATCAACAACGAACTCGCTAATGTTCAGCCCGAAACGTCTGATTTTGGCTCTCTTATTCTCGAGCAAGCTTCAGCTGCACGTCTGATGATGACGGTGAGCAAAATTGTTAAACATATTGATACCACCAGCCCCATACGGTTTTTGGTGGCTGAAACAGAAAGCGGTTATACCCTTCTTGTTGCCCTGTGGCTTGCCAAGCTTTTTAATGTTGAAAAACACATTGAGATCTCCCCCCTCTTTGAAACCTATGATGCCCTGGTGCATGGGGCCCGTATTATCGAAGAAGCACTCCGCTCGTCCCACTGGCGGCACTATCTCCAAACCACTGGAAAACTCTGCCTTCAGTTTGGCTATTCTGATTCTGGACGATATGTGGGCCAAATGGCTTCAACCTACCTGATAGAGCGTTTGAAGCTCCAACTTGCCAACCTATTAAAACGCCATAATTTGCAAGATGTTCAACTTGTATTTTTTGATACACACGGAGAGAGCATCGGTAGAGGAGCGCATCCCTACCGGCTCGCCGATAGATTGAACTATCTTTCCCCACCCTATATGAGGCACGTTTTTGAAAAAAACAACATTACCTTTCGAGAGGAAAGTGCCTTCCAAGGAGGAGATGGCTACCTATTATTTGGTACCCAAATCCTTTCCAATTCAACAATTACCACCATTGTCGAACATATATTCCGCCCGACTATGCCGGTCGATGACCCTATCTACAACGATCCTGACTTTTCATCTGAGTTTTTCTCCTCAATTGAAGCCAACATGAATGGCCTTGTAGAGGATAAAGGCTATGCCGCCTTATTAGGTTCTTTTGGCCCCTCCCTCATTGATAAGACAGGGTCTCGCCCAAGCGCCAGGCAAAGCGATGGCAGTGCAGGAAGCATCCAAATCCGCCATCCGAGCGAATTGCGTGCCATTCCTAATAATGCCATTCTTCAACAAATGGGGTGGTGTGCTAATACCATACATGGTTTAGGTTCTGCAGCCTTGCGCAATCCAGAGAGCTTTCAGGAATTCATTCATAAAAGTGAACGTTTTCGTGTGGCCCTCGACTTTGTAGATCATGCTTTGAAACATTCTGATACGGAAGTACTTGGGGCAACCATTTTACTGTTTGATCCTGGTTATTGGCTTGAGCGGGCATCAAGCGAAAAAAATGAAGATCGAAAAATTACCAATATTGCCATTGCGCAAAAGCTTCAAAAACTCAATTTATGGTCTATTACCCAATCCATGTTCCACACCATACAAGCTGACCATCTCGCTCTAAGAATGGCATGGCCAGAAGCACCTTCCATGGCCGCAGAAGAACAGCTCCTTCATGCTTTAAGGTTAAGCCTTATCGAAAGGATATGGTCATTGGCCACCCATATTCCCTATTTTTCTCCACAATTTTCCGTAAATCGGGAAACTTTAGATGTCCAAATCTTTTATCTTAAAATTCCCACTGCTCTTGAAACCCTTTTAAGAATTTTTCCTCAAGGGACAGACAAAACCCTCACCCTTAATTTTTATGAACCGGCCTCACCGCAGCATGAAACGGCCTATAAAAGAGAAAATCTCGAAATTTTTCAGCCTATGGGAAAGATGTTTGATCAAATTAGAGAAATTGGTGTTGCCATTATGCATAACAATGGCTCTTTCGGATAAAAATACCCAATAATGTTCCATTATTCAAAATATACTGAGTAAAATACAAAATAAGTGTAATAACTTTATAACTACACAACAAAACTTACAAAGGTAACTTTATGCATTTCATTTATAGCCTTATCATAGGGTTTCTTGTTGGCCTTATCGCCAAGTTTCTTATGCCAGGAAGAGACCCTGGCGGGTTCATCATAACCATTCTTCTTGGGATAGCTGGCTCTTTTCTTGCTACATGGTTAGGCCAGCTTCTTCATTTTTACCACCCAGGAGATAAAGCCGGCTTTATTGCCTCAATCATCGGGGCAATTATTATCCTCTTTTTATATCGTAAATTTTTTAGCTCTCCTGGAGAAATCTCATAGCTATAAAAAAGCCGGTAAATTACCGGCTTTTTTATTACCCTATTCAAGAAAAAAGGCATTAGGCTGATTTAGTCATAATCTCATCAGCCACGTTCTTAGGAACAGGATCATAATGATGGAACTGCATGGTAAAAGATGCTCTTCCTTTTGTCATGGAGCGCAAATTAGAAATATACCCAAACATCTCCTTTAGAGGAACCTGAGCACGCACCATAACAGTTGAACCAGACGTTTCCTGTGATTGAATAATCCCACGCCTTCTGTTCAGATCACCCACAACATCTCCTACATGATCGTTCGGAGTGGTAATCTCAACATCCATAATAGGTTCCAGAATAACAGGGCCAGCTTTTTTCATTCCTTCACGGAAGCACGCTTTAGCAGCAATTTCAAAAGCCAGTGCAGAAGAGTCTACATCATGATATTTACCATCCAGAAGTGTAAACTTAAAATCTACCGTTGGGAACCCTGCCAACACACCAGTGGAGGCTTGATCACGAATACCCTTATCAACAGCAGGAATATATTCTTTTGGAACAGATCCCCCAACAACCTTATTTTCAAACTCGATTCCTTTATTACGCTCCTGAGGCACAAATTCAATTTTCACCTCAGCAAACTGCCCAGCACCACCAGACTGTTTTTTATGCGTATAAATTTCTGTATGTGGTTTGGAAATAGTTTCACGATAGGCCACTTGGGGTGCGCCCACATTGACATCAACACCATATTCACGGCGAAGCCTATCGATAATAATATCAAGATGAAGCTCACCCATTCCTGAAAGAATGGTCTGCCCAGTTTCCTGATCTGTCTTAAGATTCAGAGAGGGATCCTCAGCTGCAAGCTTTTGTAAGGCCAAGGTCATCTTTTCAACGGCATCTTTTGTTTTTGGTTCAACAGAAATATCAATAACCGGAACAGGGAATGACATTCTCTCCAAAATCACAGGGTCAGCCGCATCAGCCAAAGTATCTCCAGTCTTGGTATTTTTTAGCCCGACAAAGGCTGCAATATCACCGGCGTGAACCTCTTTAACTTCCTGGCGCTTATCTGCATGCATCTGGAATATACGCCCAATACGCTCTTTATGGCCTTGGGTTGTATTTAATACGGTATCCCCTGATTTTAAAACACCACGATAAACACGCACAAAGGTAAGGGTACCATATTTGTCGTTAATGATCTTAAAGGCCAAACCTGCAAATTTTCCATCCGGATCTACGGGAATAATAGGCAGGTTATTTTCGTCGATATCTTCCTCATCTTCTGGTGGAGCAATACGGATACCCTCTACATCATCAGGTGCTGGAAGATAATCTACGATCGCATCAAGAAGAGGCTGAACTCCCTTGTTTTTAAAGGCGGTACCACACAGAACAGGGCGAAATTCTCCAGTAATGGCCCCCCGTTTAATGCAGCGTTTAAGGGTTGCAACATCTACATCCCCTTTTTCAAAATATTCTTCCATGGCCGCATCATCCATGGCAAGGGCAGTATCAAGAAGAGTCTGGCGAGCTTCGGCAGCCTTTTCCTTCATATCAGCTGGGATTTCCTCATCATGGAATTTTGCTCCCAACTCTCCGCCTTCCCAGATGATAGCTTTCATCTCTACGAGGTCAACGACGCCCTGAAAATTATCTTCAATCCCAATAGGGAGTTGAAGGGGCACAGCAACGATATCCAGCTTCTCTTTCAGAGTATCAAAAGCACGATAAAAATCTGCCCCGACACGATCAAGCTTGTTGATAAAGATAATACGGGGCACGTTGTAACGGTCTGCCAAGCGCCAGTTTGTTTCAGACTGAGGCTGCACACCTGCCACACCCTCAATAATAAACACAGCTCCATCAAGCACGCGCAGAGAACGGTTGACTTCAATATTAAAGTCAATATGGCCTGGGGTATCAATAATATTGATACGATAGCCATTCCACTCACACGTCACCGCAGCGGATGTAATAGTAATCCCTCTTTCCCGCTCCTGATCCATATAATCAGTCGTGGTGTTTCCCTCATGGACCTCACCAATCCGGTGAGACATACCAGTATAGTAAAGTATGCGTTCTGTTGTTGTGGTTTTGCCAGCATCAATATGTGCTGTAATCCCGATATTGCGAATCTTCGAAAGGTCAGACACGAAGGGAAACCTCCAAAAAAGAATAAGGCGCGAAGAAGGAGTCTATCTTTTCGCGCCTGTAAAAACAAAATATTTTTTTCACTATCAACCCAGAAAGATATTCAAATATTAAAATTCCGATGAAAACAACAGAACATTTCTATCTACCTTCTGGTTTCAATGCTTTACAGGTTTATGGGCTTTACAGGTTTATAGAACCAAATGCGGTCTCTACCCTGCGGCTTGAGCCTTTTTCTCCTGAGCACGACGAATACGACGCTTGATCACCTGGGCCGCTAAGGGCAGCTTACGGTTAGGGGTAGAAAGCAGGAATGAATCCAACCCCCCGTTATGCTCAATAGTGCGCAAGCCATGTGTTGTAACGCGAAGCTTAATTGAAGCAGACAATATATCTGAATAAACAGATGTTTCATGTAAATTAGGCAGGAAACGTCTGCGGGTTTTATTATTGGCATGGCTGACGTTGTTACCACTCAACACAGCCTTACCTGATATCTGGCAACGGCGGGACATAATACCTTCCTCGGATTATTCTAGCCGAGGTGTATTACTCGGCAAAACCAACTAACTCTATTATGGCGGTTTATCACTAAAAAAACAGAACAAGTCAAGACAAAAGCGTAATTTTATTTACGAAAGACCCCAAAAAACGATCAGTTTTGCGCTTTTCCTTTAAAAACCTTTGCTTGATTTCTGTCAAAGCCAGCGGAGCATAAAACCTATGAATGATCCTGTTCCTTAATTTGGGCAGCCCACATGGCTGCATAAACGCCATTTTTGTGCAAAAGTTCGGTATGGGTTCCCTGTTCTATAATTTGCCCATCTTGAAGGGTAAGAATAAGATTGGCATTTACAATTGTAGAAAGCCTATGGGCAATAATAATGGTTGTGCGATGTTCTGCAATTTCATCCAGCGCCTGCTGAATATCTTTTTCAGTTCGTGTATCAAGGGCACTGGTTGCCTCATCAAGAATCAGGATACGGGGATTCTTTAAGATGGCACGGGCAATCGCCACACGCTGTTTTTCTCCTCCAGATAGCTTAAGCCCCCTTTCCCCAACCATCGTATTATACTGGTCTGGCATTCGCATGATAAAATTGTGAATATGGGCAAACTTGGCTGCCCCTTCAACTTCCTCCTGTGAGGCTGTCAGCCGCCCGTAGCGAATGTTATATTGGATGGTCTCATTAAATAAAACCGTATCTTGGGGAACAACGCCTATAGTCTCTCGTAAGCTTGCCTGCTTATAGTGGCGGATATCTTCCCCATCAATTGTAATAACTCCCTGATTAACATCGTAAAACCTAAATAAAAGCCGACTAATAGTAGACTTCCCTGCCCCTGTTGGCCCCACAATGGCCACGCGCGCACCAGGGGGCACAGAGAAGCTTATGCCCTTTAAAATCATCCTCTCGGGCTGATACCCAAACCAGACTGACTTAAACTCGATCGCCGCTGCGGGAGCCTCTCCTAAATGGGCAAGAAGAGTCTTTGCTCCGGCTTGATCCTCAATTTCAGCATGTTCTCCCAACAGAGAAAAGAGCTGTTCTAGATCAACAAACGATTGTCGAATAGAAGAATAGACTGACCCAAGAAAGTTAAGTGGCATATAGAGCTGAAGAAGATAAGTGTTGATGAGAACAAATTTTCCAATGGTAAAACGTCCTTCCCTTACCTCCTGCCCCGCCATAAGCATGGTAGCCATTAAAGCCAGGGCTATTATGCTCGCCTGGCCAAGATTAAGCCCACTTAGGGAATACTGGGTACGAATGGCCGCTTGCTCATAGCGGGCCTGGGCTTCATCATAGCGGGTGGCCTCATGCTCTTCGTTACCAAAATATTTAACAGTCTCATAATTCAGCAAGCTATCTACGGCTTTTCCGCTTGCCTCTGTATTAATCTGATTCATCTTACGCCTTATGGCAATACGCCAGGCTGTAAAACTAAAAGTAAAAACGATATAGGCACTCACAGCGATCACGATCACCATGGCGTAGCGCCAATTAAAAAGTTGCCAGATGACTCCCATCACAATGAGGGCTTCTATCAGGGTTGGAAAAATATTAAACACACCCAATCGCAAAATGGTCTCTATAGCCTCGGTTCCGCGTTCAATAATTCGCGATACCCCTCCCGATTGGCGATTATAATGAAACCTAAGGGAGAGTTTATGAAGATGAATAAAACTTTTTAATGCGGCCTTACGACTTATACGAAAACGCACAGGAGCAAAAAGGGCATCTCTAAGCTCTGCAAAGGCACTGGAGATCATACGCAGCAACGCATACCCAATAATAACCCCTGTAAGGCCCACCAGGAGAGTCTCCTGATAAGTGCGGTCATGGGCTAGAATATCAATAATATAACTATACACAAAAGGGACGTAAATAGTGGCAACCTTTGCTGCTATCATCAACAAGCAGGCCAACACGACCCTTAAACGCATGGAAAAATCGTCTTTTGGCCATAAATAGGGCACAAGATCCCATAAGGTAGACCAAGCCGTGACCGGCTTAAGTGGCTGGGTTTTAAACGCTGTTTTTTTTGAATTTCTAAGCATATTTCTCCCTATCTCCCCCGTAAGGCCCTTGTTATATCTCTTCCAGCATCCACATCCATGGTCATATAACAAGTTGTTCCCCATTAAGGAGATGGCACTCGCACTATAAATGGTGGCTTTTCTCGAAATGATCCAAAATAATTGGAAAAAATCTCATGTCTATTAATTCATCAGCCCTCTTTCAACATATTCAGCGGTGTAATCTGGCAAGAATACAAGGCTATCGCATCCCATTTTTTGTATCAGAAAACACTTTTCCCTTTGGATGGGTAGAGCCTAACCTTATTGATGAGTTAAAAAATTATGGGGTAAGATATTATAACAACGCTTTATATACAGATCATACAGAAACAGAATTCCTTACAGGACTTGGCGAGTTTCTTGCACATAGGGGCCAATATAAACCTCATCACGAGCTTTTTGATGTCTATTCCGATATAACCCTCCCCCCTATCAGCACAATTGATAGAGGAGCCCTCCCCCTTTTGGGGATTATTGGCATGGGCGTACATATGAACGGCCTAACCCGAAAACAAGGAAAAACCTACCTATGGGTAGCCAAACGCTCTGCCGACAAAAGGCTGGACCCTTCAAAACTGGACCATATTGTTGCAGGTGGCATTCCCGCCGGGCTTAATGCTTATTTCACCTTGATTAAAGAAGCTGACGAGGAAGCCAGCATTCCCCCCTCTATCATGCAAACAGCGACTTACGCCAGAAAAATAAGCTATACGATCGACCGCCCTGAAGGGTTAAGAAGAGATATTTTATTTTGTTACGACTTGAATCTCCCTGAAGATTTTACCCCAACACCCAAGGATGGTGAGGTGGAATCCTTTTCTCTAATTCCTCTGGAAGAAGTAGCTGAAATAGTTTGCACCACACAAAGGTTTAAATTTAATGTCAACTTAGTTCTGATAGACCTTTTTATACGCCATGGCCTTATAGAACCGACAACACCAGAAGCGATAAAACTGAGTGAAATGCTCGATCCATTATGCAATTCTCAACCCGATCTTATAAAGAAACACCCCCTCTTTGCTCAATTGTAAAACCAAGATCTGGCCAGCCCTTCAAGTAGGGGAACGACTGGGGATTGGGTAGTTTGAGTTTCTGACATGGCGGCCAGCACCTTAAGTAAAGGAACGATCCTTTATGAACTTACCGCTTTCCAAAAAGCCTAATCACCAAATACTACGGTTTTAGAGCCATTCAAAATAATTCTGTCCTGAATATAATCCCGCACTGCCTGTGCTAGCACACGGCGTTCAATATCCCTTCCCTTGCGAATAAAGTCTGCTGGGGTGTCACTATGGGTAACCCGTGTAACATCTTGCTCAATAATTGGGCCTTCATCAAGATCCGATGTTACAAAATGGGCTGTTGCACCAATCAGCTTTACGCCCCTCTCAAAAGCCTGATGATAGGGTTTGGCCCCCTTAAAGCCTGGAAGAAAAGAGTGATGAATGTTGATACAATGCCCAATAAGCTTTTGGGAAAGGTTAGAAGATAAAACCTGCATATACCGCGCTAGAATAACCAAATCTGCTTGCGTTTCCTCTATGATGGATTGAAGCTTCTCCTCTTGGGTCGTTTTGGTTTCAGGGGTAATTGGCAGGTAATAAAAGGGTACCTCCTGCATATCAATATGGGCGTAAAGCTCTTTGGGATGATTAGCAATAATGCCTGCAATATCCATGATCAATTCACCTATTCGCCACCTATAAAGCAAATCAACCAGGCAATGATCAAACCGTGAAACCATAATCAGGACTCTTTTCTTACGGGTCCTATCCGTAATGTGCCAATTCATCTGATATTGTTTGGCAATTTTTTCCATATTGGCAAACATAAGAGCCTTGTGACGAGCACGATCCTGCAAGGTAAAAACCACTCGCATAAAAAAACGCCCCGTAATGGTATCATCATGCTGTTGGGCTTCAGTAATATTCCCAGAGGCCTCGTACAAGCAGGAAGAAACCACCGAAACCAACCCAGGCTGATTGGGACACGATAGGGTTAAAGCAAAACTATCGGAATTTAGCATTAAAAGCTCCTATCTTAAGATAACCGTATTCTATAAGCATAAAACTTGCCTTCTATTTAGAGGAATTTAAAGGGATCTACCATTATTTAGGTTCAGAGGTGGCTCATCTGAAGCACCCGCATTTGAATGGATTGAAATGAATTGAAAAGGAATATTACAATCTTCCCCTCATCGTACCCTTTCTTTTAATATTATATTCAATCTACCTTACGAACAAAACCCATTAAGCAATATCAACAGGCAGAGCCTCCTTATGTCATACCCCTCAGCACCGCGTACCCCCAAAAAAGATCATACCATCGAACAATTAGGGCATATACGTCATGATCACTATGCATGGCTTAAAGATGAAAACTGGCAAAATATATTGGTTAACCCTGCCCTTTTACAAGATGAAATTGCTCAACACCTCAAAGAAGAAAACGCCTATACTGAAGCAGTTCTTGCCGATACCCGCCCCTTACAGGAAACCCTGTTTGAGGAAATGAAGGTTCGCCTTCCCCCAAAAGACAATTTCCCTCCTTATCCAGATGGCCCGTGGGAATATTATCGCCGTTTTCCAGAAGAAGGTCAGTATATTCTTTATGCTCGCAAACCCAGAACTGCTGCTAAACACGTTGGAGAAAACAGCTCAGACAAATCAGACGAGGATGAAACAATTCTTCTTGATGTCAACGCAATCGCCAGAGAAGAAAACTACTGCCACATAAGCCATGCAACCCACAGCCCTGATCATCTCTGTTTTGCCTATGCCTTAGATACACAAGGCTCAGAAAATTATCAGATTTTTGTAAAAGATATCACCACCCAAACTATTCTTTCCCCCACGATAGAAAACTGCTCAGGTGCTTTTACCTTCGGTGCCGATAGCCGTTACCTCTTTTGGGTTTACCGGAATAAAAACGGTCGTTCCACGCGGGTTTATCGGAGGGACATAGCCCTTGGAACCGATGATCTGGTTTATGAAGAAGAAGATTCCGGTTTTTTTCTCACTCTTAGCAAAACGTCCTCTGGCCAGTGGATTATTATTTCCACACACGATCACGATACATCAGAAACATGGCTGATCCCCACCAGACATCCCCTAAACATTCCCTTTTGTGTAGAACCTCGCGCAAAAGGACTCCAATACGACGTTCAAGACTGGGGTGGCCGCCTTATCATTCGCACCAATTGCGATGAAGCGGTGGATTTCAAGTTGATGGAAGCCCCTATAACCACTCCCTCTCGTCCTTTCTGGAAAAATTTTTATTCCCACAAAGAAGGAAGGTATCTTATTGATTTTAAAGTTTTTTCTCATTACCTCGTCTGCCTTGAGAGAGAAGAGGCCCAAACACGCATTACCATCTTAGATAAAAAAGGGAACAGCCACCGAGTTGGTAAAGGAAACGATCTTGGCACCTATTCTTTCGATGGGTCTCTTGAGTATGATACAGATGAACTGCGTTATGGCTACCAATCCCCTTCTGTACCACGGCAATGGTATTCATACAAAATGTCGACCCGCACTCAAATTCTCCTCAAGGAACAAACCATTCCCTCAGGCCACACCCCATCGGACTACATAACGGTAAGGCTTTTCGCTTATGCGGCTGATGGAGAAAGAATTCCCATTACCCTTACACGCCATAAGGATACCCCACAGGATGGCTCTGCTCCCCTCCTTCTCTATGGATACGGCTCTTATGGTTATGCCATTGACCCCGTCTTTTCTCCCTCAACCCTTAGCTTGCTCCAAAGAGGCTGGTGTTATGCTATAGCCCATGTTCGCGGCGGTTCAGAAAAAGGATGGCGCTGGTTTGAAAACGGACGATTAATGAAGAAAAAAAACACGTTTACAGATTTTATCAGCTGCGCCGAATATCTTATTGCGGAACAATATACCGCAAAAAAACGCATCGTCGCCGATGGCCGCTCTGCGGGGGGAATGCTTATGGGGGCAATTACCAATTTAAGACCAGATCTCTTCGGGGGTATTATTGCTGTAGTTCCCTTTGTGGATGTTTTAAATACAATGTCTGATGCGAGCCTACCTCTTACCCCACCGGAATGGCCAGAATGGGGAAACCCTTTAACAGACCCCCTAGCCTATGAATATATTGCTAGCTACTCCCCCTATGATAATATTACCTCAAAGGATTATCCGCCCATTCTTGCTATGGGTGGTTTAACAGACCCCAGAGTTACCTATTGGGAACCCGCCAAATGGGTTGCAAAATTAAGGGAATATTCCACCTCTCCTCATCCTGTCTTATTAAAAATCAATATGGAAGCGGGACATGGTGGCTCTTCCGGAAGGTATAAGACCTTACAGGAAACAGCCCTTCTTTACGCCTTCGCTCAATGGGCTGTGAGTTCTTTTCATACAGACTCCTAAGCCCTTTATATCTTCATAAAATATTGCTAAAACCTGATTTCGTTGTAACTAATACGGCTTTATTTCTAAGGTTTCCTTCATGTCATCTCATGAAAATAACGTTACTGTCTCCTCCCTCAAAACAATAGACTATTATCAGAAACAGCAAAATGCGCGCATTATCCTTACCCTCATCTTGCTGGTTTTTGGAATTTTTACGATTAAAAATTTTATTCCTGCCCTCGTCTGGGGAGGAATTTTTGCCATAGCCTGTTGGCCTTTATACAAAAAGGTAAAGCAAAAATGGCCATTTTATAACCATTACAATATGCTTTTCCCTTTTTTATTCACCACGGCAGTCGCCATGATCTTCATGCTACCCCTGACATGGATTATAGTACAATTTGTTAACGAAACAAAAAGTATCAGCACCTGGTTAACCCATGTTCAACAAACAGGTGTTCCCATTCCCTCGTGGATGGAAAAAATCCCTGTGGGGAAAAACGCTCTTGAACATTGGTGGACAAAAAATCTCACTGACCCGGAAGACTTAGCCTATTTTATTCATAATATCCAAGAATGGATCGTAGCATTTACCACCAAGATTGGCTCACAGGTTGCCCATAGAGGGATCCTATTTTTCTTTTCCATTACGACCTTGTTCTTTTTATTCAGAGATGGAGATACCCTCATCCGTCAATCTATTATAGCCTCCCGCAAGTTATTTGGCAGGCAAGGCGAGGCCATTGCCCAACAAATGATTATCACGGTTCATGGAACCGTAAGCGGTATGGTTTTTGTAGGACTTGGGGAGGGAATCGTCCTTGGGGCCCTCTATGCCATTAGCGGTACACCACACCCCGCCTTACTTGGGATTCTTACCGCACTGGGTGGGATGATTCCATTTTGCTCTTATATCGTTATCGTTTTAGTCAGTGTCTTAACGCTCCTCAATTCCTCTTTCTTAATAGCTCTTATTGTTTTTCTTCTAAGCGTGGTCATAGTTTTTGCTGCAGACCATTTTATTAGGCCTACACTTATTGGCGGAAATACCAAGTTACATTTTCTATGGGTGTTATTAGGTATTTTGGGTGGTATAGAAACCTGGGGTTTCTTAGGGCTCTTCTTGGGGCCAGCTATTATGGCAGCCCTCGACCTCATGTGGAAAAATTGGGTAAAAGAGAAGAAGATCCATAAGAGCTAAAAACTACAATCTATTCCGATTTTAGTATCGGGCAGGCGGGATTCGAACCCACGACCCCCAGTCCCCCAGACTGATGCGCTACCAGGCTGCGCTACTGCCCGTTCTTAACTCCCCTATGCTCTTAGCAGTGCCAAACTGTTTCGACAAGGGGTTAATGGCTAAAATTTAACTGTTTTTTTAAAATCTCCAATTCATCAAGCACTTTTCTAAGGGTTTCGCAAAGAAGCAATTCCTTTGTGCTCTTTTGATCCAGAAGAGTATCTTTTTGAAAATCCAATAAATCTAATTTTAGAGACTCTGCCTCTTTATCACTTTTATTTTTAGGTGATGTATTCTCATTTAAAGAGGATACATTCGCTTCCTGCTTCTTTTGTGTTCCCATAACTTTCTCTTTTTCTTCTGCAAATAGCTTTTGTACCCCTTTTATGGTATATCCCTGAATATAAAGTAGATCAGCAATACGCCTGATAAGGGTTACATCTTCTGGTCGATAATATCGTCGCCCCCCATTTTTTTTAACAGGCTTAACTTCCTCAAATCGGGTTTCCCAGAATCGCAACACATGCTGAGGAATCTGCAAATCATCTGCTACTTCGCTGATAGTTCTGAAAGCATCAAACGATTTTTGCATGGTCTCTCCCCATTAATCTTTTACTGTACCAAATAATATGAAAGGTTTTACTGAATAGCTTAAAGCCTATCACCTTCTGCCTTATGATTGATTCTTGCTTTTAAAACCTGGCTTGGCCGAAATATAAGAACGGTATGGGCCCGAATGGGTACCTCTTCTTTTGTTTTCGGGTTTCGGCCAATACGTTCCTTTTTTTTTCTTACAAGAAAAGTCCCAAAGCCACTTATCTTTACACTCTCATTCGCTTCAAGCGCCTGGGCAATGAGCTCTAAGATACGTTCAAGAAAAATCATGGAATCGTGCTGCGATAACCCAACCTGGCTATGAATACGTTCTACCAATTTGATCCGTGTTAGCGTCTCTGTCTTTTTTTGTATCATTATCGTGCGCTCAACCAAAAGATAATTCCCTTAAACCCACTCTAATAGATTGCTAATATTGCACCCCATGTAAGCCCACCCCCTAGTGCCTCTAAAAGAATAGTATCATCTTTTTTTATTCTTCCCCCTCTAATGGCCTCATCAAGAGCGAGCGGGATGGAAGCCGCAGACGTATTGGCATGCCGATCAACCGTAACAATAACCTGGCTATCCATCAACCCAAGTTTTTTACCCATCGCTTTAATAATTCTAAGATTCGCCTGATGCGGCACTAACCAATTCACACTTTCCTTGGTCATGCCATTACTTTTCAGGGCTTCATCAACCACTTCAGATAAACGCATTACCGCGTGTCTAAAAACCTCACGACCATTCATTCGTATATACCCGCTTGCATCCTTAATGCCCAAAGCACCATCAACATATAATATATCCCCAATGCTTCCATCTGAGTGAAGATGGGATGAAAGGATACCACCTTCTTTGTTCTTTGCTTTCACTAAAACCGCGCCCGCACCATCTCCAAACAACACACATGTGCGCCTATCAGACCAGTCCAGCAGGCGAGAATAGACTTCCGTACCGATAACAAGAGCGTTTTTGATCTGCCCGGAAAGAATAAAAGCATTTGCCGTAGCGAGTGCATAGACAAAACCAGAACAGGCTGCTGTAATATCCATTGCAAAACCGTGCTTAATGGAAAGTTCAGCCTGTATTCGTGCCGCAGTAGAGGGAAAAATCTGGTCCGGTGTGCTCGTAGCAACAAAAATGGCATCGACTTCTTCAGCCTTCTCTCCTGCAAACTCCAGGGCTTTAAGGGCTGCTTGTGTCCCCATATAGACAGCTGTTTCTTGTTCATCAGAGATATGACGCTGAACTATACCCGTACGCTCGTAAATCCATTCATGGGAAGTATCAACATAATGAGCAAGATCATCATTCGTTACAATTTTTTTTGGAAGGTAGCTTCCAAATCCTACTAGATGAGACCTCTGAGGCATCATTTAATTCCTGACACGGGATGGCTGATTCGTTTTTGGGCAAATAACTTCAAGTAGAAACCAGGTGATTAACTTCTTTCTCTGCCTGAGCCCTTCGAGAGGTCAAAGAGCCAATTTCCACAAGCCCCTCACTGATTTTTTTGTTAAATTGTTGTGTTACCATGTCAATAGCCACATCAATCGCAGCAGCGAAGCCTTCTCCGTCCGTACCGCCATGGGATTTTACAACAACCCCATTCAGCCCAACAAAAACGGCACCATTATACCGACGTGGATCTAACCATTCTTTCATACGGCGCAAACCTGGTCGAACGAGCAAATAGCCCAATTTGGCTAGAAAATTTGCTGTATATACTTTTTGCAGAAGAGTAAAAGCCAATTTTAGAGCACCCTCACCTGTTTTAAGGGCAACATTGCCCGTAAAACCATCAGTAACAACAATATCAGTCGTTCCTGCGGTAATATCGTGCCCTTCAACAAACCCATAAAACTGCTTTGAAAGAGGGCTCTCCTTGAGGATCTCCGCAGCAACCTTTAAGCGTTCATCACCCTTCAATTCTTCAGAACCAACATTCAGAAGCCCTATAGAAGGAGCATTAAGACCTAAAACTGCTTTTGCAAAAGCATCGCCCATAACGGCGAACTCTACAAGATTTCTCCAGTCACAATTAACATTGGCCCCCAAGTCCAGCATCACAACATCACCCTTAGCCGTAGGGCTAATAGCAGCCATGGCTGGCCTGGAGATACCTGGTAGGGTTTTTATAACAATTTTTGCCAAAGCCAGCATTGCTCCACTATTTCCAGCAGAGACAACACCTTGGGCCTCACCAGTTGTTACAGCCTGCATCGCCATACGCATGGACGAATCCTTAACCCGCAATGCTGCGGTAGGTTTCATGTCCATACTGATAACTGATGAGGCGTGCCTTATAGTAGTGATGCGCGCTGCCCGCGGGTACTGCAGAAGAAGATCCCCCAGTACCGCTTCATCACCCAAAAGGAGTATTTTCGCTAATGGATGACGCTCAGCAGCAATATCAATACCCTGCAAAACAATATCTGGAGCGCCATCCCCTCCCATACCATCTATGGCAAGGGTATAAGATGCCATCTCTTCAGAAGGAGAGACCATTACCTGCTGCATGCGACCCCCGACCACTTCCTAAAAGCCAAGCTATACAATGAATGATATAACCTTCTTTCGATTGCACTCTAGAAAAAGGCCTATCTTCTTATACTCTCGACCAGTCAGATATCATGCACGAACAGTATGCTTCAAAGCTTTCCTCTGATTGCCTGAGGCCACAACTTCGCGGCCATGATAATAGCCACAATGAGAGCAAACATTATGGGGGCGCATCAACTCACCACAATTGGGGCATTCTTGATATGCCGCAGCAGATAGCGCTTCGTGACTGCGACGCATACCACGCCGGGATGGAGATGTTTTCTTCTTTGGAACAGCCATGGGCCAGAGCCCCTCCAATTAAAATGAATATTAAAACAGAACGTAATCTTATATCATAATTACCGCTTCAAATAACAATAAAATATAATGTTATATAAAACAGTAACCGATGACGGCTGTAACAGACTCATTCTCATTTTTCAAGCCAAAGATCGCGTTTTCTTTGAATATAGGTGAATAAAACGTTCTCTCTTCATCTAAAATCCAAGTTTTACTTCTTGGAAACAGGAGCACGCGGGCTGCCTTTTAACGGCTGAGCATGGGATCTTTCAGAGATCAGACTATCTTTTAACGTGGCCAATGCTGCAAAAGGGCTGGTACGAAAAGACGGGGTGGAATCAGACTCCGATTCTGCAAAAACAAACTCCTTATCAAGGAGATCAGGCTTATGGGGGTAAAGGTCTAAAACCAAAGCTAGCTGTTCTACTGTTGCATCCCCAATATTGATATGATCCCCATCATAAATAATTTCATCATCCATATCAGGATCAATAAGGTTTTCATTATAAATATCTGATTTTAGAACAAAAAATATGGTAAAATGATCTTCAATAACAGAAGAAAAAAGCTCTAAACTTACCACACATTGCTGCTGAAGACGCGCAACAAGTTTGCCATCAGCCCTAATTCTTCCATCTTTCTCGTAACTCATCGTGTAATCACACTTCAAGCTCTCGATAAAAGGAATATGCAAACGTTCAGCAATTTGCCGACATTCTCTCTCATGGGCCTCTACAGTAATTTTATACGGGGTTTTCCCAATATTTCTTACTGAAATAGTGCGTAATAATTCTGGGTAAACCGGCATATCACTTCTCTCCACTACGATAAGAAAACCACAGTGACAGAAAAATAGATAAATCTTACACTATGGAATTGACACCACTCTTTTTATCAGGCACCGATTATTGTAACGCCTAAGTCTTAAAATAGTTACGTGGGTTATCCTGATAAAAACTGTTTTGGCTTTAAATGAAGCATTTTAAACAGAAGTCTAGCGGCAGAATGATACATAACACAATGAAATTTTTTACAGCTGTTGGAACACTCTTGGCTCTTGCAGCATGCACCACCCCCATTCCTCATGGCTCTCTGGTCGAAAAGCTTGACTATGACCAATTAAAGCCTGGGACCAGCACGCGTGCCGATGCCAGCCAGATTATGGGCTCTCCTACAGCGAAAGCAACCTTTGATGAAAACACATGGCTGTATATTTCCCAAAGAACAGTGCTTGTTCCTATGAGTTTTCCTGCAGCTGTTAGCCAGGATGTTGTGGTTCTTCATTTCGATCAAACAGGAACCCTACAAAATGTTAAAACCCTTACCCTAGCAGATGCCTATGATGTTGGCATGGTTTCAGAAGAAACTCCAACCCCAGGCACACAAATTAGTTTTCTTGAGCAGCTCTTAGGGAATATTGGTGAATATACACCCTTGAGTGCCATTGGGAGCACCTTTGGGCCTGGAGCCAGCGGAAATGGCCCATTCTCTCACACCAGTAATCCTGTCGGTAATAGTGGTAATACGGTTGGAAATAACTTCTAAGTTTTATCACCCTTTCTTAAGTCTCTGTTAATGCAAAATAGCAGTTTCCTTTAATGGTCCAGTCTTTAATGAATTTTGTCGACTTGTATGAAATGGGCGACTAAAATATGAAGACCAAAATCTAATAAGGCAAAAATAAATAAACCCTAAGCCCTCCCATGGTGCTGGTACCCAAGGTAATTTCTCCACCGTGGGCTCTAATAATATCTCTTGATATTGTTAACCCAAGCCCAGTGCCACCATTTTTCCCGCTTTCAAACGCCCCAAAAGCTGATTCTCTTTGATCTGGTGGTATCCCAGGGCCATTATCATCACACAATATAACAACCCCTTTGGCCGATGATTTCAGCTCGATAACAATTTCCCCTCCATGGCGGTAAGCGTTAGTGATAACGTTATTTAATACCCTTCTGATAGCTTCTTTTCTAACAATAATGGGTTTTACCTCTGAGACTGTTGAGCGTAGTATTTTTGCCCCGCTCCTCCGAGCTGATAAAACAACCTCTTCTAGAAGTTTTTTCATATCAATCTCTTTCGGTAGTTCCAGCCCCTCTCCGCGTGCAAAGGTTAAGTAACCCTCAATCATCCTTTCCATTTCTTCTATATCTGTCACCATGTCGGAAATTTCTTCCTGAAGAGTCTTCGCATCAATGCTCCCTTTTTGGGGGATGATGGCAAGACTTAACCTCATACGTGTTAAAGGCGTGCGCAAATCATGGGAAACTCCTGCCAAAACAGCCGTTCTTTGCGTAACAAAGTTAAGAATACGCTCTCTCATCCTGTTAAAAGCCACCGCAAGCCTTCTGACTTCCTTTGCTCCTTGGGGTCTAACGGGCCCATAATCGCGCCCGAGCCCAAAATTTTCGGCAGCCTTGGCTAGTCTACGAATAGCCCTCACCTGATTGCGCGTAAAAATAACAGCCAAAAAAAACAAAATAATAAACCCAATACTCTGCCAAAAAACAAACATCCAGACAGAGCCAATATCGAGCCTCTTACGAGGAAATGTAATGCTCAGAAGCCCTGTAGGCAGCTGTACCCAGACAGTGATATTTTCAGGATCTGTGTTCCAATCGGTGTGAAAAGGATAAGAGAGAAAGGTTTTGAGTGCTTTATCTAAGTCCTCATCAATAGGGCCCAAAACATACCGAGCAGATCGTGTTTCCAATCGGCGATGGGGATAAAATTTTACCTGCATAAGCCATACTTGCTCTATTGAGCTCTGCAAAGCAGGATTTACAGGATGAGTGGCAGTGGCCCCAATATGGTGGTAATTCTCAACCACAACCCTAATTTCGCCGGCTATACCATCAGTCAGCCTACGCGAAACTGTATGGTAATAGCTACCATAATAGAGAGAGAGAGAAATAAGTTGGATGACCACAAGGGGGATTAAAATAATCAGTAATGAACGACCAAGAAAGGAACGAGGAAGAATACGACGAATGAACCGTTCTAGGGACTGATCCCAATTCTTATTTAAAATACGATGAAAATAGGGAACCATACCAATCTACTCGTCCTATTATGATCTGTTCATCTTATTTCTATCCACCTGGTTTAAGAACATATCCTTTTCCTCTCACTGTTTGGAGAAACTGAGGCTCTCTGGGGTCTTTTTCCAGGCGCCTACGAAGCCGTGTTATTTGCACATCAACCGCCCGCTCCCCAATGTCATCCAAGGAAAGAGCCCGAGCAATGCTTTCTCTTGAAAGGACCTCGTTGGCATGCCAGGTTAGAAGTGAAAGTAAAGCAGCCTCACCACTTGTTAAATGAATAAAGTTATTATTTTTATCTTTCAGTAAACTCCGTTGTGGGTCATATTCAAGAGTACCCAGCTTAACAGGGCCTGATGGTTCATTTGGACTAGGGGTTGAGACCCGTTTAATATGCAGTTTTAACCGTAACATCAGCTCTTTAGGCTCAAACGGCTTTCCCAGATAATCGTCTGCGCCTGCTTCTAGACCCGCAATTCTATCTTGGGGTTCTCCTCTGGCTGTCAGCAGCAAAATCGGAAAATGAAATCCTTCCTTTCTGAGAGATTCTGTAAATTCTAGGCCATTTTCACCCGGCATCGTTACATCGACCACCAAGGCATCAGGGTAAACTGCAAGAAGAATGGTTCTGGCCTCCTTTGCGGAAGAGGCAATACTCACCCGAAACCCCTGTTCTGTTAGATAGCGCTGCAAAAGACGCAACAACCGTAAATCGTCATCGACGACCAGAATATGGGCACCGGTTTTTATTTCAACACTCATACAGCCCTTCTCTATTAGCTAATCTTTTTTAAAACTCTCTAAAAAATAACGCGTGTCATGATTCATTAGACAAAACATCACTTTTCTAAAACCTTCTATCGCTTCGCTACCTGCCTCTTTAAAAGCCAAATACAAACGGGCCTTTAAAGCATTAAAAACATCTTCCTCAATCTTCTGCCCCGAGTCAGTGAGAAAGAGATGTTTTTTCCTTTTGTCTTCACAAGAAGGGTGAATTTGAATAAAACCCTTTTCAAGAAGATCCTTCATAACTCGCCCCAGACTTTGTTTGGTGATGTTCAATAACTCCAAAAGGCCACCCACTGTAAGACCAGGGTAATGAGCAAGCATTTGTAGGGCCCTGTAGTGAGCCTGCCCAAGGTTATGCTCTTCTAGAACCGCTCTCCCCAGTTGCCACAAGTCTCTTCCTACAAAAAAAATAACCGTCTGGGCTTTTCTGAGCTGTTCCTCTTTGAGATAAAGAAGCTCTCTTTCTGCGCTACTCATCCTTCTGTTACTTTCAAAACCACGCTCAAAATCACGCTAAAGAAAAATATTTCATATTTCTCACTATTGTAAAAGTTTTTTATTCAAAATACCCATATTATCAATATAATGATTGCTCTTATGAAGTTTGCATAGTATTAATCCCAGTTAAATATATTCCATTAGCTATAGTCCATCCATTGAAATTTGAGGGAGACGATCGCCGAAATGCAGGTTCTGGTTAGAGATAATAATGTAGATCAGGCTTTAAAAGCCTTAAAAAAGAAACTTCAAAGAGAAGGCATTTTTCGTGAAATGAAACTTCGCCGCCATTACGAAAAGCCATCAGAAAAAAAAGCACGCGAAGCTGCAGAAGCTGTAAGGCGCGCCCGTAAAATGGAGCGTAAAAGGCTAGAGCGTGAAGGTTTTTAGTCTCACTAACCTGCAATAATAATAAGCAAAAACTGGTTATAAATTATAACCAGTTTTTTTATGGGCATCATAGTACCATTTTTTATAAATTAAAGGCAAAATCTTAGAGAAAGCTCCATAAGATTGAAGCCCTCTCTTATTAACCCTTAAAGCATTTCTAGCTTGCTGAAGAAGCAGCAGATTCCACTTCACGTGGCCGCTCAGCAATACGAGCCGATTTACCCTGACGGCCACGCAAATAATAGAGTTTTGCACGTCTAACCGCCCCACGACGCACCACTGTAATTTCTGCAACAGTTGGAGAATATAAAGGAAATACCCTTTCTACGCCTTCACCATTAGAAATTTTACGAACAGTAAAATTGCTGTTGAGCCCCTTATTAGAACGAGCAATAACAACCCCTTCGTAATTCTGGATACGCTGCCTATCTCCTTCAATAACTTTTACAGCCACCCGTACGGTATCACCAGCATCAAAATTAGGGACAGCCCGTACCGCTGCTAAACGCTCTACTTCGCGAGCTTCAAATTGTTGAATTATGTTCATTATCTTCATCCTTGATCTATAGTGACTGCTTTACGCAAAAGTTTGCATTTGAGCAAGATTTTTTATTTTACTGACCTTGAAATATACGCCTGCCACAAATCTGGGCGCTTTAACTGTGTAATTTTTTCTGCCTCCTGCCGCCGCCATGCCCTTATGGCCCTATGATTGCCTGAAACCAAAATATCTGGAACGCTCATCCCTTTCCACTCTGCAGGACGTGTATATTGAGGGTATTCCAGTAAACCCTCTGAAAAACTTTCCTCATCGGCACTTTCTTCTCCCCCCATAACGCCCGATAATAACCGTATGCAAGCATCCATCATCACCAGTGCAGCCCCTTCCCCACCTGAAAGAACAAAGTCCCCTACAGAGACGAGTTCCATGTCGTGGCAAGAAAAAATCCGCTCATCTACCCCTTCATAGCGACCACACAAGATAGTCAATCCTGGGGCAGCTGCGTACTGCCGAACCTTTTTCTGGGTTAAAGGCTCTCCCCGTGGGGTAAGGTAGATCAGAGGCCTGTCCTTTGGATACCCCACATGCGATAAAGCATTATCCAGTACATCAACCCTCATAACCATACCAGCTCCCCCACCAAAAGGGGTGTCATCTACAGCTTGGTGTCGACCTAATCCATAATGTCGTAAATCATACGTATTATAAGACCATAAGCCATTTCTCAAAGCTTTTCCCGCCAATGATACCCCTAAAAAACCAGGAAACATTTCAGGAAAAAGCGTTAAAACAGAAACATGCCAAGCCATTTCACTATGCCTTCCGATACGAAACGCTAGAGAGGGTCATCTTGAGCTTCTTCGTTTGATGAAGAGGAAGACGTGTCTGTAACCTCTACCTCATCAGGAAGAAAGACACGCATATAGTCTGCAGACAGATTAACATCAGGAACAAATTTTTTCATAAAAGGAACAATATAATCTTCACCGCCTGCCCCTTTTATTTCCAAACTAGCACCTGCGCCATAATCCATGACAGAATGAATGATTCCTACTCTGTCGTCTTTCTCCTCCAGATTACAAATTAATACCTTTTTTCCGATAAGATCGGAGATATAAAATTCCTCTTCTTCTGGTGGTGGCAGCTGAGAACGAAGAACATACAACCGCCTGTTAGTAAGCTGTTCGGCCTGTTCACGATCCGTAATAGAACGCCCATTGTCAAAAGCTGCTAAAGATGCAACACCCTTTTTCTTCCATGATAAAATCCACTCCTGTCCTAACTCATCAATAATGGGTTGATAGGAAGAAAGACTTTCAGGAAGGCTCATATAGCTATGCACATGGACTAACCCCCGCACTCCATGGGGGCGGCCAATCACACCAACCAAAATTTTAGGGCTCTCTACTTTCGCAGACAACAGAGCTGCACTCACAAAAAACGAGCCTTATTCTGCCTTAGCTTCCTCAGAGGGAGAGGCCTCTTCCTGAGGGGCTGCAGCTTCAGCTTGCTTGGCTTCTTCAGCCTCTTTAAGAGCAGCCAAGCGTTCCTGAGCCTTCTTCTTAGGGGCAGATTTTTTAGGTTGCTCACTATAAGCAGGCATTGGTGCTAAACCAGCTTTCCCCAGAAAACGAGCAATACGATCTGTTGGCTGAGCCCCTTGGGAGAGCCAATAAGTTACACGGTCTTGCACAAGACGTATACGATCTGCATGATCTTGAGGAAGCATAGGGTTATAAGAACCGATTTTTTCAACAAAACGGCCATCACGAGGGCTGCGGCTATCGGCTACAACAATGTGATAATAGGGGCGCTTTTTAGCACCAGCCCGAGCAAGACGAATTTTTACACTCATAATAATCTCCTTAATTGAATAAAACTTTACCGACCAAACCCCGGTGGCATCTTCCCCTTAGGAAGCAGTGCCCCAAGCCCTTGTCGCATTAACCCTTTTATGCCCAGCTTGTTAAAGCGCTTCATCACAGCTGACATATCATTAAACTGCTTGAGTAAACGATTAACTTCCTGCACACTTGTTCCTGAACCTGCGGCAATTCTTTTCTTGCGAGATGCCTTGATAATATCAGGTTGTTTACGTTCTCCCTTGGTCATAGAAGAAATAATGACCAGATGGCGATCAAGGATTGAAGTATCGATATCCTTACCGGACATGGCCTCTTTGAGTTTCCCCATCCCTGGCAACATATCCATTATCCCTGTAATGGAGCCCATTTTGTTAATCTGGCGCAACTGGGCGGCATAGTCTTCCAGGTCAAACTTGCCCTTCAGCATTTTTAGAGCAAGCTTTTCACTTTCTTCCTCGTCAATGGTTTCAGCTGCCTTTTCAACCAGGCCGGCAATATCACCGAGACCAAGAATACGGCTTGCGACACGTTCAGGATAAAACTCCTCCAGCTCTGTAAGCTTCTCCCCAGAACCCACCAGCTTTATCGGGGTACCTGTTATGGCACGCATTGAGAGAGCAGCGCCCCCTTTGGCATCGCCATCCATACGGGTCATAACAACACCCGTAAGCCCTACAGCAGCCTTAAAAGCCTGCGCAGTATTCACCGCATCTTGCCCTGTCATGGCATCAACCACCAAAAGGGTTTCATGCGGATTCACAAGGGTTTTAACAGCCCCCACTTCTGCCATAAGCGCTTCATCTATCGAAAGGCGGCCCGCCGTATCTAGGATAACAACATCGTATCCTTCTCGGCGCGCTGTATCCATAGCCCGTGCTGCGATCTCCAAAGGGGGTTGCCCCGATACAATCGGCAAACACGCCACCTTGGCCTGCTCAGCCAACTGGGCAAGCTGCAACTGTGCTGCTGGCCTTTGGGTATCTAAACTCGCGAGAAGAACTTTTTTGTGCTCACGCGCTGTAAGCCGTAATGCGATTTTCCCTGAAGATGTGGTTTTGCCAGACCCTTGCAAACCAACCATAAGAATAGCAACAGGGGGTGCAGCATTAAAACTTAAGGGAACAACACCTGCCCCCCCGAGTGACTCCACCAGCGCGTCATTAACAATTTTGGCCACAGCCTGCCCAGGGGAAATGGTATCGAGCACCTCTTTCCCGACAGCGCCTTCTTTAACCCGAGAAATAAAATCCTTTACAACTGGTAGGGCAACATCGGCATCAAGCATGGCCAGGCGTACTTCTCGCATGGCCTCTGAAACGTCTGCCTCGGAAAGGAGGCCCCGTTTTGACATCCCTTCAAATATACCGGAGAATTTACTCGAAAGTGATTCAAACACTATTTATTTCCCATAGAAGAATACACCACTGAGCGAGCCTTCGCCGGGTGGTGTTTCTTTTTGTAAAGACCGTCCCTTCCTACCCGAAGGGACAACTCTCTGTCAATTGCAATTATGGAGAATTCTTAGTTTTTAGAAGAATTGCCATGCATTGTCTCGTGCATTTCTTTGCGCAGAGACTGCATTTTTTCATGCAGCTTTTCCATATTCTCTAAATTGGTCTTCACGCGTGTGCGTTGCTCAGCTGTCAGGACATCGTGCATTTTAATACCACAGTCCAGCTTTGCCATTTCAATCCGTTTGGAGAGATCTGCTGATTTTTCAGCCAAGGCTGTTAAAGCCGCTTGATCAACGGCACCGCTTGCAGTTAATCCTTCAGCAATTTTCTTGCCAATAGCTCTTTTTTCTTCTTTTAAAGGTTTAATTTGCTCCTCTGCACTGTTCATGACTGTTTTTATTTTTTCTTTTTGTTCTTTTGTCAGGTTTGTGCCATGCAGGGCGGCCATCATCATGGCATGATCTTTCCCATGCCTCATCATCCCCATCCTGGAAGAGGGCATATCGTCTTTCATCTCCTGGGCATGGGCTGGTAAAGTCGTGCTGCCGAGAATGGTGCCTGAAGCAATAAGAGCTGAAAATACTATCTTCTTAATCATTTTTATTATCCCTTTTGTGATAATCTAAAATTACGTCAACAGCGTTATTATAACAGTTTCGTGCTGATGATGCAAAATCAGCCCGTCCCTGCTTTTTATTCTGAACAAAACTATCTGGAATTATAAGATGAAGGTAATAAAAAAGTTCCAATAAAAATAAGCAGGCAAAATACCATAACCACAATGAAAATACCTGCCATGGTAAAATACTGTCCCACTAATCCTAACAAGGGGGGGATACCAGCCAGACCTGCATAGGCTAAAGAGGCCGCCCAGCCTATTGAATGAACCTCGCCATGAATGCCATGACTTTCTCCAATTCGTCCTGCCAAGGCAAATAAAATCGGTGCAGCATTACAAATGGCAAGTCCTGTTAGGGCAAAGCAGAGTATTGTAAAAGTCACTGAGGAAGAAATCAGGCCAATCCCCAAAATAACAACTCCCAGCAATGCAAGGCGTAATACTGTAAAATCTGGAAAATAACTCCGCACCTTATCTCCACTCAAACGCCCTATAAGCATAACAAGGGCAAAGCTGGTAAACCCAAGCCCAGCTGCCGAATTAGAAAGATGATAAAATTCTTTTAAATATAAGCCCGCCCAATCTAACAATGATCCCTCAACTGCAAAGGCGAGCGCCATCATGAGCGCTACCAAAACCAGAGAGCAATAATCCATTCTTCCCGTTGTAAGAACGGAGGAACCCTCTGAGTGAAATGTGCTTTCTGAAGAAGAACTCCCTAAGGAGAGAGCAGCTGAGGAGGCCGATTGCTGCAAAGTCAGCTCCAGCTCAGTGGCTTTTGGTGAAATCGCTTCAACTGGAAGAGGAGAAGGGTTAAGAAGATAATGGCTTGAAAAATAGATTAAACCGCCTGCTAATAGGGCAGAAAATATGATTTCAACCTGAACCGTGGAAAAATGCAGAATAAAAGCCCCTACTCCACTGCCCATCAGGGTTCCCAAGCTCCACATCCCATGAAAGCTTGAAACAATCTTACGCCCAGAGCGCCTCTCTATAACAAGGGATTGTGCATTCATGAGCTGATCAAGCAACCCCATACCGCAGCCAATAAAGAAGAGGACGATCGCCAACTGAACAGAGTTATGAACCAACAACAACGCCATGAGCATAAAACAGCCAAAAAGGCCGCTTAACCCTAAAACCCTTGTCAGGGAAAAATTTTTTATAAGCCAGCCTGCTAACCGCATGGCTATAAGCCCACCTACCGTAAGCGATAGTAAAACCATCCCCAAAAGGCCTGGGAGGATCTGCAGTTGATCGCGCAAAATAGGAATAAGCGTAGCCCAAACCCCAAAAATAAACCCATGCGACCAGAAAATGCTCATACAAGCATTTCTTTGTGTTTTCCAATGAAGAGACTTAGGAAGTGTGGAGAAGAAAGCGCACATTAATTCACATAAGGGTTTTTTGTACCCCTAACCTGTAACCTAATGGGTGTTCCTGGCATATGGAAAGAGTGACGAAGCCCATTCACAAGGTAACGTTTATAGTCCTCAGGTAATTGCTCCGCCCTCGTCCCGAACACGACAAAAGTAGGCGGGCGGGCTTTGACCTGGGTAATATAGCGTAGTTTCAAACGTTTTCCCTCAATAAGGGGAGGAGTATGCTGGGCAAGCATTTCATCGAACCACCGGTTTAACTCACCAGTAGGGATACGCTTGTTCCATATCTCATAAGCCTTTCTAACAGCCGGCAGAAATTTTTTGACCCCAGCACCCGTTAAAGCCGAAAAAGCTATCATAGGGAGGCCTCGCATTTGGGTAAGGGAAATTTCTGCCCGATTGAGAATCTTTTTCCGCACACCCTCTCTATCTTCAATGGCATCCCATTTATTAAGTACTAATACACAACACCGACCTTCTCTTTCAATCAGGCGTGCAATCTGTAGATCCTGTTCTTCAAGTCCTAAAGTGGCATCAATGACCAGGGCTACAACCTCTGCCATTTTAAGGGATTCAATCGTGGCAGAAGTAGACATTTTTTCCAAAGCATCCTCAATACGGGCTTTCTTGCGCAAACCCGCTGTATCTACCAACTCAACCAAACCCGTACCATCATATAAGAAAACCGCTACGGAATCCCTAGTCAGGCCAGGCTCAGGCCCCGTAAGCATCCGTTCCTGCCCTAACAGCTGGTTTAATAGGGTAGATTTCCCGGCATTGGGCCGCCCGACAATAGCCAGTTTAAGGGGTTTATCTTGGTCTTCCTCTTCTGCGGCCATATCTGCTTCAGGGGGTAAATGGGCCAATATCTCCTGCATAAGGTCGGTTATTCCTTCACCATGTTCTGCAGAAACAGCAACAGGCTCCCCTAACCCCAAACTGAAACTCTCCATTGCTTCAGCAGCGCCAGAGCGCCCCTCCGCCTTATTGGCAACCAACAAAACTGGTTTTCCCATCTTCCGTAGCCAGATAGCAAAGTGCCTGTCAACAGGAGTAATGCCTGCCTTAACATCAACGCAAAACAACACAAGATCCGCCTTGGAAAGAGCAGATTCCGAAGAAGATCTCATACGCCCATAGAGCGTTTCTGGTGCAGATTCCTCTAACCCTGCTGTATCCATCAATCTCACAGGGCGTCCGAAAATCTCTATCTCCTTTTCCTTATGATCGCGTGTAACGCCCGCAACATCGGCAACCAAAGCGTAGCGCCGCCCTGCCAAACGATTAAATAAGGTCGATTTACCAACATTGGGGCGCCCAGCAATAACAACAACAGGCAAGGGTACAGCCATCGTTAACCCATTCAAATATTATAGAATTTTCAAAAAAACCAACTTTATCACTTCAGCTATAAGTATAAGGGCACGATCAACACTTAACCAAGCCCAACCTCAACTTTCTGACGCCCCAAAAACATGTAAGTCCCCTGATTGAGAAATCATGAACAGCTTTCCCTCACCCACAACGGCTGGTACAGCAGGAACAAAAGAGAGCTGTTTTTCCATCTGGATTTTGCCAGTGGCAGGATCAGCCACTATCAGCCCATTATCAGGAAAATTACTGATACAAACCAGCTTATCGTTAAGGAGCAAGGGCCCCATCCAGAACACAGCATCAGACTGTTCTTCCTCATCCCTAAAACGCTGAAGCTGTGTTACCCACCTTACACGTCCTGTTATCCTATCTAGGCATGCCAATTGCTGATCAAGAGAAATCATGAAAATCCATTCTCCGATCACCAGTAATGTGTTCTGCCCCGATACTTCCCGCTCCCACAACCGGCGCCCAGAGCGAATATCAATAGCGACCAGCACGTCAGCAATACTTACTGTATAAACCGTACCATCCATAATCACTGGCATACCGCGGATAGAGGCAAAATCTAGCACCGAGCTCCGGCCATTGGCATTGCCCAGAACATCACTCCAAATCACCTCGCCAGTTTCTGCCCGCAGGGCAACCAGATCCCCTGAAACAAAGCCCGCCAACAACGTACTATTCTCAATAGCGGGTGCAGGTTGGCCAAAAATAACGGTATCAGCAGGGGTTGCCGCATAATTCCATTTTTGTGTCCCGGTATCGATATCCAGAGCATAGAGTTTTTGATCGAGCGTACTAAAATAAAGAGTATTTCCCAATACTGTGGGGGCAGAGCGACCTGGTACCCCAACATTGACCCGCCATTTTATATCATTCGTATGAGCATCGACCGCCAGGGTTTCTGCAACACCATCAACAATATAAAGCGTATCTCCATCGATACACAGCCCACCCCCTACATTACTAGACTGCAACTTGGGAAGTTTAGGAGTAAAGTTCCAGATCGTTTCACGAGTGGCTAAATTAATTGCACTCACATTCCCTTGGGCATCGACCACGTAAATACGTCCATTGGAAATAATGGGGGTTGCCCCCAAAACACCACGCCCATTATCCCCCAACGCGATATAAGAAAGAATATCCGGCTCTGAAATCCCAGCCCCAATACTGGTGCTCCATAAGGGGTTCAATCCATCAATGGCGGCATTAAACCCTACGTGAGAAGGTATCCGCCCCGGCTGCTGCCATTCTCGCTCTGCCGATACTGCAGGAATGGTAATCGCTGCATGTTCATCAGGGTCTACCGTAAGCCCCGCCCCTGTCGACAGTATATCTTTGCGGTTTCCTGTTAAAGGGGGCTTTACTGCTGAATCAAACATCCCGCACCCTGCAAGCAAAGGCAGCAACGTACCACCGGCAAGAATAGATCTGCGCTTAAGTAAAGCCTGCCTGGGTTTAGGATTCATAGTTTAATTCCCTGTTATAGAAGCTGACGATAACGTTTGTAATAAGGAGCCTGCCCTGCTTCTTACACCAGGTGAGGCCATAGGGTTTTGAACAAGACTTGCCAATATTTGCTTAGCTTCGGAAATTTTATTTTCCCGAAGCGACAACAAGGCAGAAAATTCATCTGCATAAGTAGCCCACCTTTCAGAGCGGCTATGCAGTTCATTAATTTTCTTTCGTAAATCAGCAGGTTGGGCTTTATCAATCATGTGTTGTAACCATAAAAGATTTGCCATACCACTTAGCAAGGGGTCAATACCCTGGCTCCCTGCTGATAATCCCAACCATATTTGCAAGGCCTTTTGCTGATCAGCATTACGTAAGGCCAGAGCGGCCTCGTTCAAAAGGGCAAGCGCTCGCATATTTTCAGGCGCTTTTTCGCCAAGGCTATTAAAAATCGCCATAGCCTCTGCCTTATTCTCCTTAGGGGCAGACTGGCCGAGCAAAATAGCAGACTTATCCATTAAATCCATGGCCTTAAAATATTCTGCCGAATCCTCTGCATCACTCCTATATTGTTGCCAGCTATGATACTGCCACCCCCCAACACCGGCTAACACCAATACCGTAACCAGGCCTAGCCATGGGGCAACCTTTTTTAAGATCAGCCTTATCCGTTCAATTCGTGCCTCTTCTTCAATTTCCTGAAAAATCTTATCTGTCACGAATTTTTCCCTTTATAAACAACACAGATAGCCTTTTAACCTCTCACCAGCAGCGCATATTCTCAGGCTTTTTCCTTACCCTCTTACAGCGAGAACATGTAGGCCGCAATTTCTATTACGTACACCCTCTATTTCTTACCCCCCAGCTTTTTATGCGCCGCCTGGAGCTTGGCATTCAGCCCATTTAGGTTTTCCGTCATCCGATTATGAATGGTTTTCATACCATTCATAATGGGAGCGGTTTCCTGCCGTGCTTCCTTAAGTGCACAGGCATAATAGCTCCGAGCAGCCTTTTCATATGCGGTAAACTTTTCTGTGCTGGCATTGTAACGCTCAACACTAGCGACATCAAGAGTTGGTTTCTCCGGCTCTTTCCCACATTGGGTAGGAGCCCAAGCCGCCTGTGCTGAAGCCCCAAAAGCAGAAAATACAATACAGGACAATACCATAACCTGTGGAATTCTTACCCAAAACAATTTTTTACTCATAACCAAATATTCACTCATTTTAAATATTAAAACTCACTCAAATCCTTGCCAACAAAACTTGCTAGTAAAACTTACCAGTAAAAAACGTATTTTTTATGGTGAAAACAACGCAAGCTTTCCCAAAGGTTCACCTTGCATTTCATCTTCACGCATAACAATATTGCCTTGAGATATTGTGATTTTAGGCCATCCCCTTACGGTATAACCATCATAAGGGGTCCATCCAATGGGAGAAGCAATCCATTGATTGGTAATTTGCCGTGTCAGATTCATATCTACAATGGTAAAATCCGCATCATATCCAGCAGCTATCCGTCCTTTGGATTGCAGGCCGTAAATTCTTGCAGGGCCAGCGGCCATCAGGTCAACCAACCGTGCAAGCGAGAGCCTTCCCCCATTGACATGATTGAGCATCAGGGGAACTAATGTTTGTGTTCCTGGCAAACCTGATGGCGCCTCAAGCCATGGTTTTTTCTTAGCCTCCAGGGGATGAGGCGCATGGTCTGACCCCAAGGAATCTACTGTACCGTCCTGAACGGCCCGCCAGGCCGCCTCGAAATGGCGCTTGCCACGAATGGGGGGATTCATAACAGCAAGCCCGCCAAGGCGCTCGTAACATTCAGGAGCAACCATGGTGAGGTAATTCGCCAGCACCTCAACCGTAGCAACATCCCTGTAATCTTTAAGAAAATTCAGCTCCTCTTCCGTGCTGGTATGAAGGACATGGACAGGACGACGCGTTTTTCTTGCCAAGGCCATAATCCGGCGTGTCGCCAAAAAAGCGCATTCTTCATCACGCCACACCGCATGATTATCATAAGACATGCCAGGAGAAAACATTTTACGCCGTTCATTCAACCGGTTATTATCTTCCGCATGAAAGGCCACCCGCCGATGGCCAGACTTTAATACCTGTTCAATGCCCGCATCATCTTCAACCAATAACGAACCCGTTGACGACCCTGCAAAAACCTTAATGGCGCACACCCCATCAAGCTGTTCAAAATGGGCCAGCTCGGAACTATTCTCCCGTGTTGCTCCGACATAAAAGGCAAAATCAACCCAACTTTGAGTAGAAGCGTGTTCCTGCTTCCAACGAATGACATCAGCATCCGTAATTGGAGGGGCTGTATTGGGCATATCAAAAACCAGGGTTATTCCCCCCAGAGCGGCTGCCTTGGTCCCCGTATAAAATGTTTCGACGTCATCCTTACCTGGTTCCCGTAAGTGAACGTGCGGGTCTATCAGCCCTGGAAGCACATGCAAGCCGCGTGCATTAATTTCTTGTGGAGCCGAATCTGAGCGACTGGCTGATAAAGTTTCTATTTTTCCATTTTTAATGCCAAGGGAACACGTCTCCTCTCCCCATGGAGTAAGGCAGAGGCCATTACGGATAATTAGATCATATTGCATGGAGCAAACTCTTTCTTCCCAGCTGGTCTTTCTACAGTGCCTTCATAAACTGCCAAATTCAAGCTGACAATATCTCAAATACCTCACCATACGGAGATACCCCCTCAACATGAATACGATGCCATAGAGCATAAAACAGCACGTTCCACGCAGCAAGTTGAGCTTTTCGCTGACTGGCCTGCGCAAAAAGAGCCGGTATTTTATCTCTCTTTACCAGTTTTTGAAGAGCAGGAAGACCACACACCAATGAAGAAAGCCGTGCTGCTTGAGCTTCTATCCAAGACCCGATAGGTACACTAAAACCCTGTTTGGGAGCAAAAGGCTGGGCATTGGGCATCTCTTTTTCAAGCCACTTCCGTAAAAGCCATTTTCCTTTCCCTTGCCTGATCTTTAATGCGACGGGCAAACCCAAGGCGAAATGGGCCATTTCCCTATCTAAAAAAGGGGTACGGCCTTCTATCCCATGAGCCATCAAACAACGATCGAGTTTTAAAAGTAAATCATGAGGAACCCATTCAGCCAAATCTCTCAACTGGGCTTTCAGCACCCTACTCCCTGCGTTAAAAAAAGAGCCCCTCTCTGAAGAATCCCAAATATTTTCTACGCTTTCTTCTGCTGTTACCCTAGCGGGCTGCCAGCTTTTTTCATATTCTCGATGGAAAAGGGAAAAGTCTTCGCACATTCCTTTTTTCGTGGATCTTCCCAGTATACCTCCCAAAAACCGCATAGCCTTACGGTAACGCCCATAGCCCGCAAAAAGTTCGTCTCCACCCTCACCGCTGAGAATAACCTTCACTTCCTTTTTGGCTTGCTGGGCTAAAAACCAGGTAGGAATAATGGCATAGTCTGCGACTGGGTCATCAACACAAGCAACAATTTCCCCCAATCTTTTCCAGACATCATGGGCTGAAACGGTTACCGTTTCATGTTTAAAGCCGGCCTCCTTTGCCATTGCTGCAGCCTGCAAGCTTTCATCCACCCCTGTGGACGTTTCGTTAAAACGGGCTGTCCAGGCGGTAAGACCTTGTTGACGAAAGCGACGCATCATAGCCAAAAGGGCTGTACTATCTACCCCTCCAGAGAGAAAAAGGCCAAAAGGCACATCAGCACGCTCGTGCAGGCGAACACTTTCCTCAAAAATGGTATCAAACTTCTCAAGGGCCTCAGCTTCATCAATAGGCGCTACTTTGGAAGAAAGAGCGGGATAAAAATTCCGCAAGGCATGAACAGAACGGTGGGAAGATTGTATTTCTCCCTTCTCAATACACAGGCTTTCTCCTGGGAGAACTCGTTTAATGCCTTTAAAAATTGTCTCTTGGCCAGCAACAAATTGCTGCTGGAGTAATTCTACTGCCTTGGGAAGAACAACCTCGGGGGTCAAAAGCCCCGTAGAGAAAAGAGCAGATGGCTCAGAAGCAAAGATAATCCCTTCTGGAATAGAGGTATAATATAAGGGCTTCATCCCAAAACCATCCCGAGAAAGGACAAGTCTTTGCTCATCACTTTCATAAAGGGCTATGGCAAACATACCGCGCAATGTTTCTGTATAAGCCATTTTTGACTGATACCATAAATGTAAGGCGACTTCACAATCACTCCCGCTCATAAAGGAAACCGTGGGCATGGACTGGCGTAAGGATAGATCGTTATAAATCTCGCCATTCGCAATCAAGCTTGTGGCCCCTTGTATAAAGGGCTGTTGACCACCCACCAAGTCGACAATCGCCAAGCGGGTATGCACAAGCCCACCCTGCGGTGTGGTTTCAACCCCAATTCCATCAGGCCCACGATGATGCAAGGCTTTTGCCATAGCCGCACAGACCTCAAAACCTTTAAGGCCAGCGGATTCAGAACACAAAAAACCTGCAATCCCACACATGGACCTATTCCTTAAAAAACTGCATCAGAAAATTGTTCCATAACGTAACAACAGGCGCTATGGCAAACTGGGTTTGATACGTTCTATAGCCTGCACTGGCCAAACGTTCTGACAAGGTTTTATCTCCCAGAACATCCTGAATGGCTATAGCCAATGCCTCGGCATTTTCCAACGGGGCCAGCAGACCATTCACGTTATGCACGATCAACTCCACAGGCCCTTCAGAAGCAGCTGCCACCACAGGTTTTTTTGCTGCAAACCCTTCAATAATTACATTCCCCAATGGTTCATGACGAGAAGGGCAAACCAAAACATCACAGGCGGCTATCCAACGACCTGGCTGCTCAATCCACCCAGGCATATGAACCCGACCTTGAAGTTTTAGTTGTTCAACCATCGCCTCTAAAGTGCTTCGCTCTGGCCCGTCTCCAGCAATCACCACATGCAGAGTAGAGCATAAAGCTACTGCACGTAAAAGAACATCAAATGCTTTGTTTGTATGGAACCGCCCTAAGGCCAATACAAAAGGAACACCCAAAGGTAAAAAGGGTGGTCTTTCACCATGAGAAGTAACCGAATCAACAAAATTGGGTAAGTAATGCACATTCTCTGCAGGCCAGTTTTGCTGTTTTATCCATTCCACAATTCCGTGGGTATTCCCTACAAGGTGAAGGCAGTTTTTATAATAATTCAAACTATAAAACCCCCCTAATCGCCCAACGGTCTTCCATTCTCCCCTGGGGATGAAACGAGCCGCCCTATTCATCCACGCGACAACAACATGGGGCTGAAATTTTTTAAGAGAGTCCTTAAGGCAAATACCGGTGCGCATATCCAGGTACCCCCCAAAATTTAACTCAAGGGGGTTGAGCCCCTTTTCTTGTAACCGTGCGGATCGTTTCTCATTTTTACGGATAATAGGAAAAACATTTACACCAACATTATGCTGCGCCACTACAAGCCGCTCAAAAAACAACTCTGCTCCCCCTGTTTCAGCCCCGGCCATAACATGGACGACACGCAGAGAGGATAAGGGATAACGTGGTTCGAACGTCATAGACCTTTACCGTTCCCACTTTTGCTGATGATTTGATTCATTCTTTCTTATCCCCTCCTTGATCAACCAATAGTACCAGTTTTTTTCATTAAAGCCAAAACCCCTTGTGCCACCTCTTCCACCGAAAGGCCTTCAATGGGAGCTTCCCCTTTTTTCCCAGGGGCAACAATCGCTTGGCTCCACTCCCCACTCGGGGCATATTCTTCAACCTGGCTCGGCCCAAAAAGCCCAATGGTGGGAACCCTGGCTGCGGCAGAAAGATGCATAAGACCAGAATCATTTCCTATAAATATCTGGCACTTTTTTAATAATGCAACCACCTCTGTAATACTAAGGGTACCCCCTGTATCAATAGCATTGGGTAAGGCTTGTATAACCTTTTGCGCCAAAGCATATTCTTTAGGCCCTGCCCCATAAAACACAAGGGGTGTGACCGACTCACCAATATGATGAGCAAGAGTTTGATAAAGCTTGACAAAATTTTTTGCAGGCCAAATCTTCCCCTCCCAATTTGCCGTAGGGCCAAGACCAATAATAACCCCATATCCAGCAACCCATTCTTCTGCCTTTTCCATTGCTTTTGGCGTTGTCCAAACCACAGGGAGAGGAGGAGGCACAAGTTTAAAAACAGCTCCTAAATGCTGAAGCCGGGGCCCTGCTCTTCTTCCTCCACGCATAATAAAACGTTTTTTGGCCCTCAGCAGAAAACTTACCACCGAACCGCGAAGGTCTACGATAATATCCCACCTTTGGCCAATACATTTTTTCCATAACAAAACCCAGTGAAAATCGAATTTTCGTTTAATAATCAGATAGATTTGATCTTTTTGCGGAAATGATTCAAACACACCTTGCGCACTTTCACCACACGCTATGGTAAATTGGGCTGATGGATATTTTTGTGCCAAATAATTTAAAATGCCCGTTGAAAGTACGGCATCCCCCAAACGGGTTGAGGTAATAAATAAAATCTTCATATCCCTATCATAGCTATTTTTGCTATTCTATTATAGAGTGTTCCAAATTCTATAAAACCCTATAATAGCGTAACAAAGCTATTGTGATGACTTTTTCTCCCTTCTTTAAAATATCTCGAGCAGACCTTGCAAAACTTATACTTTTTCCCAGATCATCATCATGTATTATCAAGCACATCTTACTGATCGACGCGTTATCGAGGTTTCAGGTTCAGATAGAACCGCCTTTCTGCAGGGCCTTGTTTCCAACAATGTCGAGAAAGCCACTGCTCATACCGCCGTATGGGCTGCACTTCTGACGGCTCAAGGAAAATGGAAGGCTGACTTTTTTATAACTTCCACTGACTCCTCGCTGTATTTGGACTGCGAAGAAACCCAAGCCGATATGATTTTTACTACCCTTACGCGCTACAAGCTTAAGGCCGATGTAAAATTAAAGTCTACCTCTTTGCAGGTTTTTGCCTTTTGGAGCCATGATCAAACCCCGCTTTTCCCCCTCAATCAGTCATCTCCCCCCTTCTCGACAGCAGAGGCACTGATAACCCCAGACCCTCGATGCCAGCAGGCAGGCTACCGATGCCTTATTGCCTCTCAAAGCATTGCGGCCCTCGATAAGGGGCTGATAACCAGTCAAGATACAATCTCCTTGACCTCTCTGGCAACCTATCATGCCCACCGTATTACTCTTGGCCTCCCAGATCCCAAGGATTGTATTCTCTGCACTCCTATCCTGCTGGAAGCCAATTTCGATATTTTTAACGGGATAGACTGGAAAAAGGGCTGTTATTTGGGCCAAGAGGTCACAGCGCGGTCTCACTACAGAGGGTTAGTGAAAAAACGGATTATGCGTATAGAGGCTGAAGAGCCCCTCCCCATGCCGGGAAGCTCTATCACAGAGAGTGAAAAAGAGGTGGGGATACTCTGTACAACCAGCCATACTAAGGGGCTTGCCCTTCTGCGCTTAGATCATAGACATAAAAACCTTACGATCAACCAGATCGCCTTAAAAGTTAACCCAATACCACAACAATTTGATGGAAAACCCTTTTCATGACTTCCTATACCCCGCCTTCTGAAAAAGATATCAACCAGTTTATTGATATGGTCTCCTTTAACGCCGATGGTCTTGCTTCTGCGATTGCCCAGCAGCATGATACCAAAAAAATCCTTATGCAAGCATGGGTTAATCGTGATTCCCTTTATAAAACCCTTGCCACTGGCCAGGTATGTTATTTTTCCCGCAGCCGCCAGAAATTATGGACAAAAGGAGAAACGTCTGGCCAAACACAGGAGCTCATTGAAGCACGCCTTGATTGTGATGGAGATTCTCTTCTCTTACTTGTTCATCAAAATGGTGTTGCTTGTCATACGGGAAGAACAACCTGTTTTTTCAACGCTCTCACTCCAGAGGGAATAATTCATACAGAAGAACCCCTTATTTCTCCAGAAAAACTCTATGGCCACCACCCCCATCCTAAATAAGGCTACCCTATATAAGGCACCTGTCTGTTCAGCAAGTTGCCACAAATAAGCCGCAACAAAATGGCGCTGTAGCTTCAAAGCGGAATAAAAGGGGAAAATGAACTTTTTATAGGGAGCCACATAAGGGGCCTATCATGTTCCAAATATTTTAGACTCCAAAGTTTTTCGTAAAGGAAGCTCATTCCTTATTTCTGTTAAGACTGTCTTTACCTGCTACTGTACCTAATACCTATTCTGTACCTAACTACACCTAACTACCTATTGTCATATGAGTTTTCATGTCTCTTATTCATAGCGATCTCCCTTCCCCTCTCCCATCTCATAGCGCAAAAAACCTTCAAAAACCTCAAAAGGTTATATGGATACTTGCTGGTGAAGCTAGTGGAGATATATTGGGAGCGCGACTTATGGAAAGCCTCTTAAAAATTAACCCTTCTCTTGTCTTTTATGGGGTAGGTGGGCACGCTATGAAAGAAAAAGGCCTGCATAGCCTTTTTCCCATTCAAGAGCTTGCCGTGATGGGGCTGGTAGAAATCCTCCCCAAAATTTTTCATCTTTTCCAACGCCTTAGGCAGGCAGAACACCATATTGCAACCTTAAAGCCAGATGCCGTAGTCACAATTGATAGTCCGGCATTTTCTTTACGCCTTCTTAAGCGAATATCACATTTACATATTCCGCGCATTCACTACGTAGCCCCACAAGTATGGGCCTGGAAAGAAAAAAGAGTTAAAAAATTCCCAGGTCTTTGGGAAAAGTTGCTTTGCCTACTGCCTTTCGAGAAAGATTTTTTCTCAAAACACCATGTTCCTGTCCAATTTGTTGGCCATCCCATTTTACAGTCAGGGGCAAACCAAGGCCAGGCAGAACGTTTTCTAACAAAATATGCTATTCCTCCTTCTTCTCCCGTACTCATTCTGATGCCGGGCAGCCGGAGGTCGGAAATTCCAAAACTTCTCCCTGTTTTTAAGGAGATGCTTACCCTTCTTTATAAGAAAAAACCTTCCCTCAGTGTTGTTATCCCTACCCCTTCCATCATGGAAGAGCACGTTCGGCACGCTATAGAGGACTGGCCCATTCACCCTATCATCATCACCGATGTACAAGACAAATACGATGCCTTTGCCGCAGCCCAAGCGGCTTTGACCAAATCGGGAACATCAACCCTGGAGCTTGCCTTTGCAGGTGTGCCAATGGCTGTAACTTATAGGGTTAATCCCATTACGGCCATTTTAGCCCGGAGGCTTATAAAGGTTAAAAACGTTGCCATGATTAACCTACTTATGGAAACCCCTGCTGTTCCGGAACTGCTCCAGGAACACTGCACACCGCCCATTCTTGCCCAAACAGTTCTGGATTTGCTGGATAATACTCATGAAAAGCTTAAGCAAAAAATGGCATTCCAGCGGGCCCTTAAAAGCCTTCATTCCCCCCAGCCGAACAAAACCCCTTCAGAGACAGCAGCTCAGGCAATAATGTCTCTGCTCAATAAGGAAAATCGATCTTAAAGGCCATGCTATCGGCTAAACTTCCTACCATACAAGGCCTCTTCTACAGAGCTTCAGCTTTGGGAGGGTGGAGGTAAAAGAAGAAATTCCTGCGGTGCCAACAAGCTTTTCTTAGATTTAATAATCGTTCTAATGTTTGTTGCAATAACAGGATAGTCTTGCAATATCTTAATAAACGCACGACGGCTTAATACTAATGTATGGCCAAACTCCACAGCCCGAATGGTAGCACGAGCACGAAGCTCTCCTTCCATAACCTCTTCTGCACCCAAAACGTCCCCAGAGCTAAAATGAACATCATGTTCAGCAATATGGGCATCCATCAATCCAGAGCTAATAAAATAGATATATTTTATCTTTTTTCCTCTTCGATACACTTCCTCTTGAGGAGAAAAGAAATGAATAGAAAAAACCGTCACCAAATGCTGTAAAACTGCTTCTGAAACATTTCTAAAAGCAGGCAAACTACACACCTGGCGCTCGATACCGCTTTTAATATTCAGCCTTAGCCTTTTGCCAAATCGGTTTTCTCTCCTCTCCACATCTTTAAACAACTCGCTATGCAATTCTTCACTAATAAGAGATTCTGCTAGAAGTTCATCATACTCCTCCCCTTCTGCCCGAAGAGAGAGTAGGCGAAGAATGCGCACTTCCAGAGCTTCCATATATCCTGAATAATGCAGCCGAATGGTTCCCATAGCATCAGAGAGCTGTTTGCTCTGGCGATCTTGGACTTCTGTAACAATCTCTGTAATACGGGGCCCTAAGGTCGGCTCGATCCGTCGGCGGATAAATCGGTCTAGAGATTGGGAAACGAGATGGGCGATAATTAATGTTTCAAAACGTTCAATAAGGCCAAGGGCTAAAAAATAGTCTATCCTAAAATGATTATGCACAAATTGTCCAAACCGAAATGCCAGTGTCGGCCGCAATCTTCTTCTTTGGGCCCTAAGATACCCAAAACGCCCTTCAAGCCTTGCTGCTTCAATCATAGAATCAGCACCACGCAACAACAACTCCATCACTCGTCTGGGTAGGCCCCGCATACGGAATAAATCCAGCAGAATAGAGCGCTCCTGAGAGGCAATGGTAATAAGGCTTAGAATCACACGCTGTCTGTCACCCAGAGCCGTATCAAAATTATTAACCTCCTGCTCTTCTTCAATACGTTCATTAAGGGTTTCTATCACAGTATTGGTGGTTTGGGCCGAAAAGCGGAGTTCCCCTGCCAACCTACGTGTTCTATCTCGCACCTCCCCCAATCCAATGCCGATAATCTGATGTCTTAAGGCTTGATCAATGGGAGGAAGCTGATCCAACTTAAAAAATACCACCATAGCCCTTAAGGTGGTTCCGTTAACCAAAAGGGTAATCAACACAAAGCCTGTGGCGATAATCCCCACATAATGCGCTATAGGCGTTGAAACCTGTTCGTTTTCCGTAACAGCAAGTGCCAGTGCGAGTGTAATAGCACCACGCAACCCACCCCATGCCATTGTCATTTTAAATGGAAACGGCACAGGGGGTGAAAGGCGTAAAACTGAAAGAAGCGGAAGCATGGCGAACACAACAAAACCCCGCGCTAATAACCCAGCTGCTGATGCAATTAAAATCAGCACAAAATCCCACCGAGTCATGCCGATTAATAAGCGAGGAATCAGCATGGAGGCCATAATAAACACCAAGGAGCCTGCCCAAAATACCAACTGTTGCCATAATTGTTGCAAGAAGCGCCAGGTCTGTGGATGAAATGTAGAAGGTCCATAAACTGAAATGGTTAATCCTGCCACCGCTGTGGCCACTACCCCTGAAAATCTGAAAATCTCATCACAAACAATATAGGATAAATAAGGGAGAGCCACTGTTAAAGTGACCTCTGCAGCTGGAGCTGCCCCCAGAGAAACGATAAACATTAGCGTAAGCCTTGCCAGGATAATCCCAACAATCACAGCTCCGCCAAATGAGATTAAAAAATCTAAAAATGCCTCTCCTACATGGATATCCCGGTGGGACATAATAGCGGTCAGAAAAACAGAGAAAATAGCAATAGCTGCCGCATCATTAAACAGGGCCTCTCCTTCAACAAGGCGAAGAAGCCGGCTTGCTGCTCCAATCTCTCTAAAAATTCCTGCTACAGCCGAGGGATCAGTTGTGGCAACAATAGAGCCTACCAACAAGCAAACCACTAATGGCACATTAGAAAAAGGGTAAAGAGCCAACCCAATGGTGGCAGTAGAAACAATAACCGCGACCACAGCCAGCAAGAGCACTGTTGCTGTCTCTCTCACTAGGCGCCTGACATCAATGGCCAAGGCTCCCTGAAAAACCAATATAGGCAGGAAAATAAACAAGAAGGCTTCACTACTCATAGGAAAATCCAAGAGGATTTCTATAAGTGAATCCATCATATGGCTATGAGGCATACGAACAGCAAAGTCAGCGACCGCCCCAATAGAAATTCCCACGACAGCGAGAAGAACAGTTTCCGAAAGTTCAAGCCTACGGGCTAAGGGCTGCACTGTACTAACAATAACCAGCAAAACAGCAGTTGCCAGCAAAACAGCCGCCAATCCCGTAATGTACATCGTTCCTCCTCTTTTCTTAATCGTCCCTTTTCAAGGAGACTGACTGTTTTTTCTATATTTTAGAGCTTTATTCGCCCTAATTGCAAAAATATAAAATCCTGTACATTAAACTGTATAAAAACAAAATAATGAATAGGCCTGTCCTCAAAATCAGGCCTATTCTTTTATAAGCTATTAACAATCACACAATATGGCCTAAAATCAGGCCGTTTTGGCAATTTCTTTTGCCGAGAGTTTAAACCCTGTCGCCTTAGCGTATTCTTTGGGAATAATCTGCCAGAATTTTGGCAAAACATCCTCCCATTCATGCAGCAATAGCTGGGCGAAGTGGCTATGCGTCTCCCGAGCATGGTTTTCTATCTGCTCTTTTAGTTTTGCAACAGACTGTGGATCAGATACACGCTGCCAATAAAGGGTATCAGGGTTAATTCTTTGTTCAAAACTTCCATCTGCATCAAATACAAAGGCCATACCACCCGTAAAGCCAGCACCGAAATTATCACCAGCTTTACCCAGAACAACCACTAACCCACCGGTCATATATTCACATCCGTTAGACCCACACCCCTCCACCACAGCTGTAGCGCCAGAGTTTCTCACAGCAAACCGTTCACCAGCTTGACCAGCTGCATAAAGATAGCCCGCTGTTGCCCCATATAAAACCGTATTACCGATAATAGCATTCTGGTTAGAAACAAGGGTAGAAGACGGCGGCTGCCTAACAATAATGGTTGCCCCACATAAGCCTTTCCCTACATAGTCATTGGCATCTCCCATGACTTCAAGCCTTAACCCTTTTACCGCAAATGCCCCAAGTGACTGCCCAGCAGACCCCCTAAGCCTTACGGTTAAATGGCCTGCATCAAGAGAATTCATCCCAAATTGGCGAACAATATGAGATGAAATCCGCGTGCCAATTGCACGTAAAGTATTTTGTACATTATACTCCAGCTGCATCTTCTCACCATGATCAAATAAGGGTTTAGCATCTTCAATCATTTGGGCATCCAGGGTATCTGGAACCTCGTTACGCCCTTCACGGGTGCAGTAACGCGCATGCGGACCCGGATCAGCCTGGGCAAGGAGTGAGTTCAGATCGAGATCATCGAGATAAGAAGCCCCTCTGGAAACCTGCTTGAGAAGATCTGTACGACCAATGACCTCATTCAAGCTAGAAAACCCAAGCGAGGCCAGAATATTCCGAACATCTTCAGCAATAAAAGAAAATAGGTTTATAACATTTTCAGGCGTGCCCATAAATTTCTGCCTTAACTGCTCATCTTGGGTGCAAACGCCAACCGGGCAGGTATTAGAATGACATTGCCTAACCATAAGACAGCCCATCGCCACCAAACTTGCTGTACCAATACCGAATTCCTCAGCGCCCAACATGGCTGCAATCACCACATCACGCCCCGTTTTAAGGCCACCATCAGCCCTCAAGGTTACCCGATGGCGCAGGCGGTTAAGCATAAGAACCTGGTGAGCTTCTGCCAGCCCCATCTCCCAAGGCAGACCAGCATATTTTACCGATGTCAGTGGTGCTGCACCCGTTCCGCCTGAATGCCCTGAAATAAGAATAGTATCAGCCTTGGCCTTGGCAACACCGGCTGCAATAGTCCCAATACCTGAACGGGCAACCAGTTTGACGGCCACAGTCGCGTAAGGGTTAATCTGCTTTAAATCGTAAATCAGCTGAGCCAGATCCTCAATGGAATAAATATCATGATGAGGAGGAGGAGAGATTAATGTTACCCCTGGCAGAGCATGGCGTAACTTTGCAATAATGCCCGTTACCTTAAAGCCAGGAAGCTGCCCTCCCTCACCTGGTTTTGCCCCTTGCGCCATCTTAATTTCAATTTCACGACAATCATTAAGATATTGCGCAGTCACCCCAAAGCGCCCAGAAGCAATCTGTTTAATTGCTGAGGAGGCATTATCACCATTCGGGCGCGGTCTATTACGAGAAGGGTCCTCCCCCCCCTCACCAGAATCGGATTTAGCCCCAATACGGTTCATGGCTATGGAAAGGGTTTCGTGGGCTTCTGGGCTTAATGCTCCCAGCGATATCCCTGGGGAAACCAGCCGCCTACGGAGCTGGGTAATACTTTCAACCTCTTCAACGGAAATAGGGCTCCGTTTGCTGTTAAAATCCAAAAGATCGCGTAAAGCAATGGGAGGCTGACGGCGAATAGTATCTGCATAACGTTGATAAGCAGAAAAATTATCTGTTGATACTGCCCTTTGCAACATATGGATAACGTTTGGGGCAAACCCATGTTGCTCCCCCTTGTCTCGCAGCTTGTAAAACCCCCCAATGGGCAACGGCACGCTGCTATTATTCCACGATTTATAATGAAGTTGGCTCACATTCTGGGCAATACCAGGTAACCCAATACCAGAAATCCGAGAAGGCATACCAGGGAAAAACTCTGCAACCAAAGCACGAGAAAGGCCTATAGCCTCAAAATTATACCCCCCGCGATAAGATGCCAAGACCGAAATGCCAAACTTGGCCATGATTTTCAGCAGACCCTTATCAACCGCTTTACGGTAACGGTTTACTGCTTCCTTTAAGGACATGGCCCCAAACAGTCCCTTGCGGTGGCGTTCTGCTATGGCCTCCTGAGTTAGGTAAGCGTTGACGGTTGTTGCCCCCACCCCAATGGTGACGGCGAAAGCATGAACATCTAACACCTCGGAGCTGCGAACGTTCAATGAGGCAAATGTCCGAAGGGACTGCCTGACCAAATGGGTATGCACGGCCGCTGTAGCCAAAATCATAGGGATAAGGGCCCTGCCTTCATCCTGATGTTCATCGGTAAGAAAGATATGGGTGCACCCCTGACGGACACTATCTTCTGCTTCCTGCCTAATACGAGTAAGGGCAGCCCTAAGGCCTGCCTCGCCTTCTTCTACTGCAAAAGTACAATCAATGGTTACACCATTCGAGCCGCAAAATTTCTGTAAAGCCGAAAATTCACTGGTCGTTAACACAGGACTTGGGAGCTTTAACATATCACATTGGGATTCAGACTGGTCAAGGATATTCCCCAAATTTCCCAAACGGGTAGCAAGCGTCATCACCCGGGTTTCCCGTAAGCTGTCAATCGGGGGGTTGGTAACCTGGCTAAATCCCTGACGGAAATAATGGGCTAAACCCCGATATTTCCCTGATAACACGGCCAAGGGTGTATCATCCCCCATAGAGCCAACAGCCTCTACAGCATCTTCTACCATAGGCTGCAAAACAGCCTCCATTTCTTCAAGGGTCGCCCCTACCGCAAGCTGACGCCTTCTGAGCTCTTCTGTAGAATAGAGCGTATCTTCATCTTCCTCTGCTCCTACAATTGAGCGGATATTCTGAGTTTTCTTAACCCATTGAGAAAAAGGATGGCGCTTTGCCAGCATATCCACGACTTCTGTGGGGGAGTAAAGTTTTTTCTCCTGTAAATCAAGGGCAATAGTCTCTCCTGGGCCAAGGCGGCCGAGGCGGAGAATCTCATTTTCAGGAACGCGCACCATCCCTGTCTCAGAACCAACAATCAGGAGGTTCTTGGTGGTAATGGTATAACGAGAAGGTCTAAGACCACTTCTATCTAGCCCTGCGATAACCCAGCGGCCATCAGTTGCACAAATAGCAGCCGGCCCATCCCATGGTTCCATAACCGCATTACAATAATGATACATATCTTTCCATTCTTCAGGAATGGCAGTATCTGGCCCCGCAGCAGCAGGAATCATGAGGGTTTTTGCCATTGGGGCATCACGACCGGCAAAAGTCAGGAGCTCAAAAACGTTATCGAGTGCCGCGGTATCGGATCCACTAGCCTGAATAACGGGCTTAATAGAGGCCATATAGGAGTCTAAACTGGGATGAGAAAGCCGTGTTTCATGGCTTTTCATCCAGTTAATATTGCCTGAGAGTGTATTGATCTCACCATTATGGGCCAATTTTCGAAAAGGCTGGGCAAGCTTCCAGGTGGGAAAGGTATTTGTGGAATAACGCTGATGATAAATAGCAAAGCGGCTAACAAAACGTTCATCTAGCAGGTCGGGGTAAAAGGTTGTTAAATGTTCTGCCAGAAACATCCCCTTATAGACCATCGTACGACACGATAAGGAGCAAATATATAAATCGACCTGATTAGTAATGGCGCTTTTTTCGATCCTGCGGCGAATAATATAAAGATCTTGCTCAAACTGCTCTTCAGAACGCCCTAAAGCGTTTCGAATAAGAATTTGTTCAATTTCGGGACGGGTCACATTTGCCTTTTCCCCAATGCACGATGTATCAATAGGCACTTGCCGCCACCCGTAAATTCCATAACCAAATTCCAGAATTTCGGTTTCCACTATCTGGCGGCACTGCTCTTGGGCTGCAAGGTCTGTTTTGGGGAGAAAAACCATTCCAACCGCAATCACGCCCCCATCGGCCTGATCCCCGCCATTAAGAACAGCCTCAACAAAAAAATCCTGTGGGATTTCTACAAGAATACCCGCACCATCGCCTGTTTTGCCATCAGCATCCACAGCGCCACGGTGCCATACGGCCTTAAGGGCAGCAATGCCTGCTTCAACCACATCACGGCGTTTTTGCCCATCAAGGGCTGCAACCACACCCACGCCACAGGAATCATGCTCTTGCGCTGCAGAGTAGGTACCAGCCAGGCGTTGGGCATTTTCCTGCCAGGCCGCTACAAACTCCTCACCACTTTCCTGGGGAATTGCTTTTACGACCATGTGTTGACTATCTTTTTGCATCATTTGCCTCTCCTCGCCTAACCTTGCTGTATCTTCTGCTTCTTTTGGCCATGTGTTTTATAACTCTTGCGCTCATGGTATGGGTTAGAGTCAAGCCATGTATGAATTTGCTCTGCAGCATCCCGCCCATCGCGGATGGCCCATACAACCAAAGACGCACCACGCACAATATCACCAGCCGCAAAGACACCCGGCAGGCTCGTCATAAAAGTATGCTCATCAACCATAACGGTACCCCAACGCGAAAGGCCCAGCTCTGGCTGATTCCACAAGACAGGCAAAGGTTCTGGATCAAACCCCAAAGCCTTAATAACAAGATCGGCCGTTATGGTCAGCCCCTCACCTTCTATCGGCATGACAGATTGCCTGCCAGACTGATCAGGTAAACCAAGACGCACTTGGGCACACCGCACCCCTGTCACATGGGTTTCACCCAACACTGCCTCTGGTGAGGCCAGCCAAATAAACTCCACACCTTCTTCCTCAGCATTTTTTACTTCTCGCGCAGAGCCCGGCATATTGGCACGGTCACGACGATAGACACATTTTACAGAACGAGCCCCTTGGCGAATAGCTGTTCTTACGCAATCCATTGCCGTATCACCGCCCCCAATCACGACAACATTTTTCCCTTTAGCATTTAACAGCCCCTGATCAAAATCGGCAACAGCATCCCCCATGAGCACACGATTAGAGGCAACCAAGTAATCCAGCGCCTTGACACAACCAGTAAGATTACTGCCAATACATTCCATTTCCTTGGCCTTATACACCCCTGTCGCAATTAAAACTGCCTCATGTTTGGCCTGTAATGTGGCAAAAGATATCATTCCTGAGCCATCATGATCCCCAATTCCCATATTAAGATGAAAAATAATGCCTGCTTCTTCAAAAAGCTTTTGACGGCGTTCAACAATATATTTTTCAAGCTTGAAGGTTGGGATGCCATACATAAGCAACCCCCCAATCCGGTCGTAACGATCATAAACATGCACCTTATACCCTTGCTGGCGCAGCTGTTCTGCTGCAGCAAGCCCAGCAGGGCCTGCCCCTATAATGCCAACGGACTGCCCCTTTTCTCCTTGGGGTTTTACAGGCTTTACCCACCCATTCTCTAAGGCCGTATCCGTAAGGAAACTTTCAACAGCCCCAATCGTCACACTATTAAAATCATGCTCAATGACACAATTGCCTTCACAAAGCCGATCTTGAGGGCAAATCCTGCCACAGATTTCGGGGAAAGTATTCGTGGCAGCAGAAACCTCATAAGCCTCCTGGTACCGACCTTCAGCGGAGAGTTTAAGCCAGTCGGGGATATTGTTATGAAGTGGGCAATGAATGGAGCAAAAAGGAACACCACATTGTGAACACCGGCTAGCTTGTTGGGCGGCATGGGGTTTATCGAAACGATCATAAATTTCCTGAAAATCCCGCTTACGATCCTGTGCCTTTCGTTTATGAGGGCGGTTCTGCCCTAATGACACAAATTTGAGCATTTTTTCAACCATACCCATTCTCCTAAACATGGCTTCTGGTTTTGTGGCCAAATTTTACAGGCCCACATCCCCAAGACTTAACCCGAGCGCTTATTGTGATAATCTCTTTTTTTCGTTGATTTAGCATCTATAGTAATGAGGGAGTAAAAAAAAGACAGAAATACTGACCTATTTTAATTTTAATAAGTAAAACAGATCGAAACCCTAAAAAATAACAAAAGAAGAGCCCAGAGATACCCAGAGATACCCAGAGATTCTTTTTGATCACAAAAGAAATTATGTCCGATATGGTACTAATTAAGGGCTGAAAGCATAAATATGCCCTCTCTCCCCCATAAATTAGCAATTTTGCCCGTACCCTTGAAGGGATAAGGGCGGCCAGCATTATCCAACACAATCCCTTTTTCCAAATGAGCCCCTTGAGCCTGGCTGAGAGAGAGAAAATCTAAAATGGTAAAAGGGTGAATATTGGGGGTTTCATACCATTGGGTGGCCCATAGGGCTGTCATGGGCATTCGGCCCGATTTCAGGAGGGATAGGCGAATTTGCCAGAACCCAAAATTAGGAAAAGAAACAATCACATGCCGCCCGATCCTGAGCATATTTTGCAAAACAAGATGAGGTTTTTTTACTGTTTGCAAGGTACGAGAAAGAATAACATAGTCAAATGAATGATCAGGGTAAGAGGTAAGATCCGAATCAGCATCACCCTGCACAACAGAAAGACCCCGACTAACAGCTGTTATAGCCCTCTCGTGGCTTATTTCCACACCACGGGCATCGCATCCCATATTTTGGAGATACTCCAGCAATTCCCCTTCAGCACAACCAATTTCTAAAACTTTGCTACCCCGTTCGACCATAAGGGCAATTTGTTTTTGGTCTGCTCGCATATAAACCCCTCTTTCTATGCTAACCGCGGGTTCATAAATCCTCGCATGACCATCTCAAATTCTGGAACATCCAAAAGAAAAGCATCATGACCACGATCACTAGAAATTTCCACAAAAGAGACATTCGCTGCCACTTGATTAAGAACCTGAACCAATTGGCGAGATTGTGCGGTTGGATAAAGCCAATCTGATGAAATGGAAACAATACAAAACCGTATTCCTGTTCCTTTAAACGCATTAACCAGTGAACCTTCATATTCTGCGGCCAGGTCAAAGCGGTCAATCGCCTGCGTAATAGTAATATAGGCATTGGCATCAAAGCGTTTAATAAACATTGACCCCTGATAATGCAGGTAACTTTCCACCTCAAAAATATTCCCTAAAAACGTTCCCGATCTAAACTGCCTACTGGCCTGGTTTAGCAAGGATTGAGGACGAATCTTACGCCCGAATTTCTTGTTAAGAGAAACTTCTGAGAGATAAGTGATATGAGCAACCATTCTGGCAACAGCCAAGCCTTGTTCTGGAATCGTATTGTAATGGAAGTAAGCCCCTTGGTGCCAGTTCGGATCGTTAATAATCGCCTGCCTGCCCACCTCATTAAAGGCAATATTCTGCGCAGACTGATAAGGAGAGGAAGCAACAACCATGGCCGATTCCACCACAGACGGATACAGCGCAGCCCATTGCAAAACCTGCATTCCCCCCATAGACCCTCCAATAACAGCTTTTACAGTCTCAATTCCCATCTGTTGGAGAGCTGCATATTGCACACGCACCATATCACGAATGGAAATAGGAGGAAAATCTGTTCCCCATATTTTACCTGTCTGCTCATTAAGGGAAGCCGGGCCAGTGGTGCCCATGCAACTTCCAAGCACATTCATGCAAATAACAAAAAACCGCTCCGTATCAATAGCGCACCCTGGCCCAACGATACGACTCCACCATCCTTCTTTTCCTGTAACAGGATGATGGCTTGCAACATATTGGTCGCCCGTCATCGCATGGCAGATAATGATCACATTATCTTTCTTGTCGGCAAGGGTTCCATATGTCTGATAAGCCACTTGGACAGAAGGTAAAACCACCCCACAATCCAGCTCAATACCATGCTCAAGCTTAAGCGATAAAGACATTTGTATAGCTGCAGATATATCCAGTTTCTATTTCCCTTACTTAAAAACTCCTGGAAAAATATACGATAATCTCAGCCGGAGCAAAACCCCAAACGAAGCTATTCCTAAAGCTTTTTACAAGAGAAGCAAGTTTTTGGACTGCACATTCTTATACAGCCTCAATGGGCCTTTTCTCACCGCCCACCCTATACCGAAACAAATAAGAAGAAGCAATCATTTCTACAGGCGTCGGAACAATCCCAAGTGCAGATAGCCCTGGCAACATTCCGCTCTCTATCGAATCAGAAACAAGAAGATCAATAATATCTGGTGTTACGATCTCTCCCGGTAAAAATCTGAGTAAATGTCCTGCCATTCGCATTAACGCAGGAGAAACATTGACTAAAGGCTGTGGTCTGCGGGTTATCTGCATGATCATGGTCATAAGCTCACGGACTGTCCATACTCGTGGGCCAGCAAGCTCAAAAACTTTTCCAGCCGTGGCTGGGGTTTGAAGGGCTATCCGTAATGCATCACCTATATCCCCTGCATAGACGGGTTGCAGGCGTGTATCAGGGTAAATTACAGGCATAATAACCATATACCTTCCCCAGCTTGCCAATACGTTTAAAAACCTATCTTCTGGGCCAAAAACAACCGACGTTCTGAACACTGTCGCCTGTGGGAAATGCTGGATCGTTGCTTGCTCTGCTAAAAAATGGCTTTTTAAGAATGATGAAGCGCTTTTTTCTTCAGCCCCAAGCACAGAAATATAGAATAACCGCTCAACTCCGGCAGCTGCAGAAAGCCGGGCAATAAATTCTGCTCCCTTAACGCCATTTCTTTGAAAATCAAGCTTAGAGCGGCCACGTCCCCGACCAGAAATATTAATAACATAACGGGCACTTTCCACAGCCCGCGTTAAAGTGTCTTCATCTTTTAAATTGGCATAGAGTGGCACTATTTGGCCAACACGCCCTAGCATCCGTAACCATGCCAGCTGCTCAGGACGGGAAGACGCAACACGTATGATATACCCCAGTGCAGCCAACCGTTTGACAACATAATGAATTAATGGGCTGTTACTATCAAAAATTGTAACAATATTACGTGTTTCCATAATTTCTTTCATCCGCAATTGGTAAGCCACAAGGACTATTTCTTACCCATGGGCAGAAATACCTGCTCATATCATAACATAGCCGGCTCTCTTATACTTCTTAATAACCTCAAAAGCCAAGAGGAGATCCGTTAAACTTCGAACAGAATTTTTCTTTTGAAAATGGAAACCAAAATGGAAAAAATCCTTCCTAAGCATTGACCCTATCTTTTTTTCGGGATAATAAGCTTACAGATTTGGTTTATGCCCAGATGGCGGAATTGGTAGACGCGCAGGTTTCAGGTACCTGTGACCGCAAGGTTGTGGAAGTTCGAGTCTTCTTCTGGGCACCATTAATTTTTTTATTTCAATGGTTTATGTGATCATTTGGTGTAATTGGGTGTAAGCACAATTACGTTATCGCTCTATTTTAGCAAACCGTTCCTTCTCCCCTTAAAAAATAAATAAGAAAAACCTTACTGTTGTAGTCTGGCCACCCACCTCTCTCCCAAAAAAGCATATTCCCACTCCTGAAGAGCTGGCCTTGCAGCGCAGGCTGGAAAGTGGGTTTGGGGGCTCCATGGGCTCTGGCATTGATACAGGAAGTGCCGAGAAAAAACCGATGCCTGAACGCAAGTCTGAAGAAAGTTCTGCCTTGAGCAGAAGACTTTCAGGCGATCACAGAGCTCCAGCTCCTGCTTCCGTCATGGCCCATCCCCGCTTCATGGTGCCCAAGGGAACAATGATCACCTGTGGGACATTAACAGAGCTCGATACCACTGTGGCAGGGCTGGTCTCGTGCCGGGTCAGCCGGGATGTGTTTTCAGCTGATGGCACAGTGCGTCTGATTGACAAAGGGGCTGTGGTGGATGGGGAGGTCTCTTCTGGTCTCTCCCACGGACAGGAACGTATCTTTGTCTTGTGGACACGCCTGCGCAACCCTGATGGTGTGGTGGTCAATCTTGACAGCCCCGGCACCAACCGGCTTGGCAGTGCTGGTATTGAGGGGCAGGTCGATACCCACTTCTTCGACCGCTTTGGCGATGCAATGATGATCAGCCTGTTCTCTGACCTAAGCCAGTCTACTATTGGCACGCTGTCAAATCTCACGCAAAAACACAACACGGCCAATATCTCCACCTCCAATACCCAGCAACAGACCAGCCAGATGGGCAATACTGTGTTGCAGAACACGGTCAATATTCCCCCCACCCTTTATGACCAGCAAGGTGATGTGGTCTCCATCTATGTTGCCCGTGACCTCGACTTCTCATCGGTTTACTCACTGGCTTATGGAAGTGCCCCATGAGCCAGAACCTAAGTCCGAGTCAGGATCACAGTCAAGAGCTACGTCAGGGCCAATCCCCTACTCCTAGCCCAAACCCAACACCACGGCGCGATTATGCTGCAAGACAGGTGCTCTCCCCTCTGGATCGCTATCTTGGTGATCCAGACATCTTTGAGATCAGGATCAACCGTTTTGGCGAAGTGGTCTGTGACACCACCACAGGCAAGACATTCTTTCCTGATCCTGCCATAACAGAACCCATGCTGCACACTTTGACCAACGCCCTGCTCGCCTTTAATGGCAAGGGCAGAAAGCCCATTAATGATGTGCTGTTGCCTGACGGCACCCGAGGGATCATCTGCTGGCCTCCGGCAACGCTACCGGGCACTGTGCTTCTCTCCTTTCGCAAGCATTTGCCCGTGACCAAAACTCTGGCCCAGCTTGAACAGGAAAAGCGCTTTGCAGGCTTCAGCCACAAAAGGCAAAACCAGAAAGGCGAGCTTTTCCCCTTTGAAATGGAGATGCTTAAACTGCTTGATAAAGGGGATTTGCCAACCTTCTTTACCCTAGCCGTTCAAAACCACCAGAATATTGCAGTCGCCGGGTCCACCGGCTCTGGCAAGTCCACCCTCACCCGTTCCCTGCTTTTGGAAGTCCCTTCCCATGAGCGTCTTATCATCCTCGAAGATATTCATGAGATCACCGCCCCCAATGCGGGAGAAGCAGGCTTCCTGATGTATGAGCAAAAGGGTGACGTGGGTCGGATTACCGTTAGTGAAGCCCTGCGTGCCTGCACAAGACTGACACCCGATCGGATCATCATGGCCGAGCTGCGCGATGAAGCGGCATGGGATTATCTGGCCGGGGCTAATACGGGTCATCCAGGGGGTATCTTCTCCACCCATGCCGACAGTGCGCTCACAACCTCCTCCCGTATTGCTGATCTCGTCAAGCAGAGTGCGGTGGGCCAGGGTATGGAATTTGAGACCATTCGCAGGAAGATAGAGCAGACCCTTGATGTGGTTGTCTTCATGAAAAACTGGGAAGTCAAAAAAATTCTCTATGACCCCAAAGGCAAGAGGGGCATAACGTCATGAACTGGAACAGGAATACAGTTTATGGAGTATTGTCAGCTTTTATCATTATTTTAAGCCTTTACCCTTATTGGCCAAGACTCAAACAGGCTTTTGAAACCACTCCTGCCCCCATTACCCTTGTGCAGGATCAGGCTGCCTCCCCCTCTCCTCATCCCCCTTCATCTGCAAACTCCCCTGTCCTTCCTGCGCCTACCCTACAGGCGGGCTTCTCACCCGAAGGCAGCGCTGAAGCACTCGTACTTTCTGTCATCAACAATGCCCAGTCCTCGTTGCGGATTATGGCCTATTCCTTTACCGCACCCAACATCACCACGGCCCTGATCAATGCCAAAGCGTGCGGAGTGGATGTCAGGATGGTGGTTGACGAAAAGGGCAACAGGGATCGCTACAGTACCAAAGCCCTTACCGCACTCAAAGAAGCAGGCATTCTCATCCGCACGGATAGCGATTTTGCCATCCAGCACGACAAGGTCATCATCGCTGATGAAGAAACCGTAGAAACTACCCCTTCAACTACACACAGTCTGCCGAAAGGCGTAACAGCGAGAACGCCCTCGTCATCTCCCATTCCCCACAACTCGCAAAAAACTACCTCACTCACTGGCAAAATAGATGGAATAGGGGGAAAATTATTGATGAGAATATTACACCAACAAATTATCTAGATACCCGGTTTTTTACTTTACGATAGGCAATATACGACTACATCATCAGGATTATCTTCTTTTTCTGGACAATTCTTTGGAAAAAAATATTTTATTTTAATATTTCCATATGAATTCGCAAGCATCACTAGACTTGTACAAGATAAAGTAATATGAAGTTCTGTATTGGATATCCTCTTTAACTTACCTTTAGAAGGATACCCCCGATAGAAAAGCGCTACAATTTCACTATTTATATATCGGAAAAAACTCTCTTCCTTATAGCCCAAGGTTTCAGTATCAACATCTTGCACAACAATACCGGTAAATATGATATCTGAAGGAAAAGAAATTTCTCTGTTCCAACATAAGAGGCTTTTAATGTTTTGTCTTGTGAGTATTCCGTAAAATAGACTGTATTAAACAGACGGGCGTTTTCAATCCAGAAGCACAAATTCTTCGCCAATTAATAAAATCTCAAAAGAAAGAAATCTCATAAATAAAATCTTATTTAATTAATTTACTATAAAATAAACGTTTAAATAAAAATAAGAAAATAAAAAGACTTAAAACAGAGATAAATAAACTTACACACATCAAACTTATATCAAAATATTTTGATATAAACAAAGGAAAATATAACGATACAGACAAGGATAGTGTCATTGATGTGGAGTATAATGAAAATAAAAATTTTTGTGTATCTATAGTATATTTCACTTGAATATTATATCTAATTAAATTATTTACAATATAAGATGATAAAATAGAAGAAAAAAATAAATATACCATATTAAACTTGTTAAAAGGATATAATACAATACAAAAAACAATGTAAAAATACAAAATAAAAAAACAGAAAAATGTTAATGTAGTAATTTTTATTTTAAAAAATCTCCTTTCTAAGGAAATTAAAATAAAATTCAATAAGTAACAAAAAATATATGAGAATAAAAAAATATTTTCAATATTATTATTTTTATTATTATTAATAATAATAATTGATATACACTCACTCATTACCTGACCAGACAGTGAGACAAAAAAGAACAAAACAACCAGAAATATACTATTATATTTCTTAATGTGTTTTTTTTCTCCTATATAGATAGATTTATTATCTTTTACTATTTTTCTGTTAAAAAAGAAAATATTAAAAATAATCATAAATAAGAAACAAGAAAAAGAAATTACTCTTAAGTAAAACCTCTATCTAAAAATATCTAAATTATCGTAATAATAAATATATAAAATATTTAAATACTTTAAAAAAACCAAGTTATTAAAACTATACTTATTCCCAATATCAAATCAGCAAAGAAAATTTTTTGTAAGGAGATTTTTTCTGCTGTAGAGGAAAATAATAATGGTATCAACAAAAATTCACAAGTACCATAAAAATAATTGGCAACAAAAAACCAATAAAAATTCCTACTAAATGACAATAATAGAATAAAGAAACAACAAAAATAAGAAATTGTATTTATGTTATACCATACCTTATCTTTTATAAAAAAGCCAATATTAAAGCTGATATGCTGCCAAAACATAAATTGGGAACACCAAATAATACAGCCATATCTATACTAGATACATTTAAGTCTTGTTTAACTGAAAAAAACAAAATTTTCTGACTTTGCTGTACAGCATTTAATAACCCCCCTATTACACCAATCATAACCGGATAAAGAAACCACAACTCTTCTATCCAATCTAAAAAATTAACAAAAAAAGATTTTTTAGAATTATTGATGAACATAACTTATATGTAACAATTTATTTATCATATTACTGCTTGCGTATTCTAACTTTTATGAAATAGTGTTTGTAAATGATAATGGTTATTAAAAACGATAGTGAGGCTAAATGAATAAAACCAAACCAATACAAAAATCAAGTGATCTACAAACATTTGAAGAGTATTTCAAAGATATGGATATCGATTTTCTATTAAATCAAGTTTCTGGTGGGGAAACTAGTTGTTTCGGTTCTGTAGGAACCGCAGGAACTGCTGGAACCGTTGGGACCGTTGGAACTTTCGGCAGTGGATCCTCTAGTATGTGTATGGGGTGTTCCTCTTAGGAGTTTCAATCTAGAAGATAAATAAATCTATATTTGCAACATAAATATAAGGTTGGCATCTTGGATAAGAAAAATTCTCTACAAAATGATGATTTATCTGACATACAGATTTCTGAGTCATCTGAAAGCACCACAAATAGAAAAAAAAGTTTCTCTTGTTTTGGCACCTGCGGATCTTTCGGGTCAGTAGGCAGTGTAGGTGGAACATTTGGAACAGCTGGAACTGCTGGAACATTTGGATGTACTGGTGGTATAAAGAGCACCAGTTATAAAAGAGACCCTAATGAATCCTGATAAGTTTATTAAAAGAATTACACAGGACTACTTAGCACCCCCTTTAATTTTGGGTGAGCAACTTTATCCAGATTTTTTTTCTGGAGATATTGGTAATATTAATCAAACTTATGTAACCCAAAATGGGCAACATAACGGTTCATATGTATTTGTAGATAACAACAGTGAACTTTCAGGAACTGGGGTATCTAAAGACCCAAAAAAAGCTTTATTAAAAGCTTGTATGGAGGGATTGGAGCGTTACTCAAGTACTGTTCTCGACCCTAAAGATATTATTTTTTCTTCTGGGAAAAATCTCAATAATCATATGTCAATGGACAATATCCCGTTATTTTCACAGAATGAACTTACCAATTATTCAAACATTACAGGACAATATCAAGAGAACGAAGAAATAAGATGGGTACTAGGGTACTCCTGCAGATCTAAAAAACGGGTATTTCTTCCTTTAGTAATGGCTTATTTTTTACAGAATAGGTTTGAGAATGAGAAGTTTTGTCTTCCTATTTCAACTGGCGTAGCAGCTCATTTTAGTCGCGATGAAGCAATTCAAAGAGCAATACTAGAAATTATTGAAAGGGATGTGATCTCTACCGTTTGGTTGGCTAATATCGCCCTACCAAAATTAGAGCTTTCTTCTGATTTAAGTCGTGATGTTATAGAGATAATAGAAAACAGTTATCAAATTGGTAGACCTATTACAGTTTTTGTTAACCTGGGAGAATTCTCTATACCAACATTTTATGCGGTTAAACGTAACCCAGATCATTTCCAGTTGGGTACTATTGTTGGTTGCTCAACAAACTCAGATATTAACCAAGGTATTCTAAAAGCAATTTCAGAAGTATTCTGTGTGGAAATCGCTTTAGAAAACATGATTACTCAAAACGATATAGTTGCTAAAACACCTTACGATTGCATTAAAATTCATGATGGTGCCCTATATACGGGGCAATCTATCTATAACTTTGCTTTTGATTTTCTGCTCAATTCTAACGATAAAATCACCTATTCCGATATAAATAAACATAGAATCAAATTCCAAACAACCAAAGAACTTATAGATCATCTCATTAGTAAAGGTCTTGATATATATCTTAGAGATCTTACCACTGATGACATTCGTGATTTCGGAGTTTATGTTATTCGCGCAATTATTCCGGAGTTAATGCCTTTCTCTAGTGTCATGAAGGCCAGGTATCTAGGAAGCCAACGCTTATACAATGTTGCAAACTCATATCATAAAAGTTCTTTTTGTGAAGAAGACGTCAACCCTTTTCCACAGCCTTTCGCATGATACTTAATTATTATTACAATAAAGATGATTATTTTGCTTTTAAAACAAAGCATAAAATTGATAAATTACTAAGCAAGTATGACCTTGATATAACCTCAAGCTCTCTTATAGTTATTAGTTCTTTAATGAATAAAACTCTTTTCTTAAAAAACATCAATACAATAGAATTTACGCCTTACCAATCCGTTTACGCCGTTTTTTTAGAGATGGGTTCCTTAGCAATCAGTCCAGGATTTGATTCTTCTGCAAATTTGAATTGTATTCAATGTTTTTATCAGAGACTTATAGCGCATTTTGCTAGACAAAGTTTGAACGAAAACCTATCAAAAATAAACCAATTTCAGCAAGAACAGGTTGTTTTCAAATCATTTTTAGAGACCCACAGCAACTTAGCAGCCAAAATTCTAAGTCAAAAAATTTTGCACCGAGAGCATTCCAATAAAACCACGCAATTAATCAATTTATTCTCTTTAAATTATACAAGTCTAAATTTTAATCCTCTGCACAAATGTCAATGTAGAAATAGCAGTGATGGCGTTTACCAAGATTTCTCTAGTATATTAACATGATTAAGTATTTAAACAAATAAAAATTAAGGTAAATATCGTATGAAGAGTAGTGTATCTTTTAATGAAGCTGTTGGTCCTTATTTGTTCGACTCCGAACTGTTTCAACGACTACCAGACTACCCAAAGGTTTCACTAGAACTAAAGATATACGAAGTTGATGATAGCACTGTATTGTTAGTTACAGACAACTCTTTTATAGTCATGCATGGTAAAAATATTTTTCAACGGATAACGCCTATTGTAAAACTGTTAGATGGACAAAAAAGTATAAATGCACTAATTAATGATAACCCAAACATTAACAAAATGGCTATTTGGGGTATGATTTCCTTTTTATATTCAAAAAATCTTCTAGAAAGTGGAAATGACACTGGTAATGATTTAACACTTGAATATGATGAATTCTTATCCAGTTATTTTGGTTATCTCTCTTCAAAAAATGGTTTAGCTCTGTCGAGGAATAGATTATATACTGAGCTAACTCAAAAAAAAATTGGTGTCATTAATGACTGCCAAAATATTTTCGAAGATTTTTCTCTTTTAGCAAAAAATATTAATACAATAGAAAACATTCACAAAGATTCCCCCTGTGATATATACATTATTCTTAATTATGAAGAAAAAAACGTAAAACTTACTGAAGCAGCTAGACTCATTCTTCAGACAAAAAAGAAACCACTGTTCTTTATAACATCTACTGAAAAGAAAGTATTGATAGGCCCCCTCGTACTGCCAGGTTTCGGTGTAACACCTGGTTGCTTTAGTGATTTTCTAAATAATCCTCACGAGGAATTAACGCCCTTTATCCAAGACCCATTAGATATTTCATCTCAAATTATTGAATCCATCATCGTATCGTTTTTTTCTTTAAATATGGAAAATGTTCCTATCTCCACCTGTATAAAAATTGATAAGCCAACAGCATTTTTTAATACTGCTCAATTAAAAATTCCTCACACACATTATTGGACATCCAACTTTAATTGGTTAAAAAACGAATTACTCGGTATTGATGAAATAAATAAAATTTTTAACCTCCATGTGACGACCCAGCGCCTACCGCCTCCGTATCGACCCATTGTTGGTTATGAAATGCATTATTATCCAAATAATAAGAAATTAGCCTCAACCAACATTCCATTATTCCCGAAAATACATAAAAAAGAAACAAATTTTCTATTATTGGAGTGGCTGGTTAAGCACATATTACCAATTTGCAAAACAATTTACAGTATCAATAAAAACACTGATCGTAGTTTGTGCCCATCTGGAGGGAATATTAAATCTGCTTTATTATTTATTTCAGCATATGATCAAGAGTCTTCTACAGAGGTTTTTTTTCAATATAACCCATATACTAATAGCTTTATTTTCATTAATGAAATTCATGCCCTGACGTAAAATATTTAAATTCAGGCTTAAAATACGGTGTTAGCTTTATATTATTAAGCAACATCAAAAATTTAAAAAGTAAGTATTACGATTTATCTTTTCGTATCTCTCTCCTTGATGCAGGAATTTTAGCAGAATTTGTTAAAATGTCTGTTTTTCTTCATGGATTTCATTGTAAAGTAAGCTTTTTAAATAATGAGGAAAATATTAAAAAAAATCTGTTTGTAAACGGTAATGATCTAGTCTATGTCAGTCAAACAATTCAGATTTATCAATCTCTCTACCCTTATTCAAGTAATGCTAATGATGAGTCGCCAAGCATTAGTGCTTTAACAAATTCTATAAAAAACTATTTACCTAAAGCCCCTGCCCTCGCTCTACACTCATTAAATATAGACTCTCCTCAGGCACTCTATGAGATCTTATGCCAAAGAGAGGCTATTAGAAACTTATCTCCTGATCTAAACATTTCTTTAGCAATTGATATAATAAAAAGTACACTTTCTATATCACCATTAAATTCAAACTTAGACATAAAATACATTCTATTGCATAAAAAAAATGCACAACAGAGAGCCATTTACACTATAGCTAGTAATGGTGATATCCTTTCGAGTGACATTATAGAAGAAAAAATAGCAAGTACTATTTTGATACAAAAAAATTTATCACAAGCCGCCTGTATTGTTTTTATTATTATTAACTTAGAAAAATATCTCTATCAACATGGTGCCATAGGTTATCGAATTGCAATGATGAAATCTGGTGAAAAAGTCATTGATCTTTGGTTAAGCTGCCTAGCACACAACCTAGTTGGATGCCCATGTGGTGGGTTTTCAGAAAGCATCTTGTTACCTTATGGTATAGATGGGTATTCTAACACCGTAGGTATAGCTTTTGCTTTTGGTGAAGAAGTTCTTTAAGTCATTCAAAATGGTAACAGATCATTCTCCAGATTCTAAAGAAATGATGTTATTTGGGAAAATTATGCACCTTCACACATTCTCAGATGATTTTTTATCTGAAGTGAGAATAAGACGTATTTGGTATTCATGTTCTTTTTTACAAGCAACCATAATTAAAAACCAAGTTCAAAATAGTATAGGATATCTTTGCTGGGGCATGTTCAATAAAGAATCTATTCTTATTTTAAAACACTTTGAAACATGGCCTATATATAACTATGAATGGAATGAGGGAAACATACCAACTTTAGTAGACCTATTCATCTTACAACGTTATAGGAAACAGTTTACAAGTAAAATTCTTCAAACAGTTAAAAACATTTCTTCTTCAAAAATATTTATTCCTAATAAAAACTGTTTTAAGAATGGTAGTTAAATGACTCTTCTACGTTGTATCTATACCAGCCCTACAACTGCCTATAAACTTAAAAGAACAGAACCAATTTGGATATCAGATACACTTAATTACCAACTATCTGACAAAGGCCTTTATTCAAATGATCTAGCCTTTGCCATTCCTGACAATCAATTTTTTTTACCGTCTCATTTTGATTTTTCCAAACATACAATTATACAGATGGAATATTATGGAGGATATGGTACACGTGGAAATGGAGGAGGAGTTAGAACCGCTAATTTTCTTGAATACCAATTAAAGGGCATCGGTAAAAACGCATTACTAAAAAACTCGTCCGACTATGCAGCCTATAGCCTTGGTGAACTTTTACTACAAGATGCTGCAACTGAAATCGTTTTTTCTAAACTAGTCGACCATTTATTACCTTTTGGTTCAGTAAAGCATTATGGAATAATATCAACAGGAATACATTTCCATTTTAACAAAAGCAAGACAAGCGATTTTTTTTACAGAAAAGACGGTATCGGCGCTATTCTTATCCGCGATCAAACTGTACGCCCAGCACATTTTATCCCCAGTTACAAATATCTTCCTAACTTATTTAGGCGCCCTTTGTTAGCAACAAATACTGAACGGTGTCGATATAGTAACAAAAAATTATTTGAAACAAAACAATACAACAACATACTAAAAACATTCTTAAGAAACTCTGCTACTCAGTTTGTATACTCTAAACTATCTAACCTCATGCATGGAACAATTGCCCCTGCCAATATCTCTCTTGATGGGCAATGGCTTGATCTATCCCATACTGGTATTGTGCAAGTAAACGGAAATAAAAAAGAAGCTCCAGAATCTCTCTCTTTTTTTGATGAAGCTTTCTACCCAAGCCAAATTGCTCATGAAATGACTTATAATTATAAAAAATTCAACTATCATGCTCCTGTTGAACACTCAATTCATCATACATATTCTGAATTATACGAACAAATATGGCCAAAAGCTTTGATAGATATATGGGACATCCCACATCAATGTATAATGAGTTGTAATTTTACGTATTTTTTAAAATTTATAGAAAGAGAAATGTTTGCAAACCACAGATATACGACTGACGAGGAGTTCAGCATTCATAAAAACACTAACTTTATTAACACATTATTTTTTCCTGATCAAAATGATCAGTTGGCAATAAATGCAAAAAAATTTTTTCTAGAGCAAAAACATCAATTACTAAAGGGATATACCTCTAATAACACAGATATTGCAGTTTATCTATATATTAAATATTATATAAAATACTATACTCTCAGTGAATTTACAAATTCTGCAGTAAAAAATAAATTTACTAACTTTGCTTTTAGTATAAAAGATATAAGAAAACATATAAATTATTATAATAACCTAATTCAATGTATTTTTTGCAAATCAAACGGAAGAGCATATTTATACAAAACAGATGAATTAAATATTTACTATGATATTTCTAATGGAAATTTTATTATAAAAAACGATTCTAATAAGAACAGAATAAAAAAAATAAATGACCTAATTAAAAAAATTTCAAATATGAAAAATACACTCCTTGATAAAAACATAATAGTATTAACTTCTATGATCAATATTTTATCAAAAGGGGTAAATAGGCTTACTAAAAATACAGATTTTTTATAAAATTTTACATCTACAGAATTTTATAGAGTTAAGAACGCGTAACGTTTTCAAACAACCCTCTACTTAGTCTTTTTTATTTTGTTATTAGCTTATTTTTCCCATAAAATTTTGTCTCTTTTCCTTTCCCCATGTGTCTCTCTTTAGCTCCAATACTGCGGTTTTGGTGGTTGGTTTGGCGATGGCTTCGGGAAATTTTTGACAGTCGTTGGTGTAAATGCTAGCCTTGTGCCTTACTCGTGAGATGCCAACGTCATAGACCTCTTTGCTGGTGGTTCAAGAATTGGATATTTCGCGATAGTGACCAACCATACCTAGGGTATCACCTTATCTACAGCGGGTAGATAGATGTATGAGCATACGAGACAGACCACCTACATATCCCGAAAAAGAAAACTTTCTTCTTCCCACGATTAATCTTTTCGCATTCTCTCATGCTTGTCCCGCAGGCTTCCTTTCCTGCAGGACTTCCATAGAAAAATACCCCTTTGATAATATCCCGCTCATTTTCATGGCATGCAACCCAAGCCGTTTGCTTGGAGAAAGCTTAATCTTTTCATTTTTAGAAATAAAAGAGATTTACCCTCATCTACCCTAGGCGGGCGCTGAGCAATTCTTATACAAAAAACTTCTCCATTCCTTCAGAATAATGCTCAACCATCCCTACTACCGCTATGGAAGTGTTGTCACATCAACCTTTTCAAGATGGATATGATCACTTTTAAAACTTTCCAGTTTCATAATCCCATTAACCCACGCTTTCATATTGGTCACAATCTCGTCTTTCTTTGGAATGTCCTTGACGTAAACAACCAGACGTGCGTTGACAGTGCAATTCCCCTTATAATTTGGAATGGCGCAGGGATAGTAGAGGATACCAGCCCCCACCATCTTTCCCTTCTCCGTAAAGGCTACTACCCCCATTTCTTGAGCTGAGTGGCGTCTGTATCCATTTTCATAGTAAAACTCCTCTTTTTTTGTGCTTTATCATTTACCGATATTGTAAAGACCTGTATGAGCTGGTCAATCAACGTGCCATTCTCATAAAGGTAGCTGTAACGGTGCCGGGCCTGCTTACCAAAAAAGGCATTTGCTTTTTTTATCCAATCAAGAGTCTCAATCTTCTTTTCTTCACAGGGCTGACCTGTAGAACAGAGGAGGCTTGATGGACCCGCCCCAAACCCTGTACGGGGAAACACTAAAAGGCTAAAAGATGCCCAAAGAACAAGTGCTCCAAAATGGTTTTTCCGCATTTTTACCCCTTATTTTAGCCGATCAGCTTTCAAATACCCTGCCTTAATATCCGCTTCTATCAAATTTTAGTCCCCTTCACTATTAGGGCAGTTCGAGGCAAAAGACCTTACCGTAATCTTGTAAGGTCATTAATATTCCTTTTATCAGACACATGTATCAGGTACAGGAACTGGCTTCAAAAGCTCACACCCATTGTTGCATAGACAGCTCTTCCTGGAGCGTAGGCACAGTTTGTTAATCTTTTACATTCTGCTACAAATTTGGCATTTGCCATGTTGGTACCGTTAACTTGCACATTCCATTGTTTATAACGAAGGCGCGCCATTACATCCATGACAGTATAAGCATTAACGAAATGCCTATTAGGCAAATCTGCGGGCGTATTTCCTTGATAACGGACCCCTACCCCAAGATTTAGGATAAGATCAGTCGAAAGATCAAACTGTTTTTCCACAAATAAATTGGCAAATCGATTTGGAATACTTGTTTGCCGATTGCCAAGATTTTCTTGCTGCTTAAGCGTTGTCACTTTTGTAATTCTTGGCTCCTGATAAGTCAATGATCCAATAATTCTACTATTAAAAGGTAGGCTCCCCTGAAATTCAAGCTCAACGCCCCGCGAACGTTCCTCTCCAATAGCAATTTGGGATGAAACATTTTGTGGATCGGGACCCAAGACATTTTTTTCTTTTAAATTATAAGCAGCCAACGTCACTAAAAGATTGAGATCGTCGGGTTTATACTTTAAGCCCACTTCAACTTCATCCCCAGTCAGAGGAGCAAAGGGTTGACTGTTAATATCTACCCCTGATTGTGGCATAAAAGATGTTGCATAAACAACGTAAGGAGATAATCCAATAGGTGAATTATAAATCAGGCCGGCACGACCAGTAAACTTTTTTACATTCTGGTGCGCCTCGCCCGCATCTCTATTATCAGTAATATTGCCTGTAAAAAAATCTTCTCGTCCTGTTAATAATACATGAAAACTACGCCAACTTAACTGATCCTGAAAATATAAGCCTGCTTGATCCTGAGTCTGATTAGTACTAATATTTGATCCATATCGTGGGTAGCGAATAATTGGATTATATATAGGATGCAAAAAATCCAATGATGGAGCAGCAGCTTCTCCACGCCTTTGCGCTGAAAAATCTCTTCTAAAATCAAGTCCCATCAACACCAGGTTTTCAACATCGTTCAATTTTATATTGTAGGTTGTACGTGTATCAAATGTTACGGTATTATAATTTCCACTTTGTAATAAAGCACGACGTTGAACATTAAGGAAAGCAGGCGTTAGTGCTGCTATTGCAGTAGTCGGTGTTACAGCACGATAAAGGGTATCTATATGGGAAAATCGGAAATTTTGAACAATTTTCCACTCATCGTTCAAGCTACGCTCAAACAGATACCCAACAGAAACCTGACGCTTTGAATAAATATCATAATCTTTATCGCCTGAAAGGGTATCTCTTGCTATCCTGCCAACGACACTTGGTGTATTTGTTCCAAAAAACGGTAAAAATTGTGTAGCCGATCCTCCCTCATTTTGCTCATAATGACTCAAGAGTGTTAGCTTGGTGTTTTTATCAATAAGATATGTAAAGGATGGAGCAACGAATATTTCATTATTTTTTATATTAATGGCATAAGTATCAGACCGACGAAGCAATCCAACAAAACGCCATAGTAATTTTTCATTGAGAGCTCCCCCCACATCAATTTGTCCTTGAACTCTATTAAAAGATCCAGTTTGCAATAAAAGCTGATTCAGAATATTTTTATGAGGTGTTTTACTGACCGTGTTAATAATCCCCCCAAGCTGACCAGAGCCATAAAGTGGCGAACTGGCACCTTTAATAACGTCAATCTCCTCTAAATTCCATGGTTCGATATTGTAAGATTGAGCATCTGGAGCGTTGGGAATTCTCATGCCATCAAGATAAATGCTTGGCTCAAAACCCCGTATCGTGCCGAAAAACCCTCGAGGATCATCCTTTGAACCATAATCACTTACACCTGCAATATAACGAATAGCCTCATTTATACTCCGTGCGTTTAAAAGATTTATCCTATCTTGAGAAACAACGGTAATACTTTGTGGAGTTTGATCAATAGCCGTATCCGTTTTTGTAGCAGTGGTATTGATGTCTTTAAATATTGAATAATTTTTATTAAATTTATTTAAATGACTTTTAACAACAATATTTTCAACTTGATTACTGCTATCAGCGAATGCTTCCGAATTAATACATATTAATGAAATATACAATACTATGTTTTGTTTTTTCACAAGAGATGTAAACACAGAGACACTCCAAACTTTTAATAAAATTTTAACTTCTATTAAAAGAAATACTAATAATGATTATTAATATCAACTATGCATACAAAAAAATAATATAAATTATATTTTAGTTGTCGGTATTATTGTTAAACTCTATAATGGAACGTTAGGACAATAGCATTTACCCTTGGCGGATGAAGAAAAATTCCTCCTCATAACCCCAACAAGAAAAGTAAATTTTAGAGATAAACGATTTTTTATTTTTTAGTATTGCTGTCCCATAATGGCCTTATATTCCTTACATAAGAAAATACAAGAATGATTGAAAAATAAGTTTTCTTTTGACAGAGAATTTATACAAGAAAATGTACCTTCTACACTTTAACTTAAACCTTATTGCGTCTTGAGTGAGATAATTGAATTCTTCTTTATTTTTCAGATAGTAAAACAAAAATATTCAGAATATCTCATGGTGCTTCCAGAAGCGACCAGTGCAAAACCAGAGCACCTCTCCTACGAATTTATTTGCATATACAAAATAGCCAAAGCCGTTCAGCGCCTTGATAAGGATGCGATTTCTGACGAATTTTCTGGTGAACCAAGAATGACTTTGATACTTCCTATTCTTTGAACGCCATCTCCTCTTTGAAAACCAATAAAAAGAAGACCTGCCTGCCACTTAGTACTATATTACCGATCGTAGAAATGACCGAGTGTAGAAAAGAATCAATCACTCCTGAAATCCGGAACCGTATTCGCTACGACTTGGTTAAAATTTCTTAATCCATCAATAATTTATAGTCATCTCCCATAATATCAAACCTTCCTTCCCTAAACCATACAGACCTCGATCTAAGTCATAAGACACGAAATTATCTCTGGTTCTTACAGTAGGCTGTATAACTGACCATTGAATAACAAAAGCAGCCCACACCCTTAGAACAAACGCACGCTAATATAATCTGGTGCTTCAGAAAACTGGCTTTGGGGCAAAAAGGAGGAGTCTGTTCGTGGGGAGGTGATCAGTTTCTTCCCATAGAGCCATTGGATGTCTCCAATGTCTGCTGTGTAGTATAACCCCATTTTCTGGAGGCCAATATGGCAATATCAGCACCAGAGATCCCTTTAGGAGCAGCATGCTTTTTCTTTATCTTCTGTCATGCTGGCCAAAAGGGCCGGCTGTCCTGATCAATCGTGACACAGCCTATCAGAGAAAGCCCTTATCAATCAGGCAGCCTTCCTCACCACATCCCCCTGCCCTTCACGAGGCTTCCACCAGGCTATCACTTACACCGAGCTATCACTTGCTCTGTTTCGTGGGGACAATAAAACAGGCCAGAAAGTGCATAATAGGACTGTGCCCTGAAATGCTCACGCTCCTTTCCCTACTGACAACGAGGCTTAATGTGGACGTCTGCGCACGCCCTGCCACCAACAGGGTTAATCCCCTGATCACGCACAGAGAGGGTATAGGTGCGGGTGTCATTCATCCCAATCAACCAAATCGACCTTAGAGCGCACGAGCGCTGCATGGCTCCAGCCTGAAAAATCTGCATGATCAATCAGAGTTGATAAAGCTTTACGGACAGAAGCCTTATCCTGTTGTTTAAAGATTTGTATTATTTTGCAAAAAGACCCTATATTATTAATAAGTCATTAACTGAAGCGACCACCATAAAAATCCAGATACTGTAATACCTAATCTGAGAGAGGTAATACCATAATCTGAGAGCAAAAAATGACCCACTCTTTAAAGTTCTTGTCAGTCAGTTATTTTGTCAATTCGTTACAATGATCCCTATGAAAGGTTTAGAAATGGCAACATTAACCTCATATAATAACACCAGAATTTCTGGCCTTTCTATTATATATATTGCCACCTATAAAGGAGGCGATACCCTTTATGATACAAGCTTTCTGGATGATACGGGAAGTGACTATGTTGCCAGAAACTACCACATTCTTCTTTCACCAATCAATGGAGGCTCACTGGCGTTTACGCCCTCCCATGAGGATTTTATTCCGACATTCTACAACTCAGTAACACCATCATCCGGGCAAACCCTTATCGATATTACCCAAGCAAATACCAATATGGTGAATGCTTATGGAACGGGAAGTCATTTCTCTTTTGTACTGACTGGTGAGCAAAATGGTAAATTTTTTGGCCATTCAGAAGAGGATAAGAACACTGTCTTTGTTACGGTTTCAGCCAATAACACCAATACAGCTCCGAGAAGTTACGAGCTTCAAAATACTCTTCTTGTTCTCAACGGAACGTACTCTGTTCCAAGCTTTATACTGGATTATGGCGGTAACATGATCTGGGCTGGAGATAAAACCCTTTCTATGAGCTTACAAGATAGAACAGCCCCCAATCCCATAGAATCTGAGCCTGGTTTTTCATCAACCTCCCTTCAAACTCTTGTTAACTCAAACCAAACGACCATTGCTGCCGGAAAAGCAACCGGCACGATCAACATCGATCAATTTCCCGATGCCGAATTAAGTGGGCGAAAAGTCAATATTATCCTTGATACCCTCAATACCAGTAACACCAGCTATACAGTCATACAAAATGCCCCTGTTGAAGCTGCAATTTTTCAAAAAACAGGGTCACTCTCTTTCAGCGGTAGCCACACAAACCTTATTCTAAACGATGCAGCCCTTTCAAACACTTATCTTTCTGCCACACTACTTGGTGAAGATACCATCTGGAATGGAAATGGCTATGCAGACATTACTCACCAAGGCGGCTCCAATGTTATTGTCACTAATGGCCGCGGAAGCCTTTCCATCACAGGGGCTTCTCAAGATAGTTCAGCCTCCAGCCTCTCCCCTTCTGATAACTCTTTGAAAATATATGGTCTTGGCCCTACGGAAGGAAACGTAACCTATAAACAGGGAATAGAAAATGCTACCATTTCTGGCCTGAACAGCCAGCTTAATGCTGTTCTTGGGCAAGGCTCTGCACTCATTGATACAAGCCAGTTTAAAGGAAATTCCGACAGTTTCTATAATATTATTGTGGGAACAGGAAATGTCATTTTGGAAAACTTTCTCCCTAAAACTGCAGGCTCGACCAACCATATCTCTCTAGGAACAGATCAAAATATTCTCTCGGCCTCATATACGAATTCCGGTAATACAGTTTATACGCTGAATACCGGAAACACTGTGACCCTAACCCACATAGATACCCACACCCAATCGATCTTCATCTAGTTTATTAAGATATTTCTGTTAAATAATATTTACGCTCTATTTAGAAAAAGAGGTTACAGAACCATCACCCTCTTTAGTAAAGTCGTCAATTTCATTTACAGCGTAAAGAAATTTTTTGTCATGAAATAAGGTAATAAAAGAGGAGCTGGCTCTTGTTCCAAGATCAGAAGAAAATATCAACATCGTCTTAAATGCTTTAGAGGAAAAATAACGGCTTATTCTTCCAGATAACCCAAAATGCTTCTGCCCATGCCAGCATCTTTCAGAAAACCGGCATTATTTCCTTCACGGGCCAAAATACTACCCTTGTTCTTAACCATAGCAATACAGAGTACCCTACCGCTTACCGGCAACACAGAATTTGGAATTGTAACGGCACAAGCTTTGAACGCCCCTCACAATTTGTTAAATTACCCTAACAAATAGAGCCACTATTATAGTTAATAGTGGAAAATACATAGTGGAAAAAGCAATTCTTGATCAACAATACCCAGCAGGCTAGTGCTGATCCTACGGCCTCCTCCTCTACAAAGAGTAACATGATATCTCTGCCATGGCCGAATCTACTGGAAAAACCACCTCCTACCAAGGCAATGAAGATGCCATATTCCAGAGCAACATTGCCAACCCATCAACTTAACTCGGAACAGAAACGACAACTATTGACCTGGAAAACACCTATAATCTTGAAAATTTCTCTGTTGTTTTAGGAACCGACAATATGATCTTACAAAATTTTTCTGAACTAGATCCCACCATCTAGCAAAAAACAGAAAATGGCCTTCACATCAACCAATATCCCACGATGTTTTCTCCACACGATTCCACAAGCCATGACACAATTATTCCCCTTGATATATATCCTTGATAGTGGAAACAACCAGACCTTTAAAAACTACGATATGACCCCTTCTTTTGTCAGCATTTTTTCTGAACCTTCTTTCCACCATCCGCCTACTCCACATTCAGAAAAAAAAGAAGAGGTTTATTTAAACAAATAGCTCATATAAAAATTTTTATATGAGCTAAAGTATTTTCTACTTATTAACTAGTTTGTTTATTTACCTGTTTTACGTACTTCTTTTCAGGCTTATAGATGTAACATTATAACAATGTTCTTTTTTGGGCAAAATTACGTTTTTTCTTTTGATCTTTATTTTTAAGATCTCTCCACCACCGCCAGATCACATTGCCAGGTAACATTGCTAGATAACACTGCCAAGTAACAGTATCAGATAACAAAATCTCTCTCTTTCATAAAGTTATACGAAATGGTATCTTTACTTTATAGTCTATAATCCAAAAAGTGGCTGCCATTACCAATTATGTATATGTGAGATTTTTGATGATACCCCCCTCAATCCATCTTTACAAAAACGATCTGCCTGATAACCTCAATCTGGGGAATATCATTGCAATAGATACAGAAACTATGGGCCTTAACCCACATCGGGATAGGCTTTGCCTGGTGCAGATTTCTGCTGGAGATGGGAAAGCCCACCTCGTTCAGATTATCCCCCGTGCCCTTGGTGGCAATGGTTATGACTGCCCTAATCTCAAAAGACTTTTGGAAGACCCCGTCGTTGTAAAGCTCATGCATTTCGCACGATTTGATGTGGCCATTCTGCAGCATACCCTAGGAATTGACATAACCAATGTAAAATGCACCAAAATTGCTTCCAAACTTGTCCGCACCTATACCGACCGGCACGGGTTGGCTGCTTTGTGCCGTGATTTACTCTCCATAGAGCTCAGCAAACAACAACAAACATCCGACTGGGGCACTGCAATCCTTTCTGAAGAACAAAAAAACTATGCAGCAGCCGATGTGCTATATCTTCATACCCTATGGGAAAAACTTGAGAAAATGCTTATTCGGGAAAACCGCCTTACTTTGGCTGAGCATTGTTTTGCTTTTATCCCGGCACGGGCCAAACTGGATCTACTAGGGTATGAAGAGCCCGATATTTTTTCTCATAGGTAATTATTTTCAAATAAATCACTATTATCACCTCCTTCTTCCTGTTATTTTACCATAAGGGTTTGCCAGGCTTTGCATTTCATCTGCTTTCATCACGGGTTTTATAGCCAATGACTACACTCGTATCGACCGAAAAGACCTGCGATACAGATATTGCTCTGGCCTATGCCTTTCTAAAAAGGGAGCAAGCCGGGTTGCAGACCCTTTTGGAGAAATTCTCTCCTTCCTCATTGGTATCCCAAACGGGCGAAACCCAGCAGCAATTTCAAACCCTTATCCAGGCTTTAGCAGACCTAAAGGGGAGAATTGTCGTTACAGGCATTGGAAAATCCGGCCATATTGGCAAAAAAATACAAGCTACCCTCGCTTCAACCGGCTCCCCTTCACTTTTTATTCACCCCTCGGAAGCCTCCCATGGGGACCTCGGAATGGTTCAAAAGGAAGATGCTATTCTTGCTATCTCCGCTTCTGGGGAAACCGCAGAGCTCAGCCATATCATCACCTATGCCAAACGCATCGGTATCCTGTTATGCTGTATTACCTTTTCTGCCCATTCAACCCTTGCAAAAGCAAGTGATATCGCCCTGATATTACCAACAGTTCAAGAGGCCTGCCCTATGGGCCTTGCCCCCACAACCACCTCTCTCATGCAATTGGCCATCGGCGATGCCATAGCCGTAGTCCTCTTGCAAAAAAAGGGGTTTACCCCCCATGATTTCAGCCTTTTTCATCCTGGAGGTACCCTTGGAGCTAAGCTGGCTTTCGTTAAAGATCTGATGCACACAGGCAAAGAACTCCCCCTTGTTTCTCCTTCAACCCTTATGCATGAAGCCATTCTTGAAATAACCCAAAAAGCTTTTGGCTGCCTGGGGGTTGTGAGCGATGATGGAAAGCTTGTCGGTATTATTACAGATGGAGACCTAAGAAGGGTCCTCTATACGCACGCCAATACCCTCCATAACCTTACAGCAGAAGCAGTCATGAATGTTGCCCCCCTTACCATCACCGCCGATATGCTAGCAGCAGACGCTTTAAGAATTATGAACGATCCAGCAAAACCCGTGACCTGCTTATTTATTATTAACCAAAACCATAGACCGATGGGAATTATCCATATTCATGACCTGTTGCGGGCAGGCTTAACATGACCGACCAGAGAAAAGACCCCCGTTTTGACAAGTCTCTTCCCCCTCAACGGGCAGATTTTAACCGCACACAGGAAGAAATTATCCGCCAAAGACTTTTGCTGGAACAAAACAGCCTTTCCTCCCGCCAGAAAATAAAAAATAAGGATCTGGAACGAAGAAGGATCTTATTACGCCTCGCTAAGTGGATCCTGCCTGCTGCAGCCCTTATTCTGTTGGGGCTTATTGCAGCATGGCCAGAGGTAGACCGCATTATCCACAGCAATAAAGCCGCCATCGCCCAGCTTGAGCATTTAAAAGTGGAAAGTGGAACCATGCTTTCAGCCACCTATCGTGGGCTTGATGCCCACTCCAAGCCTTTCATGATTACGGCTGATAAGGCTGTACAAAATAGTGAGGATGAAATATTCCTGACAAATCCTGCCGCTGATACTTTTAGTTCGGATAATACCTGGTTATTTCTTAGGGCTGATAATGGGGTTTACATCCAGCAAACCCAATATCTGGATTTATATAAGGATGTTATGTTATACAGAAACGATGGTGTCATTATGAGAGGGCCCAGTGCCGATATTGCTCTTAAGAGTAACATTGTTACATCAGAAAACTGGGTCCATGCCGAAGGCCCCTTTGGCATTTTGGATGCGCAGGGATATTTTATGGCTCAACATGAGGGGTTCTCGCAATTTAAGGGCCCCTCCCGACTCATCTTGAATGATGAACATATTGCCCCACCCCCCCCTTCCATTGCACACCCTATTGAAGATGAAGGATTGCCCCATGCCGCAGCCCCCTAAAAACCACTCTATATTCTCGGGGGTTGTTGCCGCTTTTTTTGTTTTCCTACCCATTCATGCTTCAAAAAGCTACGCTCAGGGTATTGATCTTTCCCATGGTGGACAAATTACCGTAACCGCTGTAGGAGGGTTTGACTGGAACCAAAATACCCAAACTGTCACAGCTTATAACCAAGCACAGGCCGTAAGAGGAGATGTTACCGTTCTGGCAGACCAGCTTATTGCCTATTACCGCAAAAAAGCCCCAAAGCCAGGAGAAAAAAAGGATACGCCCACCACTCAGGGCAAGTCCTCCACCCCAGATGATACGGGTGCTAATGAAATTTACAGACTGGAAGCTATTGGCCATGTTCATATTTTTACCCATACCGATCAGGCCTGGGGCGACAGAGCCTTATATGATATTGACCAAGCCGCTTTGGTCATGACAGGAAAAGCGATGAAGCTTACCACCCCACAAGATGTGCTCACAGCCCGGGATTCCATGGAGTATTATTCCCAAACCCATATTTCCATTGGCAGAGGAGACGCTACTGTAACCACTAACGAAGGTAAACAAGTCAAAGCCGATGTCTTGGTTGGGTACAGCGACCCAGATCAAAACAATACCCAGCCAAAACCCGCCAAAGCCAGCCAAAGCCAGGGTTCAGGGGGAGGACAAAAACTAAAAAAGGTCAATGCTTTTGGCCATGTTGTTGTCAGAACTCAGCTGGAAACCATCACAGGAGATAGAGGGGTCTATGTACCCGATACCGGCATCGCCCGTATTCTAGGAAACGTGATTATCACACGCGGGTCAAACCAGCTAAACGGTGCTGAAGCTATTATCAATATGCACACTGGAATTGCAACAATGACCCAAAGCCCTGGCAATAGGGTGCATGGGCTGGTCGTACCGAATGAAACTTCTCCCCAAACCTCACCTTCCGCTCCCAATAAGAATTAACACCCAAACCAGAGTCACCCCATGTCTGCATCGTCTGAACTGCTTCCTCCTCCTTCTGAAATTTTTAACGAAACAGGCCTGATTGCCCAAAATATTGGGAAAACCTATAAAAAGCGGCCTGTAGTACAAAATGTTTCCCTACGGGTCCATAGGGGGGAAGCTGTCGGGTTGCTCGGTCCAAATGGCGCTGGCAAAACCACAAGCTTCTATATGATTGTAGGACTTGTACAACCGGATACAGGCAACATTACCCTTAATGGGGCAGATATTACCTTACTGCCCATGTATAGAAGAGCACGACTTGGCATTGGTTATCTTCCGCAGGAAGCCAGCATCTTCCGGGGATTGAATGTTGAGCAGAATATTATGGCTGCCTTGGAAGTCATTGAGCCCTCTCTAGAAAAGCGCAAAATCATGCTTGATGGCCTTCTGGCCGAATTTGGCATCTCTCATCTCCGGCACTCTCCCTCTCTTGCCTTATCGGGAGGGGAAAGACGCCGGCTTGAAATCGCCCGGGCTTTGGCTAGCCAGCCCCATTATATTCTGCTTGATGAACCCCTAGCAGGGATCGACCCTATTGCTGTAGGGGAAATCCGTGACCTGGTCTCTCACCTTAAAGACCGTGGCATCGGGGTGCTCATTACTGATCATAACGTTAGAGAAACACTAGAGATTATTGATCGGGCTTATATTATGCATAGCGGCCAGGTGCTTATGGAAGGAACGCCAGATGAAGTTGTCGCCAACGAAGATGTCAGGCGTGTTTACCTAGGCGATAATTTTTCCCTATAAACCCTCATTATACTCTACTATAAATTCTCCTTCTCGTCTCAACTTATTGCCTATTTTAGGGTGGGCGAACAGATATTATTTTGCTAGAGTTTTTTTAGGCATAATTTCGTCACAAAAGAAAAGAACTTTTATCCCTATTTCAGGGTTTCTCTTTATGATATTGTCATAAGATGTTTTTGAAAACTTTCTTAAACCTTTATATTTTACGTTACTTATCAAAATAGTAGCGGGGAAACGATCATATGAAACTTCAGATTTCCGGTAAACAGATTGACCTTTCAGAAAGTCTACAAAACCAGGTTAGTACCCATCTAGACGCCATCATTGAAAAATACTTTGATAAAGCCATAGACGCTAAAGTGACTTTTAGCAAAGAACGTTCATTTTTTACCTGTGATATCAATGTCTATGTGGGGAATGGTTTTCTTCTCCGTGGCGAAGGTGAAGGAACTGATGCCATTGCTGCTTTCGATGATGCTGCAGAACATATCGCTAAACGGCTTAGGCGTTACCATAAACGAATTAGCAACCATGCGCGTACTCTTTCCATGAGCGATGCTATTAATGAGATGGCGAAAGAATATATTCTTAAGCAGGATCTTGATAAGGCCGATGCTCAACAAAATGACAATGAAGCCAACCTGCCAACAAACCAAGTAGATTCCCACACTCAAATTATTACTGAGTACCCTACAGAAATTGTACAACTGAATATTGATGAAGCTCTGATGCGCTTTGACCTGGCAGACCAAAACCTTCTTATTTTCAGAAATAAGGCCAATAATCAGATCAGTATCCTCTACAAGCGCATGGATGGCAATATTAGCTGGATCGATACGAGCGCTGCCCAAAAACGTTAAGAAAACCACTCTTTAATTAAGCAGACTAATTTTTAAGCATACAAAAAAGGGCATAGAATTTTCTACACCCTTTTTTCTTATCCCCCCGGATTCCCACGAACTCATTTTTTAGTGAACAAGGGTAGGGAGCATTTCCTGTTGAATAATCGCTGCAAATGCTGTGGCTTTATCACCAGCTAAGGCCATGGGTGTGCCATCTGCCGCATGGATAGCAAAAGCAGCTTCTCCATCCACAACAACAGATTTTACATACGCCATCTGTGCCATACCAAGAGATTTTAACTGATTATCGGTCAGGTGACGAATATCGACGGCTACGGAATGATCACCTTTTTGGACATTATTTTTATAACCAGGCGTTGAATTCTTCATTATAATTACCCCTAATGGAATGTCAGAAACAATAAGTGGACACACACCATCTCTATTCTCTATCGCCCAAAGCCCGTACGGCCCTATGCTTTGGCAGCATGACCTCTTCAACCTCTGAAATCTGAGCATCAATCTTCGGAGAGGTGCTCACTGACCGGGTCGGTTGCTTTCCCTGCATTATCTTAATACGTTTAATCCGCACCTCGGGTTGCGGTCTTATAATATCAATATGCAGTAGGCCATTATCCATCCAAGCGCCACTAATTTCAATGCCTTCTGCCAAAACAAAAGCTTTTTGAAATTGTCTTGCGGCTATCCCTCTATGCAAAAAAACCCTATTTTGCGACTCTTCATTCTGTCGGCCACGAATAACAAGCTGATTATCTTCTTGTGTTATTTGAAGGTCTTCCATCATGAACCCTGCAATCGCAAGGGTTATACGAAGAGCCGTTGAACTTAGCTGCTCGATATTATAAGGCGGGTAACCATCGGAAGTAACTTTTTCTGCACGCTCTAGCATTTCTTCCAAATGGTCAAAGCCGAGAAATAAAGGTGATGTAAACAATCGTCCTGACATATATGTACGCCTCCTCCCTATTGAGCGAGACAATCATTTTCGATCCATCCTGTTTTAACAGCAATGAATCTCTTGTCATAATATGGGTATATAGGCTTTGCATACAAGTACAAAATATTCAAAAACTTTATCATATCCTACCCAGAAAACCTTTACTCTTCTCACACCGATCTAGATATTCACTAAAAAACGCTCTATATAAATAAGGATCAAAGAACCTGTTCTTAATCTTCTGACAGAAATGCAAACACCGATGACTCACCAAGACCAACTGCAGATTCTAACTGTTCCCCATCCTGTTTTGCGGAAGAAGGCTGAAAGGATAACAGAGGCAGATTATAAAACTGTCAGTCAAATCCTCCCTTCCATGTTTTCTTCCATGTACCAGGCACAAGGCATTGGCCTGGCAGCTCCCCAGGTGGGCATAAGCTTGCGATTTTTCGTAATCGATCTCATGAGAGACGATACCGCAGACCCACGTATATTTATCAACCCTGAGATTATCTCTTTTTCTGAAGAAATTAATAGTCATCGTGAAGGCTGTCTTTCCATTCCTGACCAGTTTGAGGAGGTCACACGTCCGGCTGCTATTAAGGTACGGTTTCAGGATGAAAAGTTTAACCTTCAGGAATTAGAAGCCGATGGACTTTTAGCCACATGTATTCAGCATGAGCTAGACCATTTAGATGGGATCTTGTTTATCGATCATATTTCTAAACTGAAACGCGATATGATCATGAAGAAAATGCAAAAACGCAAAAAGCTTCTTTCCTCTTCAGCAGCTTAGTCTCTTTATAATATCGAACAGCTAAGCTCAACGGCCCTTCGTATTACTCTTGCGATTGCAGGGTTCATGATGGAAGACCTTCAAATAACACAAGAAGATAATCAGCTTGTTATTCGTGGCCGACAGAATGAAGAGTCGCAAAATAGGTTTTTTTGCATAGAGGGATAGCTGCATGGCAAAATTAAAAATTGTTTATATGGGAACGCCAGACTTTGCTGTCCCCGCCCTGAAAACCCTACATGAAAAGGGCCACATAATAGCGTGTGTGTATACCCAACCTCCCCGTAAAGCAGGACGAGGATATAAGGTTATTCCTTCAGCAGTACAATCCTATGCCGAAAAACTTTCGCTTCCAATCAGATCTCCACTCAAACTTAAAAACAACCTTGAAGAGCAAGTCCATCTTTTAGCGCTCAAGCCTGATGTTATTGTGGTGGCCGCCTATGGGCTTATTCTACCAAAGGAGGTTTTAAACATTCCTCCCAAAGGGTGCCTGAATATTCACGCCAGTCTTTTACCTCGTTGGCGTGGAGCCTCCCCTATTCAGTCTTCTATCCTTGCAGGGGATCAAGAAAGTGGTGTGTCCATTATGAAAATGGAGGAAGGACTCGATACAGGGCCAGTGTTTTTACAAGACCAGGTTGCTATTACACCCACTACAACCGCCCAAACCCTTCATGATACGCTTTCAGAGCTGGGAGCGTCTCTTCTCTTACAGGTTTTACAAATATGGCCCACCCCCACCCCCCAACCTGACGATGGAGTAATCTATGCCCCTCGCCTTACTAAACAGGATGGTGCCATTCATTGGGCACACCCAGCAGAACAGATTGATAGACAAGTACGAGCCTTTACCCCATGGCCCGGAACTTATACCCACTATAAGGGGGAAGTTCTTAAAATAAGCCGTGTAAAGCCTGTTCCTCTTCCCCATGGTATGACTGCTCATACCCCCGGCACCATAATAGATGAATCCTTAACCATTTACTGTGGTGAGCACACAGCCCTTCAAATTGAATCTTTACAGCGTCCTGGGGGGAAAATGCTTCCTACAGCTCAGTTTCTGCTGGGTTATCCCTTGCCAATTCATTCTATTTTGGGACAATAAATAAAAAATGTTTCCAGCCATTCCTTATTGACCGAGCGGGACTATAATTATGGGTATTTCCCGCTGGGCTGTTAAGCTTGAATATTGTGGTTCTGCATTTTCTGGCTGGCAACGCCAGGAGAGTGCCTTATCTATCCAACAAGTTTTAGAAGAAGCAGCCCAAAAGCTTAGCGGTGGCATTCCTGTGAGCAGTATTACAGCCGGCCGAACAGATGCGGGCGTCCATGCCCTTGGGCAGGTTGCCCACCTCGATTTCCCAGACTCTGTTTTTTATAATAGTAAAAAAATCAGGGATGGTCTTAACTTCCATCTTATCCCCCACAATGTTGCTATTCTTGATGCTGCTCCTGTGGATAAAGAGTGGAGCGCCCGTTTTTCTGCCATTTCACGAAGCTACCGCTACATTATTCTCAATCGGCCATCTCGCCCAGCTCTAGACGAAAACCGAGTTTGGCACGTTAAGCGCACCCTAAACCCCAACCTTATGGCTGAAGGGGCACAGTTTCTCATCGGAAAACACGATTTTTCCTCTTTCAGGGCCACAGCCTGCCAAGCCAAATCGCCTTTTCGTTCCATTAGCAACATTCACATTATCCAACAAGAAGACCGCATTATTATTGATATTTCGGCACGGTCTTTTCTGCATCATCAGGTAAGGAATATTGTGGGCACTTTAAAGCTGGTGGGAGAAAAAACATGGCACCCTTTACAAGTGAAAAGTGCGCTAGAAGCCCGTAATCGCTCTGCCGCAGGTCCCACCGCCCCAGCTTGCGGACTCTACCTGACTCATATAGGCTATCAACCAGATCCCTTTGAAAACCCCACCGCCCAAACCACAAGAGGCAATCAACTCGTTGATAAAGAAAGATCGTGAAACTTATAACACCAAGAAAAAGAACTTTACGAGGTCATTCCATTAATGGGAGGTAGCCCCTGCAATAATTCCTGATAATGCAAAAACTCATTGTGAAAAAGAAAAAGCATAGCCACACCACCTAACAAATTAATTCCAAAGAGGCACAAGAAAAACAAAATTCCAAAGGGCATTTTCAGTTTTAGGCCATTTAAAATCATAAAAAATGTTAACCACAGGGAATAAATGACAGGAATGATCAAAGCTGCTTTCACTATAAGGGGATTAGATGAGTGCACAAAAAGTGACCCTAAAAGAAGAATAAGGGCAAATGCACAGCCCACAATCCAGATGGACCAAAGATACGCAACTGTAAATCTTAGCCAATATTCCCGCCTTTTAAAGACCCCTGATAGAAGCTGAATCACCACAGGAAAAAACAACAGGCTACAAAGGCTAAAAAGGGCCCATTTTATAGAAATTAAAGTTGTATCTGACTTTAATCTTACAAAAAAACTTACTAATATTAACGCAATATGTGGGGCTAGAGCCCGTAAAAAACTTTCCTTATCCTCTCCCAAAAGCTGAAAAGAGTTGGGTTTTCCACGGGCTAAGGCCCATAAACCACGAGCGATATGGGTAACCTGAGAAGAGCCCTTCCCTGATCTTGGTTTATACTGTTTCATGGCCAGCCCCGCATAACATTTTCTGTAAAAATAGACGATAAATAGTCTCAAGCCCTCTAAGATCTGACAACTGAACCTGCTCATTAACCTTATGCATGGTTTGCCCCACAAGACCAAACTCAGCGACTGGGCAATAGTGTGTTATAAAACGTGCATCCGACGTTCCACCCCCAGTATCGAGTCTAGCATTTCGACCTGTCTGCTCCAGAATGACTTTCTGGAGTTCAGAAACTTCAACGCCTAGTGGGGTTAAAAAGGCCTCACCACTTATGGCGACCTCTAAAGAATAATGCGGTATAAAACGCTCAATACTCTCATTCAGCCACGTCTTTAAACTCTGCCCTGTATGCTCTGTATTAAAACGAATATTGAGGCGAATCTCCACCTCTCCAGGAATGAGGTTTGTAACATCATTGCCTGTATCAATGCTGGTAACCTGCAAGGAAGAGGGTTCAAACCATTCATTCCCCTTATCTAACTCATGAGTGACAAGAAAATTCAGTAATGAGGCTAATTTATGCAAAGGATTATCGGCTCTATGCGGGTAAGCCACATGCCCTTGTACCCCTTTAATAACAACTCTTGCATTCAGGCTTCCCCGACGGCCTATTTTTATGGTTTCTCCCAATATATTGGGATTTGTGGGTTCCCCTACCAAGCAAAAATCAGGAATCTGGTTTTGGGCTTTCATCCATTCCAGCACACATTTTGTACCGAACTCTCCAGTTCCTTCCTCATCTCCCGTAATAAGAAAACTTATTGAGCCTTTCCTACGGTCCCAGGTTTTAAGTATCTTCTCAACAGCGCAGACAAAGGCAGCTATGCCACCTTTCATATCACAAGCACCTCGACCATAAAGAATGTCTTTTTCTACCACACCAGAAAAAGGCGCATGAACCCACCCTTCTCCTCCGGGGGGAACAACATCCGTATGACCGGCAAAACAGATGTGGGGGGAATGCTCTCCTAACCGGGCAAAGAAATTCAGGGTTTTCTTTTCGCCACTTCCAAACGGAAGGAGAGTCACTGAAAACCCCATACGCTCAAGTTGAGAAATGAGAATACCCTGCACGCCCTCATCAGCCGGTGTGACTGAAGCTTTTTTCAGCAGAGCCTGGGCGAACTCTACAACATCATTATCATCAATTGATCCAGAAGAGTAGCCCATCTTATTCCTGCTAATCCCTTAGCAATTCATTAATTGAAGTTTTTGAGCGGGTCCGTTCATCAACCCGCTTAACTATAACAGCACAGGCCAAACCTGGTGATGGTTCTCCATTTTCGGCTGTGTTTTTAGCGGGCATAACCCCCGGAATAACAACCGAATAGGCTGGTACCCGTCCCATAAAGATTTCACCTGTTTTACGATCGATTATTTTGGTGGAAGCACCAATAAAGACCCCCATGGAAATAACACTTCCTCGCTCAACAATCACACCTTCTGCAATTTCCGAGCGGGCACCAATAAAGCAATCATCTTCAATAATAACAGGGGCAGCTTGCAATGGCTCCAATACCCCACCAATGCCCACACCCCCACTAATATGACAATTCTTCCCTATTTGCGCACAGCTCCCAACGGTTGACCAAGTATCGATCATCGTGCCAGAATCCACCCTAGCCCCCACATTTACAAAGCTTGGCATAAGCACAACCCCTGGTGCAATAAAGGCAGAACGGCGCACAACCGCACCAGGAACAACACGAAAGCCCGCCTGGGCAAAATCCTTTTCAGTCCATCGATTGAATTTTAGAGGGACCTTGTCGTATCCAAACGGGGCAGCATCTATCATAACCTTATTGTCATTCACCCGAAAGGACAGCAAAATTGCTTTTTTGACCCATTCATGAATAATCCAGCCATTTTCTGAAGGTTCTGCAACACGCAACTTTCCATGATCTAGCGCCAGCAAGACACGCTCAATAATTGCTTTTTCTTCCTGACCTGCTGAAGAGGACAGATTATCCCTTCTCTCCCAAAGAGCCTCTATCTGCTTTTGAAAAGTTCCATTATCCACAAAAACCTCCTTTACGATATAACACTTTAATTCTTGAGTCATCTTTACGCTTTTATCAAAGTGCCCGGCCCAGCTGCTGTAAAAAGCTCTAACAAGCAAGCATGCGCCACCCTGCCATCTAAAATCACAGCAGCTTTTGCACCAGCTTTAACCGCTGCAAGGCACGTTTCCACTTTAGGGATCATTCCATCGGTAATCATGCCGCTTTCAATGCCCTTAATGGCCTCTTCTGCGGTCAATTCAGAAATCAAATTACCGTTATGGTCCATAACCCCACTCACATCTGTTAACATCAACAAACGTGTGGCATTTACGCTCCCAGCAATCGCCCCAGCGGCCATATCAGCGTTAATATTATAGGTTTCATTATCTTCCTCCCCCACACCAATAGGGGCTACCACCGGAATAAGGCCAGAGCCAGAAAGAGCATAGAGCACCCGAGGATCTATCTTAACAGGGACCCCTACAAAGCCCAGATCCACTTCCTGTTTTTGGCCTGTAGCAGTATTTTTTATGTGCTTCTTTAATTTCCTGGCCTGGATAAGCCCGCCATCCTTACCAGAAATTCCTACGGCCATAGCCCCAGCACTCCCTATAAGGGCTGCAACCTGTTTATTAACGGTGCCAGACAGAACCATTTCTATCACACCAATCATAGAAGAATCCGTAACACGAAGTCCTTCAACAAATTGGGAAGTAATAGCCAATTTTTCTAACATGGCATTAATTTGCGGCCCACCCCCATGAACAATAATAGGGTTAACACCCACTTGCTTTAACAAAGCGATATCACGCCCAAACGACTCAGCCAATGTTTGGCTGCTCATCGCATGGCCCCCATATTTTACAACAATGGTATCGCCGGCATAGCGGCGTAAAAAGGGCAAGGCCCGTGCTAAAACAGCGGCTTCTTCATGGTAGTCTGGATGATGGGAGCTTTGTAACTTCATTTTAACCCGCTTCTAATCAATTCTACAAACGTGGTATCGCTAATTGCGCAAGCTGTGCCCGCAACTCATCAATACCTTGCCCTGACTTGCTGCTTGTTAGCATAATGTGCGGATAAGCGGCAGGCTGTTTCGCAACAATTTTATTAACTTCTCCTGTCTTGGCTACAAGAGCCGGCTGGGAAAGACTATCACACTTTGTTAAAATAACCTGAAAGCTTACTGCCGCACGGTTTAACAGGTCTATCATCTGCAGATCGTTCTGCTTAACTTCTATACGGGCATCAAGCAAGAGGAGAACACGTTTTAAAACCGGCCTGGCCCGTAAGAAAGTAAACATGGTGTTCTGCCAGCTTTCCTTAACCTTTTTAGAAGCTTCCGCATAACCATACCCAGGCATATCCACCAGAACCAATCTGTTTGCCAGAGAAAAAAAGTTTAGCTGCTGTGTCCTTCCTGGGCGAGAGGAAGTGCGTGCCAGAAAATTCTGCCCTGCAAGGGCGTTTAGCAAGCTCGACTTCCCAACATTAGAACGACCAGAAAATGCAATTTCTGGCAACTGCCCTTCCCCCAGCTGCTTCAGATCTTGAATTCCTAAAAAAAACTTACATTCTGAAGCAAAAAGCAGCCGCCCTTCTTCCAGTAAAGCCTGTTCTTCCTTTGAAGACGAAAATGGCATAAAGAACCCTTAAAAGCTAAAAACTCAGTTTTTCTCTGTTGTTACCAGGCCTTTACGTTTTGTGCTCCTATGCATAATCAGCTTCTGCTGAAGGATGCTTAAAAAGTTATTCCAGCAATAATAAATCACCAAACCAGCAGGTTGGCTGGCCAGAATAAACGTAAAGACTAAAGGCATAATCTGAAACATACGCTGTTGAACGGGATCAACAGGAGCAGGGTTGAGTTTTTGCTGAAAAAACATGGTAATTCCAAACAAAATTCCCCATACACCCAGATGTAACATAGGAGAAATTGTTGTAGGATCCCACGGTATAAGCCCAAAAAGATTAAAGACGTTCGTAGGGTCTGGTGCGGAAAGGTCGCGTATCCACCCAAAAAATGGGGCATGGCGCATTTCAATCGTCACATACAGATCTTTATAAAGAGACCAGAACACAGGAATTTGCACCAGCATAGGCAAACACCCCGAAGCAGGATTAACGCCTTCCTTTTTATAAAGCATCATCACTTCGCGGTTCATAGCTGTCGGATCATCCTTGAAACGCTCGCGTATGCTTTTCATCTTGGGCTGAAGATCTTTCATCCGGCCCATAGAATGATACTGTTTAGAAGCTAGAGGATAAAATATTGCTTTAACAATCAAGGTAAAAGCCATCAGGGCTAAACCAAAATTCCCTAATACCGTATTGAGCCAATCCAATACAAAGAAAATTGGCCGGGTCATAAAAGCAAACCAACCAAAATCTACAGCTTTCCAGAAGCTGGGAATATTGAGGCTTTTCTCATAAGATTCCAGAAGATGCACTTCCTTTGCACCAGAGAACACATAACTCTTCGTTTGTTCACTACCACCTGCTGAAACCGTAACAGGGGCTTGGTAAGTATAACCAACCTTATAGGTTCCAGCCCCCTCATTGGGAACATACCCGTAAATTGTGGTCACCCGATCTTTCTGGTAAGGAATAACAGCCGTCAGCCAATATTTATCTGTAATGCCAGACCAGCCTCCCATCGCCTGCTTGTTCCAAGCGATATTGGTAGGTGGTGTCGCATTTTTGCGAAGGTTTTTATAGGATTCTTCTTGCAAGCGGCCATCAATCACGCCAACCGGCCCTTCATGAACAAGATATCCTCCGGTTTCCACCGGTGTATAGCCACGACTAACTCGGGAATAGGGAAATAAGGTTATAGGCTTGGCCGTGGTATTTTTAACTGTTTGGTTAACGGTAAACATAAAATTATGATCGAGGAGAAGCTTGATTTCAAACTCCACACCCTCCCCATTATCCCATGTTAGAATGAGGGGTGTCGTAGGGGTTAGCTTAGTGCCTGAGGTCTTCCATAAGGTATGCTCATCGGGCAGTTTAGTCGTATCACCCGCCCCACGAACCCACCCGATTTCTACATAATTAGGCTGTTTACCGTGAAAGGAAGAAAGAACCCGTACCAACGGGCTATTGTCTTTGACTGTTTCGTGATAATCGGTTAGCAGCAGATCATCAAGTTTTGCGCCTCTAAGGTCAATCGTTCCTTTAACCCTGTCCCCTTCAATGGGGATACGGCTTTCACTTTCAGGAGACGGGGTAGAAACTGGCTGGCTACTTAAACCAGCCATAGGCGCCTTATTGACTGCAGCCTGATTAAACCCTGCCGGAATATTTTTACTGGTTTGTGCTATGTCTTTTTGGACATTTTTTTGTGTTTGGGACGGAATAAAATATTCAAACCCAAATAAAAGCAGGGCTGAAAGAATAATGGCTACAAAAAGACGCTTGATTTCCATCAATAACAACCAGATAAAAAATTACTAGAAATGGCAACGGGGAAATATTTTTTGCCCCTTGGGAGGAACTGGATCAATACCCCCTTTATGCCACGGATTACATTTTAGAATACGTAGAAAAGATAATACACATCCTTTACCGACACCATGGATTTTTATACATTGCAAACTATATTCACTACATGTCGGTGAAAAACGGCAATTATTTCCCAAAATGGGGCTTAGAAGCCATTGGTAACCCTTTATTAAAATGATTGCCGCAAGAGAGAAAACTCTCATTGGGCCATTCCGGCTTTTTTAAGGGCCTGTAGAAAATCATGCCGCAAATCATTATAGGGCCGTAATCGGGTTGCTGCCCGGCCGATCAGTACCAAATCACCGCCACAAATTGCTTGTTGAGCCAGAATATCTCTAACAACAGCCCTTAAACGCCTTTTAACACGGTTGCGAATAACGGCTTTCCCAATTTTTTTGGTTACAGTAAAACCAACACGTATTTGAGAACTCTCACGCTTTTCAAGAGCCTGAAGCACCAAACCAGGACGAGAGATTTTCTTTCCGGCGGCGGCAACCTTTAAAAAATCTTTACGCTCTTTAAGATGCTCTGGAAAACCAGAAACAGCCCCGTCTATTCCAGGTTCTGCAGGCATGGGCAAGAGATCCTGGCCTGTATATTAAGCAGATAAACGCTTACGCCCTTTGGCACGACGGTTAGACAGAACACGCCTGCCCCCCACTGTAGCCATACGAGTACGAAAACCATGACGACGCTTACGAACCAGTTTTGATGGCTGATAGGTACGCTTCATAACTATATTCTCCAGTAAAACCGTTAATTATTTCAACAAGGCTTATGAGACTTTGGCAAGCCCCTTTCTCTTTGTTTTGGGTTATACTCATCTCCCTATAAAAGGTCAACTCATTCTTCTGAGTTAATCCCAATAAGCTAGTCCTCACTAAGAGGCTGCTCTTTGAAAAATAAATTTTTAAATAGCTGTTTATTATCTCTCTATTTATTTCTCAGTAAATGCGTTAAAACCATTAAAGGCTAGGTCATAAAAACAATAAATACAAATATTATACTGAGCTTTCTTTTACTGGGCTTTCTTTGGGCTTTCTTTTTCAATATTCATCCCCTTCCATTCTCAAGAAGTTTTCTTACCTATGAATAAATCTCCTCACTCTTTCCCGAACCCCACAGAAAGTCAAAACACGCTTCTTTCCAGCATCCGTCATGATGTAAAGGGACTTCTTACCCCTGCCCTTCTCATGGCTGATAAATTGGCCTTGAGTAAAGATCCAGACATCCAAAAATCGGCCCAAATCATTATTACCTCTATTGAAAAGGTAACAAAGCGGCTTAATACCCTGTAAACCCGCCACCAGGCATATTGTACACTTGTTCACAGGTTTTGTTTTCCGCCAGAATTCTCTAGTCAGGCTGAATAACCTCCACCTTATAGCCATCGGGATCTTCTACAAAGGCAATCATTGTGGTACCAAATTTGACTGGCCCTGGTTCACGAGTGACCTTAAAACCGGCTGAACGAATACGCTCTACTGAGGCATGAATATCGTCTACCCCCACAGCCAGATGCCCAAAGCCGGTTCCCAACTCATACCCATCGTCCTGCCCCCAGTTATAGGTCAGCTCAACTTCAGCTTGACCATGGGCATTATCTGCAAACCCCACGTAAACGAGGGTATATTTCCCCGCCGGCACCTCTTTTCTGCGTATTTCCTTCATACCTAGAGCTTTGTAAAATTCTAAGCTTTTCTCCAGATTACTGACACGAATCATTGTATGTAAATAAGATGCCATTTTATTCTCACTCTATTCTGGGTTAATTCTTTTCACGTTCTTACAAGTCTATACCATATAAGAATATATTTTGTTGATCGGCGAGGTCGATACAAGCCTGCATATCAGTAAAAAGAGTACTACCTGGTTCAAAACCCACCCCTCGCAAACCTGCCTTCACCACATTGTCGATGGTTCGTGGACCAATAGTCGGCATATCAGCTCTTCGCTCTTGCCCAGGCTTGGCCAATTTAACCAAAACACCCCCTGGCCTTGGCTGACGACATTCACCAGCTCGTATAATCATTTTATCTGTTCCCTCCATGGCCTCAACAGCCAAAACCACACCAGACTGAACCACGCAGGCTTGCCCGATATCCAGCTTACCTAACGCATGAATAACCTTTATACCCAATTCAATATCATGCAGGGCAACTTCATCAGGAACAATCTTACCCATAACCCCTAAACGGCCAACGGACTCATGGAGAAACTCATGAGCTCCTCTCACATGGAAACCTTCTTCTGCAAGGATATTAACCAATGCAGCTAATAATCCATCGTCTCCACGGAAAAAAGCCTTTCCCAAACGCGCCAGGATTTTTGCCCCTTCCTTATCTGGGCGTAAATCCAATAAAGAAGGGCGCCTCACAGGGCCAATCAATACAATATCCTGGCAGTGGTTTTGACGTAATAAAGAGAGAAGCTGTCCTGCAGCCCCAAGCCTGACATACGCATGAGGAAAAGGCCTTATAACAGCCTCTTCAGCAAACCCTTCAAAGGCTATAATAAAAACAGACCGCCCTTGAGCGATAATCTTCTGAGCAACCTGTCCTGGCAGCACTCCTCCACCGGCAAGAATTCCTACAGCGCTATTATGGAAGGACATTCTATTTAATGGGGTATTCATATTAATGGATTATTCTTAATGGATTATTCTGGGCCAAGAATTATACAGCGCCTTCAATTTCTGAAGAAAAATCTACCCTTTTTGCAATACGAACCAGACCTCGTTTACTCGGCGCCTGAATAAACTCGATAATTTCGTTAATTTTGGGCTCAGAGGAATAAAGATTTTTAACCTGTTCCAACCTTTTCTCAAAAACATCCTGGTTCTTTTTTTCAATTCTTGGAAATAAAAGCCGAAAAGCTTGCCGCATGCGATGAATTTCTGCAGAGCTCACACCATTGCGCTTCAACCATACCCAATGTAAGCCAACAAGTCGGGCCCTGTTCCCCAACACACTCCCATAAGGAATAACGTCGGCCTCCACTCCACAAACACCCCCAATGAGTGCCCCCCGACCAATTCTTACAAATTGATGAAGGGCAGCAGCCCCCATCACCCTCGCATCATGATCAATATGAACATGCCCCCCCATGACCACATTATTAACAATAATGATCCGATCACCTAATAGACAATCATGGGCAATATGGGCATTGGCCATGATTAAACAGTTATTCCCTACAGAGGTTTGGCCATGACCGGTTGCTGTCCCCCGGTGAATAGTAACATTCTCCCGCACCACTGTGTCATCTCCAATAATACACTGGGTAGGTTCTCCCTTATACTTCAAATCCTGCGGTTCAAGCCCAACGGTCGTAAAGGGATAAAACACTGTGTTCCGGCCAATTTGAGTATGACCATCAACCACAACATTTTGAATAAGGCGGGCCCCTTGCTTTATTCTTACATTTGGCCCAACAGAACACCACGGGCCGATATAAACATCATCCTCTATCTGTGCCTTAGAAGAAACAATTGATGAAGGATGAATCTCACGCGCCATTTTATTTTACTACCTAACTGGCTAACACTGTATTTTTTAGAATCTTTTAACCCTCTGAACTGCAGAGGCTACTTTAACCCCACCATCAGCGTTGGTTTTTTCTACACAAACTAACCCATAATCATAGCGCTAAAAACAGCCTCGGCAACGGCATTACCATCCACCTGAGCCACCCCCTTGAACTTCCAAACATTCCCACGGTTACGCTCTTTTTCCACATGGATGCGCATCTGATCTCCTGGGACGACAGGCTTACGAAATTTGGCATTTTCTACCGTCATAAAGTAGACAATCTTCCCTTCGAACTCTGCGCCCAGGGTTCTTACCACCAAAACGGCAGCCGTTTGTGCCATGGCTTCTATAATCAGCACTCCCGGCATCACTGGTTTTCCAGGAAAATGCCCCTGAAAACAGGGTTCGTTAACCGATACATTCTTAATACCAATAGCAGACTGCCCTAAATAGACCTCCACCATTTTATCTATTAAGAGAAAAGGATATCGGTGCGGAATTGATTGCATGATGTTTTCAATATCCAGCAACTCTATGCAATGACCCTCTGCAAATTTGTCGTCAGCTGTATTCTCCACTGTCACCAGCCATTTCACTATGAATTAAATAAAAAACCAATTACTCATATTGTTTCCAAAAATTCAAGGCAGTCTTTATTAGTTTGTTGGCTTTTTTGCCAATTTTCGCAAAGCTGCCACATTTCGGAAAAATTCTCTAAACGGCATGGCCGGACTTCCAATAACATCCGAACCGGCCTCAACATCTGACATCACCCCACATTGTGCACCAATCCGGGCTTTCTTCCCAATCTTAATATGGCCTATCAACCCCGCTTGTGCTGCAATGGTGACAAAATCTTCTAATTCCGTAGAGCCAGAAATACCCGCTTGGGAAACAACAATACAACATTTACCCATTTTAACGTTATGGCCAATCTGCACAAGGTTATCAATCCTACTCCCCGCACCAATAACCGTATCCTGCACTGATCCCCTATCTATCGTTGTATTAGCGCCAATTTCCACCCCATCTTCTATAATCACCCTACCAATTTGTGGAACGCTTACAAAACCATTAGGGCTGACTGCAAAACCAAACCCATCCTGACCTATTCTTACTCCAGGATATAGCCTTACCCCACAACCCATAATGGCATGGCTAATGGAGACATGGGAGGCGATATGGCAGTTTTTCCCAATACTGACACCCTTGGCAATGAGGGTATGAGACCCCACAAAACAGCCATCTCCCACCTTGACATTGTCTTCAATAACCACATAAGGCCCTATCTCAACCCCACTTCCAATATGGGCACTTTCTGCAATAATTGCGGTAGGATGAATCCCTGGATTAGGAGGAGAAAAAGGGAAATACAACGCTGCCACATTGGCCCATGCCAAATAGGGATGCTCTGTCACAAGCGCAACACAGCTTTCAGGTACCTGATCTACAAAAGCAGGGGCAACAATAACAACACCTGCTTTTGTAGATTTTAATAAGGAAAGATACCGTCTGTTATCCAGAAAGCTAATTTCACTTTGGCCTGCTACCTGCAGGGGTGCAACACCTGTGATAACCACAGCAGAATGGTCACCGCCCTCATGCCCACAAGACTTCCCCGAAATATAAATTTCTGCAGAAGCGGCCTTTGCGAGTTGTTGAAGAGAAAAGGGGCCTTTCCTTACAAAAAAACGTTCATCTCCAGGGATAGAAACTTCATTTTCATGCATATTGGTAGATTACCCCACAGCCTTACTATTTCTTGGTATCACCTGCTTTTGGTGCGGTCTCACTTTTTTTAGCAGGAGCAGCTACCGGTTTCTCCACAGCATTTTCCGGATGCTCTGTTGTGGGCATTGCTCCAGATTTCGCAAGCACCTCTGGATCCACATTCTCATCAGGAACAAAAACGCTTGGAAGAGTAGCATTTAACTTTGTAGCAACTTCCGATGAAATATCCAATTCACGAATGCTTAAAACCGTTTGCTCCCGATGCAAAACAACATTCATGCTATGGCTTTCTGCCACAAGGCGGATAATTAACTCTAACTCTCTTTGGATCTGGCCAAAAGCGACTTGTGCTGCCTCCTGAATGATACGATTACGATTTCGCAGATCCTGATCAATCTTTGCTTCGCGTTCCTGCAGCTTTCTTACACTAACCTGAAGCTGTGCAGAGGTCATCTTACGGGCTTGCTGGCGCAGACTTTGTTCTTCATTTCGCATAGCGGCCTGCTGCTGGCGCGAGAACTGAATCAATTTTGCACGGCGCGCACTTAAAATTTTATCGGCCTGAAGAGCTGCTGTAGATTGCTTCATAACCTCAGGCACGCTTATAGCCCCAATGACTGGAGCAGGTGGCGGAGCACCTTTAGCGATAGGTGTTGGAGTGGGAACGACCGGCAATGGAAGAACGGGAGGAGCTCCCTGTTGACCATCTGGGTTTTCCTGCGCTGCACCTTGGGTATTTGCAATTGACAAAGGAGCACTCCTTTGAGAAGGAACTACACGGCTCCGATTCTGGGCGTGAGGGGGAGCAGAATGAGACGGAGCGGATACCGCAGGTGAAGGCTGGCTACTTTTAGGAACAAACCACCCTGACCCTCCTCCTGAAGAGTTTTGGGCAAATGCTGGACAAATAACAGGCGATGCCAAAAAAGCACCCAGTATTAACCATAATTTATTACTATTCTTTTGCATTACCATAGACCTTAGAATTGCTGACCAAAACCAAAACGCAGCAGCTGTTTACGATCGTGATCTTGGTGAACAATAGGCACACCCAAATCAATATTCAACAAACCAAATGGGCTCTTCCATGAAAGCCCTACACCGGTACTAACACGAGGCTTATAGTTATCACCGTTAATATCAGCCCTTAAATTGGCGGGAATATTTGCCCCATCGTAACGTTGTCTCACACGAATTCCACCCAATCCCCCCATATCAACGAAGTAACGCCCACGCAATCCCATATCTGCCAGCAAGGGCATAGGAAAATGGATGGTTGCCGAAGCTGTATAAATCAGCTTACCACCAAGAAAATCTTCCTGATCATACGGACCACCTTTATAGGCGTTGGCACGAGGGCCTACACCACCATCTCTAAACCCACGAAGGTTACTGCCCCCTAAATAGAAGTTATCAATAATATCCCTGCGTCCATCACCCCAGTTGCCTATATACCCAAAACCGGCAGCAAGAGCCAAGGTCCAGTCATGATCCTCGGTGATAGCATCTAAAGGTTGATAGTAACTCACATCCACCTTACCACGCAGATATTTTTCCTGACCACCAATTCCTGCAAAATCTCCCCCAAAGCGGGCATATGTTCCTGAGTGGGGCATCTGCCTATTGTCGCGCGTATCGTAGGTAATCATAGTTCCCAACTGGGAGAGGAACGATTTCCCACGCTGGTCAAAAATATAGGGAGAGGCCATACGATAATCTCCCCCCTCTATATAGGGACCGTCCCTATCAGCCTGATAACCATCATAAATATGGTTTATGTTTCTTTCAATGGCCGAATAGGTCCATGCCTGCGACCACTCATTATCGAAAGCATAACCAATACGGAAAGTTGCCCCATAACGGCTTTCATTATAGCTTTGGTAGGTCTGGAAATCATTGTTAATATAAAACAAATCTAACCCAGCCAGAAGGTTCCTATCCAGGAAGTAAGGATCAGAAATCGATAAATCAACTTGCTTCTGGTAATAGGCCGCAGTGCCAGAAATACCCGCATCAACCCCCATACCCAGGAAGTTTCTTTGCCGAAGCCCGGCATTTCCTAAGACACCTGCATCGGTCGAGTATCCCCCACCGAGCGAAAACTCACCGGTAGGCTTTTCAACAACGTTTGCAGAAAGGTTAACCTTATCCGGTGCAGAACCCGGAGCTTCCTCAACAGAAACACTCTTAAAATATCCCATATCTTCAAGAATACCTTTAGAATACTTCTTCCCTGCAGAGGAGTAAGGATCACTCTCGGCCAAAGGCAATTCACGACGAATGACCTTATCTTCCGTAATCGTGTTCCCGTTAATATCAATCCGTTCCACGTATACCCGAGGGCCCTCACTGACATCAAACAGCAAGTCGACATAGCCTCTATCCGGATTTCGAGCGATAGCGGGTTTGACTACGGCAAAGGGATGGCCCTGCCCTTGCAAAATTTCCTGCATATCGGTGGCGTTATCATCAACGGCTTTACCATCATACCATTGATCAGGGAACACCTCTATATATTTACGAGCATCATCAGCGGAAACATGGCGCAAGGTAGAGCGCACATCAACCTTGCGCAACCGGTAACGTGGCCCCTCATCCATCGTAAAGGTAATATAAAAATACTTCCTGTCTGGAGAGAGCTCGCCAGTGGCATTCCGCATGACAAAATCTACATAACCGTTTTTCAAATAGAACCGACGCAACAACTCAGCATCGTATTTTACCCGCTCGGGATTATATTGATCAGATGAGGAAAAGAAACGATACCAGGCAGATTCCCGCGAGGTAACCTCTTGCATCAGCCGTGCTTCACTAAAAGCATGGTTACCCACAAAAATAATTTTATTGATAACGGCTTTTTCCCCTTCATTAATCTTGTAAACCAGATTAACGCGGTTGTGGGAAAGCTGAATAACCTGGGGCGTAACCCCTACGGAATAAAATCCATGTACAGCGTAGGCATCCAGAATTTTCTTACGGTCTGATGCAACAAGGGCTGGCGTATAAATGGAACGTGCCTGAAGAGAGACAGCCTTACGCAGATCTTCATCCTTAAGCCCGCTATTCCCCTCAAAAGCAACTTGGTTAACAACGGGATTTTCTACTACACGAACCTGGAGGATATCACCACTACGGTGCAGGCTTACATCTCTAAAAAGACCAGTCGCGTACAGTAACTTAAGGGAGCGGTCTAACTGGTCCTGATTAAAGGTATCACCACGCTGGACAACGAGATAAGACAGGATTGTATTCGTTTCTACCCTATCGTTCCCACGAATTTCTATCCCCTGAATAATCCCCCCAAGCCTTATGGAGGACTCTGGTGCTGAGCGTGCTGTTTTTGCCTTACTCCGGCTATGGCGTGTGTAATGCTTGCCATGACGGGCAGAATACGCAGAGCTTACCTGCGTATCTCTCTCCTTTGAAGGGCCCTTTACCGCATTAGTTGCCGCAAAAATCTGCCTTTGATCTGCCAATAAAGACAATAAACAAACCGAAGCAAACAAAGCTGAACGTTTACTAGACAAAACCAGCCTTCTCCCCATACAGATACAGTAATGTAGAAAACCTCATACGCCAAGCTCTCTTTAAATGCGAATCATTACCGTAAAAAAATAACAGGACCATCTATCTAAATCACATGATGACAGGTATCCGTATTTTTTACAAAAAAGCAAGTATATCTATTCGTTTTACTGTCGTCTTATTTTAACTGCGTCCTGCAAGCCACTTAAATAGCCCAAGATGCAGCAAATCATTAAACGTTGAAAATACAAATAGGCTTGCAATGAGTAAAAAACCAATCTGGAACCCCAAAACCTGAATTTTTTTGGGAACAGGCTTGCCAATAAGAGCTTCCACACAGTAAAAAACCAACCGCCCACCGTCCAGAATGGGAATGGGCAAGAGGTTGATCAACCCTAAATTTACCGATAATAAGGCAATAAAGGATATGAGGCTGCTTAAGCCGTAATGGGCGACTTGGCCAGACATTTGTGCAATTCGTAAAGGCCCTCCCAAATCGCCTGCACTATGCTGGCCTGTCAGCATCTGCCATAGTCCTACAACAATCTGAACTGAGATGGTCCAGGTTTCCTTGGTTCCCTCCCAAATCGCCTGGTAAAAAGGTACGGGTTTGGAAACACCATAACTGGCACTCACCCCTAACCTGCCTTTAACAGTTTCCCCCCCCCCTGTTGCAACAGTATCAACAACCACCGGTAAGGTTATAACTTCACCATCACGCATAATCTCTAGCATAACGGTTTTTCCGGCAGATATTTCTATTTGACGTTGCAGATCAGCAAAAGTCGCAACCGTATGATCATCTATTTTCTCAATAACATCTTTAGGCTTTATCCCCGCTTTAGCAGCAGCACTTTCTGCGACAACGCCAGAAACAACATTATTAACCTGAGGTTTACCAACAAAGGCAAACAAAAAAGTAAACAGAATAATGGCCAGAAGAAAATTAAAAATAGGGCCGGCAGCAATAATGATTGAGCGGGACCCTACTGATTTTTCATGAAAGGCCTTTCCTGCCATCCAATTCGAGGATCCTGACCCATCATCAGCAATCGCATCGGCCTCAGCTGGGCCTTCAAACCCATGAGGCTTAACATACCCGCCTAAAGGAATGGGGCATAAACGCCATTCCGTACCAACACTATCATGCCATTTCAAAATGGGTTTACCAAAACCAATTGAAAAGACATCAACATGCACACCACGCCACCTTGCAGCGAGATAATGCCCCAGCTCATGAAAAAAAACCAGCACCCCCAAAACAACACAAAAGGCCACAATGGTTCTTAATAATTCATACATCTCAGTCAACACCTTTAATCAGAGCTTTTTTAACGAGTTAGGTAACCTCTACCCCTAGATGCTCCTGTGTTAACTCGCGTGCACGCTTATCCCAAAATAACACCTCTTCCAAAGTCTCTGCTGGTTGTGTTCCAATCTGCCCCATTACTTTTTCTACAACGCCAGCAATCTCTAAAAAGCCTATTCGGCCCTTTAAAAAGGCATCTACAGCAATCTCATTCGCCGCAGAAAGAACCGCTGGAACACACCCACCCTGCCTTAGGGCTTCACGTGCCAAGCACATGGCAGGGAAACGTTCTTCATCAGGGGCTTCAAAATTCAGTAATGCCAGTTGGGCCAAATCCAGCTCTGAGACATTCGTTGCCATACGTTTTGGCCATGCCAATGTATGAGCAATGGGAATACGCATATCAGCAGACCCAAGCTGTGCAACAAAGCTACCATCAGTATAATGGACCATACCATGGACCACAGACTGAGGATGAACCAAAACCTTAATCTTGTCTTCGGGAAGAGAGAAAATCCTTGAAGCCTCTATAATTTCCAGGCCTTTATTAAACATGGTTGCTGAATCGATCGTAATTTTAGCCCCCATTGTCCAGGTTGGGTGTTTTAAAGCCGCCGTAACGGTAACCGTTTTCATTTCCTTCAAACTCATCTGCCGGAAAGGCCCACCAGACGCCGTCAAGGTAATATGCTTAATCTGATCAATCTGCTTGTCTGCCATGGCCTGAAACACAGCATTGTGCTCTGAATCGACAGGAAGCAACAGGGCATTGGCCTTTTTTAAAGCCTTTAGCATTACATCGCCTGCACAAACCAAGGCTTCTTTATTAGCCAAGGCAATTGTCCCGCCATTCTTAACTGCACTCAAGATCGGCTCCAGGCCTGCAGCACCTGTAATAGCGGCCATGGTCCAATCAACCTTGATATGGGCTGCCTCAATCACTGCAGAACGCCCAGCGCTCACCTTAATCCCCATTCCAGAAAGCAGGGTTTTAAGTTTATCATACTGGCTCTCATCTGCAATAACAGCGTGCTCTGCTCGTAAACTGATGGCCTGCTCGGCCAATTTCTCCACATTGCTGCCGCCAACCAGTACCTTAACCTGGAACTGGTCTAGGGCCTGCTCAAGCAAGTTAACAGTTGAACAGCCTATACTTCCAGTGCTGCCAAGTACGGTTACAGTTTTCATAGTTCCCCTATTCGTCAGATGCGCTTGCATACCATGTTATAAAAAAGATGTTCCACAAAAATGCAAACAATAATAACTTTACCCTTACTAATAGCTTTTATAACCTTCACTCAACCCTACACTATAAATGACCTAATATAGCAGTAAGAACAAAACAACCCCTACGGGTGCTGCTACCAGATAGCCATCAAACCGATCCAAGAAACCACCATGCCCGGGGATCATATGGCTTGAATCCTTTACACCCCGCGCCCTTTTTAGAGCACTTTCTGCTAAGTCACCCACTTGTGTAGCAACCCCTAAAACGCCGCCACACACGCCATATAAGAAGATCCCACCCCCCGTCATGGGCAGGGTATAGACATATAAGCATAACACAATACCCACCATACAGGCAGCCCCTAAGGCACAAAGTGCCCCTGAAACGGTCTTGGCAGGGGAGATAGCAGGGGCAAGCTTGCGCCCCCCCAACAACCGTCCCCCGAGATAGGCACAACTATCGCTTGCAGCAACAATGCACACAAGGAATAAAACATTTTGTAAGCCTAGGGGTTGAACCCTTAACCATAACAAAGAAAGTGAGGAAACCCCAATAACCGATGCTCCAAACCAAAGAGTTGTTCCAGCAATCCACCCCATAGCCAAAATGGCAAAACTTTCTTGCCAATAACCAAAAGAGGCCGATAATACCGCAATAATGGGCCAGATAAGGCCCAAAAATCCCTTCACTGAATAAGGAGAAATATTATAAAGACCACACCATTCCCACATCATAAAAAAAACAAGCATAACCAGCAGGGTTATAAAAACCCAGCCACCAAAAAAAATCCCACCCCCAGCAATGATGACCATAATAACAGCAGAAAACAGGCGCATCCTGAGATCTTCCCAGCTGCTCTTCTTATTTTGCAACCTGTACATCCTTAGCTAAAACCAGACAAAGCCCTATCATTGGCCGCCTTATCTAAGCCCGCACTTCTGGTCTGCGACCAAAGCGGCGCTCCCTTCTTGAAAAAATTTTGAGTGCCTGTTCAAAATTATGTTCATTAAAATCTGGCCACAGAACATCTAAAAAAACAAACTCTGCATAAGCTGATTGCCACAAAAGAAAATTAGAAAGCCGGCATTCACCACTAGTTCTTACGATAAGATCAGGATCGGGCATAGAGGCAGTAAAAAGATAACGCCTAAAAAGGCTTTCAGAAATATCCTCTGACTTTATCAGGCCGGCTTCAATTTCCTTGCCAATATTTCGTGTGGCCTGAACCAATTCATCCCTACCCCCATAAGACAAAGCCAGCACAAGATTGAGGTTTTGATTATGTTGTGTAAGCTTCTGCGCTGTTAAAAGCTCATGCTGAAGAGAGACCCCAAAGCGGGAAATATCTCCTATAATGTGGATTTTTACCCCTTCCTTGTGTAAATTTGCCAACTCATGACGAACATAATATTGAAGCAAACCCGTTAGGGCGATGACCTCTTCTTCAGAGCGTTTCCAATTTTCTGAGGAAAAAGCATAAAGTGTAAGCCAGGGAATACCATGATGAAAGGCTGCCTTAATGCACCGCCTGACTGCTTCTGCGCCCGCTCTATGGCCCAGGGCACGCGGTAGGTTACGCAGGGTTGCCCAACGGCCATTTCCATCCATGATAATGGCCATATGCTGCAACTCGCCAAGGTCTTTCATGACAGGCTCATGGGGTTATTCATATCCACAAAAGGGGTTTGGGCACTTTCACCGATCATTCCTGACAGATGACGGTAAGATATACAAGGTTTTTAGCGAGCATAACTCAATTATACCTGCTTGATCTCCTTTTCTTTGTCAGCCTGGGCTTCATCAATCTTTTTAATATAACTATCTGTTAATTCCTGAATAACAACACCCCAGTCTTTTTCTTCATCTTGGCTAATATCTCCTGTTTTTTCAGCATTTTTAGCCTGGTCCATTCCATCACGACGCACCCCTCTAACAGCTATTTTAGCATTTTCGGCATATCGGCCTGCAGCTTTGGCCAACTCTACCCTGCGCTCTTCAGTCAGTTGCGGTATTGGCACGCGAACCAATTGCCCATCTGAAGCAGGATTAAGCCCCAATCCGCTATCACGAATAGCCTTCTCTACTGCAGAAACCAATGTGCGGTCCCAGACCTGTACAGTCAGCATGCGTGCCTCAGGAACAGCAATAGAACCCACTTGAGTTAAAGGTACTTCCCCCCCGTAAGCCTCAACCCGCACGGGTTCCAGAAGAGCTGGGCTGGCCCGCCCAGAGCGTAAGCCAGCAAAATCACGCTTAAGGCTTTCTATTGCTCCCTCCATTCGGCGGGTAAGGTCTGCTTTCAGCGACTTCAGTTCAGCAACCATATCTGTTTCTCCTTAAAAAACGAAAAAACCAATAAACCTATCTATTCCCAATAGACTTCTCGCCCAGGAGGACCTATTGGACATTGGGAACAATACGCGTAAACACACCTTGCCCAGCCATAACACGAGAGAAAGCCTGCTCCTTATGCATATTAAAAACAATAATGGGCAGGCTGTTTTCCATAGCCAAACTTACGGCTGTGGCATCCATAACATTCAATCCCTTGGAGAGCACCTCGCCATAAGTTAGCTCATCATAACGTGTGGCTGCGGGATCTTTGCGGGGGTCAGCTGAATAAACACCATCAACCTGCGTTGCCTTAAGCATTACATCGCAATCCATTTCCTTTGCACGCAAGGTCGCTGCGGTATCAGTTGTAAAAAACGGATTGCCTGTTCCGGCTGCAAAAATAACAATACGGCCGTTTTCCAAATGCTCAATAGCCTTTTTCTGCACATAAGGCTCAGCAACAGTTGGCATGCTTAAAGCCGAAACCACACAGGCAGGAACAGCCCTTTGCAAAAAGGCATCTTGCAACATTAAAGCGTTAATAACTGTGGCCAACATGCCGGCATAATCTCCCTGCACCCTGTCCATGCCTTTTCCTGCAGCGGTTAACCCCCTGAAAATGTTCCCTCCCCCTACAACCAGGCAAACCTGAACACCACTTGCAGCGACATCAGCAATATCGTCAACAATATTTCCTAAGACGTGCGAATCTATCCCATAGGATTGCTCACCCATCAGCCCTTCTCCTGAAAGTTTAAGAAGAACACGGTTGTAAGGCAGCATTGAGGGATCAGACATTTTTTTTCCTTCCACCTAACCCAAAAATTCAGACTTAAGAACCCTGCTTTCCCAAGTTTTCAAAAGTGCCTATTTTTACAGTGCTTTCCTGATCGCAATCAAGAGGGCGTGCCGGTATTTTTACAAAACACCTCAAATTTCAACAAATTCACTCATTATCCTGAAGCCCTATGGAACGAAGGTAACGCTTATCTTCAGCCCAGTTTTGTTTTTCCTTTACCGTTAAAAAAAGATGCACGGGTTTTTCAAACAACGTGGAAAGATAGGTTCTGGCCTTTTGCCCAATAGAGCGGATTTTACTGCCCCCTTCCCCCACCAGGATAGATTTGTGACTTGCCCTGGATACATAAATAATCGCCTCTATCCTGATAGAACCATCTTTACGACTCTTAAAACTTTCTGTTTCTACAGTTGTAGAATAAGGAACTTCTTCATGGGTCTGCAAAAAAACTTGCTCTCGAACAATTTCTGAGGCTAACAGGCGATCTGGCAAATCGGTCATCTCATCTTCGGGATAGAGAAAGGGGCCAGCGGGCAGAGAATCTGCCAGTTTATCCAAGAGATCCTCTACCCCATCCCCCTTACTGGCACTTATCATGAAAACATGCTCAACAGAGAGCAAGGCAGAAAGCTGTGTCGTCAACGGTAAAAGTTGTTCGGCTGGCACAAGATCAATTTTATTGAGTAACAACCAGATCCGTTTATGCGAAGCGGAAAGCGTTTTACAGATTTCTACAACCGTCTCTGATACCCCTTCACGGACATCGACCAAAAACAAGGTGATATCGGCATCCTTCATGCCACTCCATGCTGCTGATACCATGGCACGGTCTAAAGAACGGCGCGGCTTGAAAATACCTGGTGTATCAACAAGGATAATTTGGGTGGCCTTATGCACCAAAATGCCCAAAACCCGAAAACGGGTTGTTTGTGCCTTGGGAGAAACAATCGAAAGCTTAGCACCCGTTAATCTATTTAAAAGGGTTGATTTTCCTGCATTTGCAGCTCCAATAAGAGCCACAAAGCCACATTTTTTATCCAACTCCATACCCCTTTTACCTAGTGTCCTTCAACCATAACCAACTGGGCTAACAAATGGCCCGCAGCCAGGCGTTCTGCCTCACGCTTATTGCTAGCCTCCCCAATGCCTGTCAATCCATCCACAGCAACAGAAATAACAAATTTTGGAGCATGCGATGGCCCCTCCTCATGATCCAACTTATAAACAGGCAGGGCCTTGCCCCGACCCAGCAGCCATTCCTGTAAAGCTGTTTTGGGATCCTTGGGAGGGTTAATATGCTCTCCAATAACATCATCCCATAACTTACGAAACACTTCTCTAACCGGAGAAAGCCCCCCATCCAGATAAATGGCTCCAAGAAGGGCTTCCATGGCATCGGCCTGGACATTTTCAACATTCCGTACACCGGCAGCCTCTTCATGTTCAGCCACAAGAATAGCTTCATGCAAACGGATAATACGGGCAAGCCGGGCCAGAACCACCCGTGAGACCAGATAGGCATGGCGTGCCCCCAAGTCTCCCTCCTGCTCATCGGGAAATTGCTCAAGCAGTTTTTCTGCCATGAGCAGCCCCAACACGCGATCACCAATAAATTCCAGCCGCTCGTTTGAACGGCGCCCCTTGGGCTTCTGTGGCCTGCTTTTTTTATGACCCCCCCGCCCTGACCTGCGCCCCCCACCTTGTGCAACATGAAGGGCAGAACGATGGGTTAAGGCTTCTACTAGGAGAGGTTTGCTGGCAAAAGAGTAGCCTATCCTTTTTTCTATCTTATCACCAGAATGCTTATCGCCAGAATGAGGGGCAATCTCATGTGCTGCATCACGCGTAGAAAATCCGCTGCCGGTCTCGAAGTAACCAGTCTCAGGGTGAAAAGAAACAGCACGTGCCTTCACTTGACCTCCTGCAATATACGGTTCCAGCGCACTTCAGAGGGCCAATGCCAAAACTGCCAGAACGGATAGCGACTATCGACAGAGAAAAAAATTCTCTGTGCCTTCCCTATAAGGTTTTCCATAGGAACAAAGCCCAGATCTTGCGGGCCACTTCCCATAAAACGGCTATCGGCACTATTGTCCCTGTTATCACCCATGGCAAAAAAATAGCCTTCTGGCACGGTATATTCTGGCGTATCATTCTGCTCGCCATCTTCCATAAGACGAAGAATATCATGGGTGACAGAAACCGAAGTTTTTCCACGCCCTGGAAGGGTTTCACTGTATAAAAGGCCAGGCATACTATGGTGTTGTTCATCGAAAGCAGTATAAGGCCCCAGCAATTGCCTTGGAACACCCTCCCCATTAATATAAAGCAAACCTTTACGGACCTGTATCCGATCTCCAGGTAGGCCAATAATTCTTTTAATGTAATCTACGGATGTATCTTTTGTAAAACGAAATACAGCGACATCCCCCCTCTGAGGTTCTGTAAAAAAAATCCTGCCAGAAAACAGATTAGGCGAAAAGGGAAGTGAAAAACGAGAATATCCATACGAATATTTAGACACCCACAAATAATCCCCAATCTGCAAGGTAGGGATCATTGAACCCGAGGGGATGTTAAACGACTCAAATAACGTCGTGCGCACAAAAACAGCCACAAGAATAGCAAGAAAAATCGTACGAAGGGTTTCCCATTTTTTTTTCTTGTTTTTCCCTGAAACCCCCATTGATGAGGACTCTATACCTGGGTCAGTCATAAGAACAAAATACCAAAATTGACAAAAAAGAAGGGTGTTATTACCAAGTTTTTAACGAATAGCATAAATGTGTTTCCCAGTGATTAATTTTACAAAAATGAGCAGTTTATAAAATTTTTCACAGCCAAACCCATCAACGCTATATCATTGAAGAGGGGTATCCTTCAATCATCACTTGTGCCTGCGCATAAGGATATTCATCTGTTAAGGATAATACAATAACACTATTCAAAACATTTGCTTGAGTTTCAATAAGTTGTAAGCGTTTTTTTGCGCCGTTTGTTAATAACAATGTGGGTTGCCCCGTGAGGAGGTTGACAACACCAATCTGGCTATGAAACACATTTTGAGAAAAACCAGTACCCAATGCCTTGGCACAAGCCTCTTTAGCAGCCCACCGTTTAGCATAGGTATTGATTCTCGTCTGCCCATAGCGGCGCTCGGCCGTCACCCTTTCCTGAGGCGTAAAAACCCTATTTAAAAACCGTTCACCAAACACATCAATGACCCGGCCTATCCGGCGGATATCACAAAGATCAATACCCAAACCTAAAATCATATATTTCAACCAAAAAAAATAGATTACAAAAATAACCTATTGATAATACAATATTATGATACAGCCCTTTCGGCCTGAACCACCTCGGACGATCCTCTAATACCAGCAATAACTGAAGAAAAATGTTTCAGATCCCTTACCTCAACATCTAGGATAATCTCAACAAAATCAAGCTGCCGGTTGATCACCTTCATATTCACCACGGCCCCTTCATATTTTGAGATAATATTAACCAAGCTTGCCAGAACATTGCCTGAATTAACCCCAACAACATTAATACGACCCACATAGGGTAATGCTCCTGCACCTTCTTTTTGTTTATCAAGGCTTTGCCATTCAACTTCTAAAAAGCGTTCTGGCGTGCTGGAAAAATTTTCCAGCATCCGACAATTAGAGCGATGAATCGTTACCCCTTTTCCTGTCGTAACAATACCCACAATCCGATCACCGGGAAGAGGATGGCAACACCCCGCAAAACTGGTAGCAACCCCCGCCCCGATACCTGTGACCGCCATACCCTTTTTTATGTAGTTTTTCTCATCGACCGACCGTGACCGCCCAGAGATCAGGCGTGAGGGTACCATGCGTGAAACATTTGTTGCTTGCTTTAATTCAGGATAAGCCGCCCAGAGAACTTCCTTGATGTTGATATGGTTATTTTGTACAGCCACAAATAAATCATCGAGGCTTGCCATACGAAAAGTTTTCAAAAGCGGCTCTAAAACCTTATCGGAGCCATCAAGCCCTTCTTGACGAAACGCTTTTGCCAAGGCGGCTCGCCCAGCATCTAGGGAAATACTGCGTTGTTGCTGGGCAATAAAGCGGCGTATGCGCGCACGGGCTTTTCCCGTAACCACAAACCGCTCCCACGAGGAAGACGGTGTTCCCCCTCGTGCGGTAATAATTTCAACCTGATCACCATTCTGCAATTCATACCGCAACGGCATAAGGCGGCCATTAATCTTAGCCCCTACGCATCTATCACCGACCTGGCTATGGACAGCATAAGCAAAATCAACCGGCGTAGCCCCCCGTGGCAGCTGAATGAGTTGCCCCTTGGGGGTAAAACAAAACACTTGATCCTGATACAGCTCGAGCTTTGTATTCTCCAAAAACTCATCAGGAGCTGAGGAATCTTCAAGAATTTCCAACAGATCCCGCATCCACCTGAGCCGACCCAATGCCGAAACGGCACTCGGGATATCTTTTTCATCACTCTTCTGCTTATAGGCCCAATGCGCTGCTACACCATTTTCAGCAATATCGTGCATTTCAGTTGTGCGGATTTGGATTTCTATCTTCTGGTTTCTGGGTTCCCGTAATGTTACCCCCGTATGCAGGCTTTGATATCCATTCGCCTTTGGTGTGGAGATATAATCCTTAAACCGGCCAGCTATCATCTGGTATTCCGCATGCACAACCCCAAGGGCCATATAACAGGCCTCTCGTGTTGGCACGATAATACGAAAAGCCATAATATCTGAAAGCTGCTCAAACCTTACCTGCCGGCGCTGCATTTTTTCCCAGATCGAGTAAGGTGATTTTTCTCTCCCTGTTACCGTAACATCTTTCAGACCCAAACTCTGCAGAAGACCCAATAATTCCCGACGGATATCCTCAATAGCATCTGCCCCTTGGCCACGCAGATAATTCAAACGAGCGCGTATGGTAGAATTCGCTTCAGGTTCCAGCTCTGCAAAAGAGAGATTTTGCAATTCTGTCTTAACCTTATCCATCCCAATACGCCCTGCTAAGGGGGCGTAGATATCCATTGTTTCACGGGCAATACGCTGCCTTCTATCCTGGCGCTTCACATAGCGCAGCGTGCGCATATTATGCAGCCGATCAGCCAGCTTAACAATGAGCACACGGATATCTTTGGACATTGCTAAAACAAGCTTTCTGAAGTTTTCAGCTTGCTTTGTCCTGTCAGACTGAAGCTCAAGTCGGGTTAGCTTGGTAACACCATCCACCAATTCTGCAACGGTATTTCCGAACTCATCCCGAATGCGAGAAAGAGTTACCGTGGTATCTTCAACCGTATCATGAAGTAAGGCTGTGGCAATGGAAGGAATATCTAGGCGGAAACCCGCAAGGATACTGGCGACAGCTAAAGGATGGGTGATATAAGGATCGCCATTATCGCGTTTCTGGTCTTTATGGGCCTCCAGAGCAATGGCATAAGCTTTTTGCAGAACGTCCGTTTCAGCTTCTGGATTATAGGATTTTATCCGCTCAAGGAGTACCTTGAACATTTGACCGATCTCTTTATGACCTGGAGAAAGCGTTGCGCTTACACCTGGTGTATAAAGAGAAACGGAAACAGAAGGATCCTTTCCATTACCTCTTCCGTCGGGAGGAAGTAATGGCATGAAAGACGTTAACAATAAAAACCTTCCATGCCCCATAATACCCCTGCTCGTTCATAAAAAATACTTCCAAACAATAAAAGTATTTCAAGAAGACGCAATATCTTTTAGTCTAAAGCTGAATGAGCTGTTTCTTCTTCTGCTGAAACATCCTGCAGGCCAAAAATATTCTGTTCTGTAGGGATAAGATCCAGCACTTCCTCTTCTGTGGGGTCTGGTTCTGGCGCCTTACCTAAAGAGCGAACAATATCGTTCTTCATGTCGTTCACATTGATCTTGCTTTCAGCAATCTCACGCAGGGCGACAACTGGGTTTTTATCATTATCTCGTTCCACATGGAGCTCTCCCCCACGAGAAAGGTTACGAGCACGCTGAGCCGCATATAATACCAACTCAAAACGGTTTGGTACCATTTCAATACAATCTTCAACAGTCACACGTGCCATTCTATTATACCCTCATCGTTACCAGTTTAACGCTCAAAACAAGTCAAGAGACAGATTTACTCTTCTATAAAGATAGAGAGACATTCCTCAAAACACAAGAGCCAATCCATTTAAGAGCGGATCTTTACCATACTGAACCACTCCTCCTTTTGAGTGCTGAGAAAATGGTCTTTCATTTCCCTAACATTTTTTTTGAACAATGGATGAACCCACTCCGCAGCTATCTCTTCCATAGGAGCAAGAACAAATGCCCGCTCATGCATACGCGGATGCGGCAATACCAGATGAGGTGTAAGAATAGAAAGAGTGTTATAACAAATCAAATCCAAATCCAATACTCGTGCTTCATTCCTATTTTTACGAACACGACCTGCTTCTGCCTCAATGGCATGAAGCCGTGTCAAAAGCTCCTCTGGTAACAGATGTGTCTGGATTCGGATCACGCCATTTACATACCATGGCTGCTCAGAGTCAGGCACTGGCCGGGTTTTATACCAAGATGAAACAGTCATAACATTAATGTGTTCTTGATGAGAAAGCCTTGCTGCAGCCCATCGGCATATTTCCAGCGGTTCCTTGCCATACCTGTCCGCAAGGTTACTTCCAACGGCAACAACAATCATAAAGCCCTCTCATCTCCTAGTTAAGATTACTGTTTCGTCATTTTATACAATACAAAAATACTATATAAAGATATAAAAGTTGATTATATACACAGTCATCTTACAGCTTTCATCGAATACCCCCTTGCCAACTTATTACTCTTGTTGCAACAAAGAATAATAAAAATAGTTAATTACAATGCATTTTAGAACGCTTTACTTATAAAAAATGATATAAAAGGATTTTTTAATGTTATTTCAGCCAGATGAACGTGCTTGTCTTTTTATTGATGGCGCTAACCTCTATTCTGCCTCCAGAAGCCTTGGCTTTGATGTGGATTATCGTAACCTGTTAAGTTTTTTCCGCAAACATTGCACCATCATAAGAGCCTACTATTACTCTGCCGTTCTAGATACCGAGGAATATTCTCCCCTTAAGCCACTAACAGATTGGCTGGCCTATAATGGCTATTTTCTTGTTACCAAGAACGCTCGTGAATTTACAGACCAAAATGGCAAACGCCGTATTAAAGGCAGTATGGATATAGAATTGGCTGTGGATATGCTGGAACTTGCCCCACATATTGATCATGCTGTTCTCTTCAGTGGTGATGCTGATTTCAAACGTCTTATTGAATCTGTGCAAAGACAAGGGGTTAGAGTAACGGTTGTTTCCTCCATTCGCACCACACCACCTATGGTGGGTGATGAACTCCGAAGACAAGCAGACCAGTTCCTGGAATTGGCCGATATTGCCCCAGAATTTACCCGCAAACAAAATGACTTACGAAACCGTCCAGCATCGTCGTCCAATGGAGGGTATTTAAAAGCAACAGACCATAATGCCGCTATGCCCTATGACCCCGAATAGCCAAATCTCTCTGTAAAATGAGCCCTTGCCCCCCACCTCCGTCCCCCTGTTTTTTATGCAACCGTTTGGTGAGTTTCAGGGAAGAGAACAAGGCGAAATTTCCCGAGTGGTACAACGCTCCTATCCAACCCTGGGGAGACGAAAAAAGCACTTTTCTTATTGTTGGGTTGGCCCCAGGTTTAAAAGGAGCCAATCGAACAGGTCGTCCCTTTACAGGAGATTACGCTGGGGAACTGCTCTACTCTACTTTAATAAAGTTTGGTTTTGCCAAAGGTCATTACCTTGCTTCCCCCGATGATGGACTGACCTTAACAAACTGCCGTATTGTGAATGCTGTTCGGTGCGTGCCACCCCAAAATAAGCCCGTCATGGCTGAAATAAGAAACTGTAATCCTTATCTAAAAGAAGAAATCAATCAATTTGAACGATTAAAAGTAATCTTGGCTCTCGGGACCATTGCTCACCAGGCTGTTTTATTATCTCAAGGGAAAAGTATTCGGAACATTCCTTTTAGACATGGCCAACATCTTGCTCTTTCTTCGCAATTAACATTGGTGAATAGTTATCACGTGTCGCGTTACAACACCAGCACAGGCCGTCTTACGACGGAAATGTTTACTTCTGTAATTAAAAGTATTTTACCCTTAACTTATTAACTTAAACTTATTGATATTTTTAAATATCCTCTATAAATAGTCCCCATAAAAATTATATACCTTGTAAGCAGTCTGGAAGGCGGCGGCGCTGAATTCCCTATACCCAATATTATCCACGCTCTAGAAAAAGATGACTTCCATTTTCACGTTATAGCCCTTTTCCCACGGGATATGCTGGCTGCCAAGCGCCTTGAGGAGCATAATATTTGTTATACTGTTCTCCTTAAAAGCCGCAGAAATTTTCTTATTAACATTTACCAAATATGTCGTGATCTTGCGAAGGAACTTAAAAAAAACCGTCCAGATCTTCTCTGGACATCGTTGCCTACAGCAACCTTTTATGGTCAAATTTTTGGAAAATTATTAAAAATTCCTGTCGTCAGCTGGCAACATAGTGCCTATGTCAGGCCTTATAAAAAATTACTATTTTATTTCATGAGGAACCTTACCAAACTCTGGGTTGCAGATTCTGAAAACGTAGCTGTGTATTTACACGAACGGTTTCGCATTCCTTATAAAAAAATTCTCAACTGGCCTATTTTCTCTGTTTCTTCAACTCAACCACAAAGCCATTATAAGCCAGGAGAACAACCTTTTAAGGTTGGCTGTCTCGGCAGGCTTCACAAGCTTAAACGCTTTAATTGCCTTATTCAAGCAGCCCATATCCTCAAGCAGAAAGACCCCACTCTGGAACAGAAAATTCTTTTTTACATTGCTGGAAATGGGCCTGAGGAAAATAATCTTAAAGCCCTTACACAAACACTCGGTTTAAAAAATGTCATCTTTACGGGCTTTCTGTCAAACCCAGAACCGTATTTGGCCTCTCTTAATCTTTATATCCAGCCCTCCGATTACGAAGGCTTCTGTGTAGCTGCACACGAAGCCATGTCAGCTGGGTTACCCATTCTCTCCACTCCTGTTGGGCAGCTACAAATTAGTGTAAAACCTGGAATCACGGGAGAATATATTTCTGCCAGTAACCCCCGTGACATCGCAGATAAAATCTATTTTCTTTATCAGAATCCAGACCTACTCATTGGAATGGGCAACAACGCCAAGGCATATGTTCAGAAAAACTTCTCTCATGATGCTTTCCTTGAAGCTGCTAGAAAATTTACCAAGATCACTTCCCAATTTCTATAACGCTTTTTGATTTATAAAGACTCTCCTGTGGGAACGCCCGCTTTTAGTAAATTTTATAATATACAAGAAATAACCCCTATCATGAAATATTTTGGGAAAAAGAGAGAGGGTAAAAATCGTGAAAACCAATATTATTCCCCCATAATATCATTTCCCACCATTTCACTAACCATCTACCAGGATTTTTGCCCCTCCCTGATCTGAGCATCAATCCAACACTCGTTTTTAGTCGATTTTATACTAGCAAAACGCCGCTATAGCCCTTTTAAAGAGGCCATTACTCTTGCCCCCTACTTACTTACCAACAAATTTTGCAGAAAAATCTTTAACAAAAAAAGAGGAGCACCTCACAGCGGCAAGCCATATAATGGCTGATACAAGAATATCTGGATACAAGGGCCCTAACACAGGACCGTGGCAGTGGCTTTAATGATCATAACCGGTTTTTCTAGCCAAGGGGCGGCCGATATCTCCTACCCCTAAAAGGTACCAACAAAAAACAGGGCCTGCCCTATGGGTTAGCTGTGTGTTTGCTGATGGGAGTGGCAGCTTGTAGTCATTCTTCTCCTCAATCATCGGGGGGAGCCAACCCTGAGTTCTTCACATGACGGTTCCACTGGTACTAACGGCCAACCAGATTGCCCTTTCCCGTGTCATCATAGGCAGTAAGTGAACTGGCCTTTATTCGTTACAGGCTTCAGCCACACCAGATGTACGCCAAGGAAATATCTGTTCTCTCTACCAAGGGTTTGGAGGGAATGATAAAGAGAAGCCGGCCTACCAGAGCAGGTCTCAAGTCTGATATACGTATGAGAGAAAAACACATGAGAGAAAGGCCTTATAAAGATCTTATACCTTTAAAGATTTTATAACAGAGCTTTAAGGGGCTTTGGGTATCCGTATCTTTAGAAAACTCTTCAAAGGCTCCACTAAAAACAGGCTGCCCCCCCTTGCGAGCTATTGTTGGATGATAAAGAAAAATTCCATAGCTCAATGAGTGATTCTTCCAAAAATCAATACTCCCCAACCTTAAAGATTGGGGAGCATCATTAGTTAAACCTGTTGGAGAATTAAACAGTTTTTACCAAGTCCAGTTACGGATTTCTGGCATATCTTCACCATGTTCATGAATGTAGGCTTTATGCTCAATGAGCTTGTCACGCAGATATTGAACAATGTAGGCAGACTGATTGCCAATTGTTGGAACCCGGTTAATAACATTCTCAACAATATGATAACGATCCAGATTATTCTCTACTGCCATATCAAATGGGGTTGTGGTTGTTCCTTCTTCTCTAAATCCATGCACATGGAAATTACGATTATTTTTCCGCTTATAAATCAGGCGATGAATAAGAGCTGGATAGCCATGATAAACAAAAATGACCGGTTTATCTGCTGTAAACAACATATCAAAGTCAAAATCTTCCATACCATGAGGATGCTGATCATGAGACTGAAGCACCATAAGGTCTACAACGTTAATAACGCGCACTTTTAAATCAGGTAAAAGTTCTCTCAGTAACTTAACGGCAGCCATGGTCTCAAGAGTTGGAACATCCCCTGCACAAGCTAATACCACATCGGGATCCTGACCCTTATCATTACTGGCCCATTCCCAAATTCCAATACCTTGGCTGCAATGTTTGATAGCTGATTTCATATCCAGCCATTGTTGCTGAGGTTGCTTACCGGCAACAATAACGTTAATTCGGTCCCAGCTTCTCAAACAATGGTCAGCGACACAAAGCAATGTATTGGCATCTGGTGGAAGATAAACACGAGAAACATCTGCTTTTTTATTGACGATATGATCAATAAAACCCGGATCCTGATGGCTAAACCCGTTATGGTCTTGCCGCCATACATGTGAGGTTAAAAGGTAGTTAAGAGAAGCAATTGGTCTCCTCCATGGTAGCTCTTTGCAGTGCTTTAACCATTTAGCATGCTGGTTTACCATGGAATCGACAATATGGATGAAGGCCTCATAGCATGACATAAAGCCATGGCGACCGGTCAGCAAATACCCTTCAAGCCAGCCTTGGCATGTATGTTCACTCAACACTTCCATAACGCGACCATCGACTGCCAGATGATCATCATAATCGAATGTTTTGGCATTCCAGGCCCTATTCGTAACCTCCAAAACCGCACCCAAACGGTTTGAGTTATTTTCATCGGGTGCTAGAACACGGAAATTCCTGGTCGCTTCATTCATCTTCATGACATCACGCAGGTAATTACCCAGAACTTTGGTAGCTTCGTTAAAATCTTTACCTGGAGAAGAGATATTAACGGCATATTTACGGAAATCTGGCAACCGAAGAGGACGTTTTAACAATCCACCATTTCCATAAGGAATGGCACTCATTCTTTTATTGCCAGTTGGCGCAAGATCTTTTAGCTCTTGCTTCACTGAGCCATTCTCATCAAACAATTCTTCTGGTTTATAGCTTTTCAACCATAACTCCAGATCTTTCAAATGTTCTGGATTGCTCAATTCACCAAAAGGAACCTGATGAGCGCGCCAGTAATCTTCAGTTTTCAGGCCATCAATTTCTTTTGGCCCTGTCCATCCTTTAGGGCTGCGCAAAACAATAACGGGCCAGACAGGTCGGGTTGTATCGTTATTAACACGTGCATTTTTTTGAATGGCCTCAATTTGGTCAAAAGCCTCATCAAGGGCAGTAGCCATTTTTTGGTGCATAATATCATATTCATGCCCTTCAACATAAATAGGATTATAACCATAGCCCTTGAGCAAATCTGTTAGCTCTTCTTTAGGAATACGAGCCAAAACAGTGGGATTGGCAATTTTGTATCCATTCAAATGAAGAATAGGTAAAACAGCACCATCAGTTTTGGGATCAAGGAACTTATTACTATGCCAAGCTGTAGCCAGAGGTCCGGTTTCAGCTTCACCATCCCCGATAACACAAGCGCAGATTAGATCTGGGTTATCAAACACCGCACCATAAGCATGAGAAAGAGAATAACCTAACTCTCCCCCTTCATGGATAGAACCTGGCGTGCTAGCAGCTGCATGGCTTGGAATACCACCAGGAAAAGAGAACTGCTTAAAAAACTTAAACAACCCTTCTTCATCTTCTGTAATATCGGGAAAATATTCCGTATAAGTACCCTCTAAGTAGCACGCAGCCAAAATTCCGGGAGCACCATGGCCTGGACCCGTAATATAGAGAATATCTTTATCACGTTTTTTGATGATACGATTAAGATGCAAGTAAATAAAGCTTAACCCTGGCGTTGTACCCCAGTGCCCTAAAAGACGGGGCTTGGTATGTTCCAACTTCAAGGGTTCACGCAAAAGGGGATTTGCAAGAAGGTAAATCTGCCCTACGGCCAAATAATTGGCAGCTGCCCACCATTTATTAAAAAGTTTAACTTCTTGGTCACTTAAAGGCTTTTGTTGTACATCTGATTGAGCCATATCTCTCATCCTTGTTACCTTCGAGCTTGCCCTTAAAAACAGGCTTACTCTAAACTCATTTTAAAAAATAAATATAAAACAATAAAACTAAATTAATTCAGAACAGGTTGTGCAACAACACCATTGATGACACCAATAATCTCTTTAAGCATGACTTGTTCTTCATTTGTGCGAATAACCCGCACCTCTATCTGACTATTTTTTGTGCTAATCACCTCTGGTTTGCCAGAATTATTGGCCGCCACATCCAACTCTATGCCTAGCCATGCCAGACTATGGCAAACTCTCTCTCGTAATTCGGCATCGTTTTCACCAATACCGGCTGTAAAAACAATTCCATCCAACCCACCAAGAGCAGCCACTAAACTGCCTATTTCACAAACAATTCTGTAACTGAATAAGTCCAGTGCTTCTTTTGCGGGTAAAGAGTCGTTATTCTCCCTCTGGAATTGCCGCAACTCACGCATGTCATTTGAAATGCCTGAAACTCCCAACAACCCAGATTGACGATAAAGCAGATCAGAAATCTGATCAGCATTTAAATTTTGTTCACGCATCATGTAGAGTAGCACACCAGGGTCTATACGCCCACAACGTGTTCCCATGACCAAGCCATCAAGAGCTGTAAAGCTCATAGTTGTTTCTATACCAATACCCTCTTTTATGGCACAAAGACTTGCTCCATTCCCCAAATGAGCAACAACCACTCTCCCCTTAGCAAGCTTTGGCGAAATATGCTTGAGTTGGTCAGCAATATACTGGTATGAGAGCCCATGAAAACCATAACGACGTATATCAGAATCAAAATATCGCCGAGGAATAGCCAGCCTCTTCGCTACATCTGGCATGGTATGATGAAAAGAGGTATCAAAACAAGCAATCTGTAACAGATCTTTTCTTTTTTTTCTCAAAGTATAGATCGGCGCCAAGCTGCCAGGTTGATGAAGAGGTACAAAAGGTGTTAACCGTTCAAGCTCTAAGAGAACCTCATCTGTAATAATGGTGGGCTGAATATATTTTGCCCCTCCATGCACAACACGATGGCCAACCGCTCTAAGGGTCTTCTCTCCAAGAAAATTCTCAAGCCATTCGTCAATATAGGAAACGAGATGTTCTCTTTCCTGATGAGTCCCTACCGAGGCTTTCCCCCAGCTTTTCTCTACTAGAAGTTTTCCTTCTGCATTGACCGCTTTAAAATAAGGTTCCGTTCCAATACCCTCAAGCAGCCCGCAGGCCAATTGCTTGGAAGTGTGCTCATCCTCTATTTCAAATAATGAAAATTTCATGCTCGATGAGCCAGAATTTAAGACAAGGATTGCATCCATTACTTTTGCAGCATCCCTTCAAAAAAAATAAATAGGAGAATCTTCTCCAAAATCATATTTAAAAAACAGTTTAGCTAAAATATTTGTTAAGGCTATCGCCAAAAATGATTTTATGCAAGACGAAGCCACCCGAATCATACACAAAAAATTGATTTTGGATAAAAATTCTTTTTATAGGGCCAAAAACCTCATTTTTTTATTTTTTATTCAATCATATTCATCAAAATATAAACAAATATTCCCCCAAAATGGTTGCCATATGGGAGAACAAGACACTCCCAACAGCAAGAGTTCGAAGGGGCTAAAAACGCGCCACCTGCAGAGAATTACCTTTTTCCCACATAACGACGCTTATAAATTAAGCATCTTTTTAAGATCTAAAGAGGAAATGGTTTTTTCTTTTCCTTTTCGGATTTTTTCCAAAATATTAGCAGCAAGCAAGATAGTAATCTTCCAGCTCATCCAAACTGTTTTCAACCAGTTGGGCAATGTCATAGGTCTTGGTTCGGCCTGTCTGTTTTGCCAGAAAGTCAAGTCGTTCTTCAGTTCCCTACCTATTAAAACTAATCCAGGTTACGATTGCGCAAAAGACGTGCTTTATCCCTTTGCCAGTCACGGTCAGCAATAGCCTGTCTTTTATCGGCCTTTTTTAACCCTTGGCCCAGGCCCAATGTTACCTTGGCCATACCCCGGGAATTAAAATGGATATCCAATGGCAATAACGTCATTCCCTGGCGAGAAATAGCCCCAAGCAGCCTGTTTTGTTCTTTTTTATGAACCAGCAACTTACGAGGAGCCCTAGGTTCAAAGCGTGAAAGAACACCCCCCTGATATTCAGGAATATAAACATTAAATAGCCAAAGTTCTCCCTCCCTTTCAGCGGCATACGCCTCGGTGAGGGTTGCACGACCATGCCTGAGGCTTTTAACTTCCGGCCCCTTCAAAACCAGGCCGGCTTCCAGGGTTTCTTTAATAGCGTAATCGTGCCTAGCTTTCCGATTCTGAGCAGCAGTGCCAAACGAGATAAGACTATTCTTTTTCTTTGCACTTTTTGCCATACTGGTTATAAAATTCCTCCAACCTTATGAAGAGCCTCTTCCACTTTCTTCTTTGATTCTGCAGAAAGGGGGGCTAAAGGCAACCGGCAATGTTCTGTGCTTTTCCCAATAAGCGAAGCAGCATATTTTATAGGAGCAGGATTACTTTCACAAAACAAAGCATCATGCAGGGGGAAGAGCCTATCTTGAAGGTTTATAGCCTCTTGTGTTTGGCCTGATGTCCATAATTTCTGGATACGGGCACAAAGGGCTGGTGCAATATTGGCTGTAACACTGATACACCCTACCCCTCCAGCAGCCAGGAAGGACACCGCTGTCCCATCTTCTCCTGAAAGCTGAATAAAATCATTCCCCACAGCGTGTTTCACCTGGAGCGGCCGCAAAAGATTGGCTGTCGCATCCTTTACGCCAATAATATTACGATGCTGAGCCAGGCGGGCAAGAGTCTGGACCGAAAGATCAATAACAGAACGGCCTGGGATATTATAAACAAACAGAGGAAGGTCGATATTATCGGCCACAGAAGTAAAGTGAAGATATAATCCTTCTTGTGTAGGCTTATTGTAATAAGGCGTAACAACCAGTACCGCATCTGCCCCTGCTTTTTGGGCATGCCGAGCCATTTCCACGGCTTCAGCAGTACTATTAGAACCGGCTCCCGCTATAATGGGTACCCGCCCAGAGGCCACTTTTACAGCGATCTCCACAACGTCCCGATGTTCTTGATGGGTAAGGGTGGGGCTTTCGCCCGTGGTACCAACAGGAATAAGGGCTGATGTCCCTTCCTGGATTTGCCAGTCCACGAGGGATTCAAAGGCCTGTTTATCAACACTTCCATCTTTTTTCATAGGGGTGATCAGTGCAGTCATTGAACCTGAAAAGCGAGTCTGGCCCATAATGGATTACCTTCCAATAAACAAACAGAAGAACGTTGTAAGTAACGAAAGCAAGCCTTTAGCAGCGCAAAATCAGGAGCACATCCACAGGCTTTTATAAAATATTAGCACGCCCACATTTTTTTCCATAGTCCGTCTCTTTTTCTATCCTTTTTTCTATAAGAGGGGAAATGGCAAGGCATGCACACCACCGGCATCTTCAAACAGCAGAACCTGGCGTACTACTTCGGAAACGGGAGGCTGGATAGGCACCTAACACTTTGACTTGATCTGAAAAAAACACCAGTTCATCAAGAGCCTGCCGAAGATGAGGAGATTCGGGTGATCCCTCAACATCGATAAGAAATTGACTGGAAACAAAATTTCCATCAATCATATAGCTCTCTATGCGTGTAATATTTACACCATTAGTAGCAAACCCTCCAAGAGCCTTATAAAGAGCAGACGGGATGTTCTCACTCCGAAACAAAATAGTGGTCATCATTTGCTGAGTGTTACGTTCTGCACTGGCAGCACTATCATCTTCCTCTTTAGAGACAACGTAAAAACGCGTTGTATTATGGGCAGCATCTTCTACATTACGTTGTAAAATCTCAAGGCCATACAGCTCACCCGCCAGGGAAGAGGCTATGGCGGCATCTTCCTTATTAGCCCATTTGGCCACCGACTCTGCAGCACCGGCTGTATCGGATTCAACTACGGGTTCAACATGTAATTGCTCCAGTAAATGGCGCACCTGCCCCATGGCAACAGGGTGCGTATGAATGCGCTTGATATCTTTTATATGAGCACCTGGCACCCCTAAAAGGCAATGCTCAATCCTTTGAAAATGCTCCCCCACAATAAATAGACCTGATTGGGGCAACAGCACATGAATATCTGGCACTCGGCCTGCCAAACTGTTTTCACACGCCAGCATAGCTAGCCGGGCTTGCCCCTCTTTTACAGCCTGAATCGCCTCAGCAAAACTCAGGCAAGGCAGGGTTTTCCAATCGGGGTACATTGTCCTGCAAGCCAGGTCTGAATAAGCCCCTGGTCTGCCCTGAAAAGCAATTATTCTCGATGCCATAATTCTGTAAAATCCCTACACTTGCTCTGCTTTTTTTGCCATCAGTTTTTGTATAAGCTTTAGATCTTCCGGTGTATCGATACTAAAGGGCGGTGTCACCACACTGCTACAACCTATTCGCAAGCCCGCTTCCAAAGCACGAAGCTGCTCAAGCTTTTCACGACGTTCTAAAAGAGTTTGCGGATAAGTGACAAAACGGTGCAAACTTTCCCTTTTGTAAGAATAAATTCCTATATGGTGCCATCTATCCCCCTCCCCCCATGGAATAGGCTGTCGGGAAAAATATAGAGCCCGGGTATAGAGGCTGCCTGGCGTAAAGACACAGGCCACCTTGACATTCGATGGATTATCAGCATCGTTATTATCGAGATGGGAGACAAGAGTTCCAATATCAATGTCAGGGCTATTCAGTGGGATAAGCACCTTAGAAATCACTTCAGGATCAATATCTGGCAGATCTCCCTGCAGGTTTACAATTTTATCGAAACGGCCATCGGGGTCAACTTTCAAGAGCGCCTGATAGATGCGATCAGAACCACTGGGCATCTCTTGATCTGTTGCAACAACGTCCCCTCCTGCTGCTTGTACAACGCTGAGGATCTCCTCATCACCGCTTGCGACATAGACCGGCCCTATACCCGATCGTACAGCCCTTTCCCAAACATGAACAATCATGGGCTTACCATCAATCTCTGCCAAGGGCTTCCCTGGAAGACGAACAGAGGACATGCGGGCAGGGATAAAAATTGCTGTGGTCATCTTTAAAATAATTCAATATCAAACTTTAAAACTTGGTTATGTTAGCCATTATCATTATTTTTAGGTATTGTGCATTTATTTTTCCGATTATGGGAATTCACTTTAATGTTTTTATACCCTAAGCCCTCCTATCCCAAGCCAAACATCTTATAAACCTCTATGGTAAGTGCCATGTACCACGTACCACGTACCACGCTTTTATACAGATCAATAATACCTATGGTAAATGACTTTTAGCCTTCCTGCCTTTGATAGCAAGAATAAATCCCGTTTTATCATTGCTGACCCAACGGCTCTTTTAAACCTTGTTTCAAGTTAACGGATATTATGAATTTTCTGGATTGGAATAAAACGGCGATTGCCTTTGTTCTCTCTTTTGCAACCCTTGGAGGGTGTTGGTATGTAGGCCAAACCCTTGTTGCAGCCAAGCCCCCCCCAACCCCAGCCATACCCCTTAATAAGGAAAGTGAGCCAGACAAGGCAAAAGGAGACTCCCTCAAAGCCCTTATCACGCAGGCCAATGCACAAAACGGACAACATATGGCACAAATGCTTTGCTCCGTATGCCATACCTTTACCAAAGATGCTGCCAATACGCTCGGACCCAATCTTTATAACATTGTGAACAGACCCATTGCCTCCTCAAATGGCTATAGTTACACTCCGGCTCTTCATGCCAAACAAAAAGAGAGCTGGACGCTTGAAAATCTGTGGGAGTGGCTTACAGCGCCTCAAAAATTTGCTCAGGGAACAAAAATGGCTTTCCCCGGTATAAGCGATAAGCAGCAATTGGCCGATATGCTGGCTTATCTGCAAACCCTTTCTGATTCCCCTCCTAAAAACGCTGAAAAGAAATAACAGATCATGACTCACCCAACGCCTTCTCATGCCGATATTTCCTCTACACCCGATATTTCTCCCACACATTGGGCAGATTTGCTTGCCGTAGCAGAAATGGCCATAGAACAGGCGGGAAATATTATCCGCCCCCTGTTCCGCTCTGCCTTGGTTACCGAGGAGAAAAAAGATCTCAGCCCCGTAACCTTGGCCGACCAGGGGGCAGAACAGGCGATAAGACGATGCCTAACCCACTATTTCCCGCATTATGGTCTTATTGGTGAGGAGCAAGGTACACTCGCCACAGAGAGCCGCTTTTATTGGGTGGTTGACCCCTTAGATGGCACAAGGGCTTTTATTACAGGGAGGCCTACTTTTGGCACGCTCATTGCCTTACTGGATCATGGCACCCCCATCCTGGGTATTATTAACCAACCTATGACCAACGAACGCTGGATTGGCATAAAAGGCCAGCCAACACGCTTTTCCTCCCCCTTTGGTGGCCAGGCCAAAACACGGGCATGCTCCAAGATTGATGAGGCAGAACTTTCTTGCACTTCCCCGGAAATGCTGGAGCTTGCCCCAACCCCTTTCTGGCCAAAGCTCGCCAAAAGGGTAAAGCGAGTAAGTTGGGGAGGCGATTGTTATGGCTATGGCCTTTTAAGCCTAGGACTGATTGATCTTGTTGCGGAGTGTGATATGAAAATATGGGATTGGGCCGCTCTCGTGCCCATTATTGAGGGGGCTGGCGGGTATATTACGGATTGGGCCGGCCAACCCCTTAGCCATAACAGTAATGGCACGGTTTTGGCCGCTGGTGCTAAAAATCTTCATGAAGAAGCGGTTTCCATCCTAAGCCATTCAGGGTAATATCCCTTAACAACACCCTTGAGTTCCCGACAATGTCGGTCACACCTCTAATTTGTGGTAATTTTTTATGACATCGCATTTCTCTCTCGCCAAAGACAAAATCCGTATCCTTCTCCTGGAGGGGATCCATCAAAGTGCCGTAGAGCTGTTAAAAAATAACGGTTATGAAAACGTACAACTCCTGGGAACAGCCCTAGATGGAGCCCAGCTTAAACAAGCGCTGGAAGGTGTTCATATGGTGGGTATACGCTCTCGTACCCAGCTCACCCAAGAGGTTATTGAAGCGGCAGACCGCCTGATGGCCATTGGCTGTTTTTGTATTGGCACTAACCAGGTTAACCTTACCACAGCTGAGCATGCCGGTATTCCGGTTTTTAATGCCCCCTACAGCAATACACGCTCCGTTGCTGAGCTGGCTATGGGCGAGATTGTCATGCTCATGCGCGGCATTTTCCCCAAATCTCTCTCCTGCCACCAGGGAGGATGGACAAAATCTGCTGCCAATAGTTGGGAAGTCAGAGGGAAAACCCTTGGGATTATCGGCTACGGTTCCATTGGCTCACAGCTTTCCGTTCTGGCTGAGGCTTTTGGCATGCGGGTGATCTATTATGACGTGGTGGATAAACTTGGCCACGGAAATGCAACCCCTGCACCCTCTCTTGATGAGCTTCTTTCCCAAAGCGACGTTGTGAGCCTCCATGTTCCCCAGCTTCCCAGTACAGCCAATATGATTACCGCCGAACAAATTCACCGCATGAAGCCTGGATCATTTCTCCTCAATAATGCCCGTGGAAATGTTGTTGATATTGAAGCCTTGGCCGATGCCCTTAAAAGCAAGCATCTTCTTGGTGCAGCCATTGATGTTTTTCCAAAGGAGCCAAAAGGAAAAGATGACGAGTTTCTCTCTCCATTGCGAGGCTTGGAAAACGTTATTTTAACCCCCCATATTGGGGGCTCTACGGCAGAAGCCCAAAAAAGAATTGGTGAGGAAGTTGCTCGCAAACTGATAGACTATTCGGACATCGGATCAACCTTTGGTTCTGTGAACTTCCCTTCTGTTCAACTTCCCCCCACACCAAGGGGCACACGCTTTATGCATGTTCATAAAAATATTCCTGGGATATTAAGCGCCATCAACGATGTTCTGGCCCGTGAAAACACAAATATTACCGCACAATATCTGCAAACAGATGGGGAAATAGGCTATGTCGTTGTTGAAGCTGACACCAAAGGCGATACAGAAAAAGACTCCCGTATCTTATCTAGTCTGCGCAGCCTGGAGGGGACGATAAGAGCCCGTCTTTTATACCAACCCCCTGCTCGCCAATAACGGACGCGGATTGCCAATCCCAAATGGATGTTGTCCATATACAAAGTTTTGCTTTTGTAGGAATTGATGCTACCCCTGTTGATATACAAATCCAAATATCAACAGGGCTTCCTGCCTTTATTATTGTAGGGCTTGCCGATAAAACCATAGGGGAGGCCCGTGAGCGTGTTCGTGCTGCCCTCACTTCCTTGGGGTTGGCTCTCCCAGCCAAACGCATTACCATTAATATGGCACCAGCGGATCTCGTAAAAGAAGGCTCCCATTTTGATTTGCCTATTGCGCTGGGAATCCTTGCTGCCACAAATATTCTTCCTTTCGATATCATAAGGGCCTATGCGGCTATTGGCGAGCTTTCACTCGATGGTCATCTCCATCCTGTCAATGGGGTTCTTTCTGCCGCCATGGGAGCAGCCCAACTGTCTTTAGGGCTAATCTGCCCTGCCCAGCAAGGGAGTGAAGCCTTATTGGGGGGAGATATTAATGTGTTAGCACCCTCTAGCCTTAAAGCGTTGCTCAATCACTTCAAAGGCACTCAAGTTCTCCATCCCCCCTCTTTGCTCCCTCCGGAAAAATTTCATCCTGAACATGATTTATCCGAGGTAAAAGGAATGGAAAGCGCAAAGCGGGCAGTAGAAATTGCTGCAGCAGGCCAACACTCCCTTTTACTCTGTGGGCCGCCAGGAACGGGAAAATCCATGTTGGCTACACGCATGGTTGACCTCCTGCCAGACCTAACCCCTTACGAATCGCTAGAAACAACCCGTATCCACAGCATGGCGGGTATTTTAAAAACCCCCTCACCCGTTATTCGCCCCCCTTTTCGCGATCCCCATCACTCTGCTAGTCCTGCAGCTCTGGTGGGTGGTGGGACCAAAGCCAAGGCAGGAGAAATAAGCCTAGCTCATAACGGGATCTTATTTTTAGATGAGTTCCCCGAGTTTTCTCGACAAACACTTGAGGCCCTGCGCCAGCCCATGGAAACGGGTTATATGTCTGTCGCACGGGTGGCAGCTCATATCCGTTATCCTGCACGCTTCCAGCTTGTGGCTGCCATGAACCCCTGCCGCTGCGGCTATCTTTCAGATGCAAGCCGTGCCTGCACAAAGGCCCCCTTATGTGGGCAAGAATATTTTTCTCGCCTTTCTGGGCCCTTACTGGACAGAATAGATATGATCGTAACGGTCACTCCCGTAAGCCCTACCCAAATGAGCCAGCTCTCCACAGGGGAAAATACAGAAACTGTTCGTAAACGAGTACACCAAGCCAGACAAAAACAATATGAACGCCAAAACAACCAAAGCAATGCTTTCCTCTCCCTTGATGACATTGCACTGGATGAAGACGCCCGCGTTTTTACTGAAAAAGCTGCTGACAAACTCCGCCTATCTGGCAGGGCTTATACCCGGCTTGTACGAGTGGCGAGAACTATTGCAGACCTCGCCCAGGCTCCATACGTGACCACAACCCATATTGCCGAAGCCCTAAACTACCGGCATCGGCTATAACCTCCCAGCTATAACCTCTATGATAATACTTCTCTAACCTTTTAATTTTGCACCATTTTCGAGGTTGAGAGAGAATGAAAAGCGTGTTCAATATCAGCCACAAGATCCTGCCAATTTTCAAGCCCAATATAAAAACGGCACATTGGCCCTGGAAACGGCTTGCTAACATTGCGAGTAACAGACCCTAAACTTGGCAGCACCAAGCTTTCATATCCCCCCCACGAAGCCCCAATACCAAAGCGCTTTAAGGCATCAACCATCCTCTCGAGATCCTGGTAGGTATAGTCTGGCTTGAAAACCACCCCAAACAAGGGCGCTGCCCCTGAAAAGTCCCTCATCCAAAACTCATGCCCAGGAGAATCTTCAAAAGCAGGGTGCAGTAATTGCGCCACTTCTGGCCGTTTTTTCAACCAGCTTGCCACTCTATAGGCCGATATCGCCTGATGTTCCAAACGAACAGCCATAGTGCGCAAACCCCGCAAGGTTAACCAGCACGCATCAGGGCCTGCCATCTGACCAAGTTGAACCGCTGCATCTCTAAGGCTGTGCCAATCCTCTTCCTCTTGCACGCTCACAGCACCAAGAATAGCATCAGAATGCCCCCCAGGAAATTTTGTCAAAGCCTGGATTGAAACATCAACCCCATGCTCAAAAGGCTTGAAAATACCAATACCCCATGTGTTATCCATTATGAGCTTTGCTCCATTTTCGTGCGCAACAGCAGCCAACATGGCCACATCCTGAAACTCAAAGGTATGGCTTCCTGGGCTTTCAGAAAAGAGAACCTGAGTGTTAGACTGAATAAGGGTAGAAATCTCTTCAGCCGTCGCCAGAGGGGGATAATAGGTTGTGCTAACCCCAAAGCGCTTTAAAATCGTATTGGCAAAGCGCCGGGTCGGCCCATATACACTATCTGGCATCAGGCAGTGACCACCATGAGCCAAAAAAGTGAGCAAAGGTAAAGCACAAGCAGCAAGACCTGAACATACAACTTGGGTATGACTGGCCCCTTCTATCGTCGCAACAACCTGCTCTAGCCTGTGCTGGTTGGGAGAGCCCATGGCCCCATAAATGGTCTCATGCTCATAGAGGCGTTGTCCTTGTTTTTGCATGGCAGAAACACTAGGAAATAAAACGGTAGAACCCCGCTCCAAGGGTGGGTTAACAAAACTGCCATTTTCACGAGCCTTCTCCCGTCCCGCCTCAACAAGCATTGTGGCAAGCGTGCGCCATCCCTGTGAAACCCGTTCCAACATCGCCTCTTCCTGGTACTGTTTGTGCCGCATCACCCCAAAAACTCCTTATTTTCCACAGGGAAGGATTGTACCATTTTACCCCAGCCATTTAGTTTGTTCACATATCGCGTCTATTGTCTAATATGCAATCCTAAAATAAGCTTTCTTTTCTTAAAATAACTGAACTGTTTTTTTTCCTGAGGTGTTTTACAAAAGCGTTAGAGTTTTTAAATATAAGAATTCTTTTTCTGATATAGTACACTCGTCCTGATATAGTACACCCGAAGGATAGAACGTGCGCAATCCTTTAGCGCCAGTTTTATGGCGATAAAACCTTTCTATTCGGCATTTCTTTTTATTATAAAAATGGCATATTATGAGTATGGATTCCTCTTCCCCACCAAGTTCACCCCAGCAAGGGCCACCAGAACGCATTATGATGGGGCTTATGCTTGGTGGAATCGCTTATGGTTGCCTATTAACATTATATCCCTTTTTCTCCGCACTCTTGTGGGCAGGAATATTATGTTATGTAACCTGGCCACTTTTTTCTGCCATACGAAGCAGAACAAATAGCTTTATTGCAGCCCTCGCCATGTTAACCCTCTCTGCCCTGTTGGGGGTTCTTCCCATAGGGCTTATGGCCTCAACACTCCATACTTTCCCCGAAACCATGCAAGGAACTTTTCAACATATTGGAAACCACATAACTTTGCCTGCCCTTCCCAAGGCCATTACAACTCTGCCTTTTATTGGAGAAAAACTGTACCAAAAATGGGTCAGCTGGCAGCATAATCTGGCTAGTATTAGTGACTTTGTCCTTCCTTACCTTGGAACAGTAACCCGACTTTTTCTCTCCCTCCTCTTGCAGGCGGCCCAAGGAATCCTCCAACTTGTTATGGCCCTGTTCATTGCGTTCTTTTTTTGGCTGAATGGCGATATTTTGGGAGCAACCATTAAAGCCGTTATCTACCGCATTACCGGACCTTATGCTGAGCGGCTGTTACGCATGACAAGTGATACCATTCGGGGAACCGTTTATGGCGTACTCGGAACAGCTATATTACAAGGTATTCTCACCGGTGCTGGCTTTGCTTTTCTGGATATCCCTAATTCTGTTTTTTTTGGCTCTGTGGCTGCTTTTATTTCTGTATTGCCTATTGGAGCCCCTGTTGTGTGGATACCAGCAGCCTTATGGCTTATTTTTATGCATGGTAGAGTAGCGGCTGGTATCTTTCTTCTCCTGTATGGTGTTATTATTATCTCCGGTGCAGATCACTTTTTAAGACCAATGTTTATCTCTCGTGGAACACGCCTGCCTTACCTGCTGACCCTTCTGGGAATCCTAGGAGGGGTTATAGCGTTTGGCGGCATCGGTATTTTTTTGGGGCCTGTTCTTCTTGGTGTGGGCTTTACATTGGTTGCAGAATTCGCCTATGGACATGTCAGCCTTTATCAATCAAACAAATAATACCCCTATGATCCTTAATCCCCTCCATCCCCCCTTCAACCCCGATAGCTTTATGCACCATAAAGGATTGAAGATTATTAGCTGGAACTTGCTTCGTCGCATTGGTGCCTCGGTTTACGATATTGCTTATGTTATTGAAAAAGAGCAGCCTGATCTTCTGCTGATGCAAGAGGCCACAAAAGATATTGAACAGCTCCCCAACCTTTTAGGCGGTTATTACAAGCGCTTTCCCTTGCCTGATCGTATTCATGGGGTGGCTTACTGGGCCCCCTTTTACCCACTTCAATCGCAAACACTGACCCTTCCCAGGGGGGCACTTATCCGCCGTGTAGCCCAACTTTTACACTTTGGAAGTTTTTCCATTGCCAATGTTCATCTTTCTCATGGGCAAATTCTGAACCGAAGGCAATTACGCAGCATTAGCAAGGCCCTTCCCAAACATGCGGCTATTCTTGGAGACTTCAATATTATCGGCCCTGATTTCCTACCCGATTTTACAGACGTAGGCCCTAAAGAGCCCACGCACAAAATGATTGATGTGCTCCCCTTCCGTCTCGATCGATGCTTGGTGCGCGGCATGAACTGTGTGGAAGCTAACATTTTGCCCTATCAGTTTTCAGACCATATTCCCATTTCAGTCACTTTAAAACTGCCCCCCTATCATCATAAATAGGGCAGAAGAAGACGAGCAGAAGAATCCCTTAATTTTTGCAGCCATCCTCTTCTATCCAGATCGTAATGCGTTACACGCACGTGACGATGTTTGCCAATGAAATCGAAAAGCTCCTTGGCAAGGACTGAATCATAACATTCCAGGTTTGTTTCAAAATTCAACCGAAAGCTTCGAACATCCAGATTAGAGCTTCCAACAAAACTCCATATTCCATCGATCACCATCAGTTTAGAATGGTTAAAGGGCGGTTTGACCTTCCATATCCGACAACCTGCCTGCAAGAGCGGAGCACTGTTAGGAAGAGAGGCCCAGTCCACAATCGGGTGATTACTATATTGAGGAATTACGATATCTACCTCTACTCCCCTGAGAGCCGCCATAGAGATTACGGTAAGAAAACGTTCGTCGGGTAAAAAATAGGGGGTCATAATCCGAATACTACGCTGTGCCAAAGAAAGGGCTTCTAGCATGGTATATTCAATTTTACCCATATCGGCATCGGGGCCCGAGGTAACAACACGAGAAAGGCTGCTACCTTTAGAAAGTTGATTTTCTGAAAAAACCTCTTGGCCTAAAGCTTCTTTCGTAACAAAAAACCAGTCTGCAATAAAAGATTCCGCTAATTGTGAAATCACCGGCCCTTCAAGATAAAAATGGGTATCAGAAACCGGATGGCGAGGGTTTTGGGCCAGAATATTCTCATCGCCAATATTTACCCCCCCAATAAAACCTTTCTCTCCATCAATCACCAAAACCTTACGGTGAGTTCTCATATTAATAAACGACATGCCCCACGGTAAGGCAAACTGTAAAAAACGCCCGGCCTTAACACCATTTTTTCGTAATTTGGTAACAATAGGACATTTAAGATACCCACTTCCTATCCCATCCACCAACACATAGACCTTAACACCTTGCTTATGAGCACGAATGAGGGAATCAGCAAAGCTATTTCCAATATTGTCATTTCGTAAAATATAGGTGCTTAGTAGAATTGTTTTCTTGGCCTTTTCTATGGCCTCCAACATGGCAGGGTAGGTCTGATCACCGTTATAGAGGCATCTAATTTTATTTCCATTTAGTAACATTCTACCGGAAAGTTTATCAACAGCTTGCACTAAAGACCCGAAATATCCATCGACCCCACAACGAAAACGCTCAGAAGTAATATGCCCACTCCATGAGCGCTGCTGAACAAGCTTTCTGGCCAAACGGTTAACCCTGTTAATGCCAAAAGTGCAATAAAGAAGCACTCCAAGAAAAGGCATTAACCATACAGCGCCTATCCAACCAATAGCTGCGCCAGGGTCTCTTTTATAGAGGAGAATATGAAGGGTCGCCAAAAACGACAGCAAAATTCGTAAAGGAAATAGGGCACCCGCTATGGATATTCCAAAAAAATATTCTGTCATTTTTCTTTAATTAATTATAAAGTCAGTGAAACTCCAAACGGTCACTTTTCGGTCATACTCCACTTATCAAACCCTACGGCTCCCCTCTTCATTTTTTCGTTTTACCATGAATAAAATACGTCGCCCACAAAAAGGTGCCCTGCATTTTGCAATAGGATATAATGTTGAGCTGGCCGCATTACGGTATTTAACCACATCTGGCTGGCAAATACTCTCCCATCGGTACAAAACAGCCTATGGGGAGATCGATATTATTGCTCAACACAATGAGATACTGGTTTTTTTTGAAGTAAAACACAGAAAAACCTTACAAGATGCGGCTTACAGTCTATCAAGACGACAACAGGTGAGAATTTTAAACGCTGCCTCGTATATTTTGGCAGAACACACCCACTGGCACTATAAAGAGGTACGAATTGACGCGTTATTACACAATAGCCAAAACCAATGGGAGCATCTTACCAATATTGTTTCTATTGAATAAAATGCTCTTGTTATCGCTCCAGTAAAATAAGCTTTGTTCTAGAAATTAGGTACGGCTTCTATGCTTAGAAGCTTTCTTACCGTGATGATAGACGACATTATGAACAAGTTTTCTTGAAGAATGCCCATGATAAGCGACCCGAACCACGTTCTGATGAGCAGCACCCTTACGGCTATAATGAACACGGCGATAGGAATGATGCACTGCTGGTGGAGTTGCTGTTAAAGAGGCTAAGGTGAGTTTACCCGCTTCATAATCTGTAACAATATGTTCTGCCCTAGCTTTTTGCGGAGTTGAAAATGTTACAACAGCTGCACCAGCACAAACAACAAAAACCGTTTTGCTCACTAATCTACGGATCATCAACACTTCCTCAAACTTAAACGTTATGACGGCATGAATATGTCAAGATTTTTATACGTTATAGAAGAATTTGCAAGACCCTATTTCCAAAAAAATAAAAAAGGTATCTACCGAAGCAGATACCTTCAAAAAATAAACCCTATAAAACGAACCCATAAAGGTTATGATTTTTCCTTAAGGTTATGATTTTTCCTTTTCGCCCGTTAGCAGAGTCTCAAGCTCACCTGATTGAAACATTTCCATCACAATATCGCACCCTCCCACAAACTCCCCTTTCACATAAAGCTGGGGAATTGTAGGCCAGTTAGAAAACTGCTTAATACCTTCTCTGAGTTCAGTATCCGCTAAAACATCAGCAGTCTGAAAATCTACACCCATGTGCTGCAGGATTTGTACCACACGCGCCGAAAAACCACACTGAGGGAAATCTTTATTGCCCTTCATGTAAAGCATGATCGGATTCGAATCAATGTCGCTTTGAATACGTTGGAAGACGGGATTAGTCATAATATTTTCTCCGGTTTAAAAACTAGCTCGGTACTTTGGTCTGCAAAGCCAAGGCATGTAGGGTTCCCCCCATATGGCCCTGAAGGGCTGCATAAACAAGTTGATGCTGCTTAACACGAGAAAGCCCGGCAAAGGCTTTGCTGGTCACAACACATGCATAATGGTCACCATCTCCAGCCAAATCCTGTATTTCAACTACAGCGTCTGGAAAAGCGTCCTGAATAAACTTTTCTATTTGTTGGGCTGTCATCGCCATAGAGAAACCCCTCTTACTGATTTTTTTGTGTGGAAAAGTTCATCATCTCAGGGAAAAACCGCATGTGGACCTTCTTCATATCTTCTATGGATATTGTATCGCCGGTGGGTAAATGCAAACCTTCATGACCGGCCTGACCAACCAAGAACACCTCAACGCCAAATGCTTTTGCCTTTTCCTCAAATACTTCCCTGTTCTCAACAACCACCAAATAACGAGACTGATCCTCACCAAACCAGAAGGCAGCTTCCTCACGTTTTTTTGGGGTTGGTTCCAAAGAACAGCCAAAACCACTGGCCATGACCATCTCTGCCAAGCCTACCAGAATTCCTCCATCGGCAATATCATGGCAGGCTATAATGGTTCGCTCTAAAATGGCCGTGCGAACAAAATCACCATTCTTCCGTTCCAAAGACAAGTCAAGGTTGGGCATATCCCCTGCTTCAAGCCCTTGAATTTCACGCAACCAAAGTGACTGACCCAGCTCACCTTTTGTAGGCCCAACAATAAAGATGAAGCCAGACTTGGGCATGCTCATCCCCATAGCCAACTCAACCTTATCCAAAACGCCTAATCCCCCCACTACGGGGCTAGGAAGAATAGAACGCGCTGAACCGTTGGCCTCTTTGGTCTCGTTATAAAGGGAGACATTTCCACTCACAACGGGGAAATCCAAGGCCCTGCAAGCGTCTCCCATCCCCTGGACACATTCTGCTAACTGCCCCATAATCTCCGGCTTTTCGGGATTCCCAAAATTAAGATTATCGGTTATCGCCAAGGGCCTAGCCCCTACAGCAGAAAGATTGCGCCATGCCTCGGCAACAGCCTGTGCCCCCCCCCTACGGGGGTTAGCCTGGCAATATCGGGGTGTACAATCTGTGGTAAGGGCAAGACCCAGGTCAGTGCCCTCTACACGAATAACAGCGGCGTCGGCACCGCCAGGGCGCTTAACTGTCTGCCCGCCAATAGTGCTGTCATACTGGTTCCAGACCCAAGCCCTAGAGGCAAGATCAGCACACCCAACAAGGCGTAGCAAAGCCTCTTTTAGGGAAAGAGACGTACTAAACTGCACTGGCAGAGGTTCTGGTGAAGGATGAGGTGCTGTAGGGCGATGATATAGCGGTGCCTGATCAGCCAATGGCTCCAGCGGAATATCCGCCTCTATGGTCCCCTTATGTTTTACAACGATATGCCCAGTATCCGTTAAATGACCAATAACAGCAAAGTCCAGCTCCCATTTATCAAAGATTGCCTTGGCCTGCTCTATTCGCTCCGGGCTGATAATAATCAGCATCCGCTCCTGGCTTTCAGAAAGCATCATCTCATAAGCCGACATATGGGTCTCACGCTGAGGAACATGATCAAGATTCAGCTCAATCCCCACACCCCCTTTACCAGCCATTTCCACGGCAGAAGAGGTCAGGCCTGCAGCCCCCATATCTTGGATGGCCACGACCGCATCGGTCGCCATAAGCTCCAGGCAGGCCTCAATTAACAGTTTTTCTACAAATGGGTCTCCCACCTGTACGGTAGGCCGCTTTTCCATGGCATCCTGATCAAACTCTGCTGAAGCCATAGTCGCCCCATGGATGCCATCACGCCCCGTTTTAGAACCGACATAAATAACCGGATTACCCACACCTGCCGCTGCTGAAAGAAATATCCTGTCTTTTCGGGCGATGCCCACGGTCATGGCGTTGACCAAGGGGTTCCCATTATAGGAAGGATGAAAGTTGATTTCCCCCCCAACGGTAGGCACTCCTACACAATTCCCATATCCCCCAATCCCTTTCACAACACCATCGACTATTCGTGCTGTATTTTTATCCGCAGGGTCTCCAAAACGAAGGGCATTCAAATTAGCAACAGGACGGGCCCCCATGGTAAAAACATCACGCAAAATCCCACCAACGCCGGTTGCAGCCCCCTGATAAGGCTCAATAAAGGAAGGGTGATTGTGGCTTTCCATTTTAAAAATGGCCGCAAGACCTTGCCCAATATCTACAACGCCAGCATTTTCTCCAGGACCATGGATCACCCAAGGAGCCTGGGTGGGAAGGGTTTTTAGCCAAACCCGCGAGGATTTATAAGAACAATGCTCTGACCACATGACAGAAAAAATACCAAGCTCAGTTAATGTTGGTGTTCTGCCCATAATAGCCAACATATTGGCATATTCATCTGAAGAAAGGCCGAACTGCCGGCCAAGCGCCTCATCAACCTTCATTACGGTTCCTGCCATGATCTATTTTACTGCCCCTGCTGACTTTTAACCTGTAAACTGCTCGACCAAACTGGCAAAAAGGGGTTTGCCGTCCTCTCCACCCATCAGGGGGTCAACCAAATCTTCAGGATGAGGCATCATGCCACAAACCCGAAAATTTGCACTTAAAACCCCAGCTATGGCATGCGCGCTCCCATTCGGGTTGGCGAAGCAGTCATCTTGGTTCATAACGCCTTCTGCATTGACATAACGAAAAAGCACTCTCCCCTCTCCCTCAAGCCTGGAGAGCGTCTCAGAAGAGGCAACATAATTGCCATCTCCATGTGCCATAACTGTACGAAAGACCGCCTTCTTTTCCCATTGGCTGGTAAAGGCCGTATCGTTACGTTCGACGCGCAAATATCCATCACTGGAAATAAAGCGTAAGCTCCGGTTACGTAAAAGGGCACCTGGCAGAAGCTGGGCTTCCGTTAAGATCTGAAAACCATTGCAAACCCCAAGCACATAGCCGCCTTTTTCGATGAAAGCCTTAATCTCACGCATAATAGGAGAGTGAGCGGCCATAGCACCACAGCGCAAATAATCCCCATAGCTAAAGCCTCCTGGTAAAACCAGAAGATCCAGATCAGGCAATGAGGTTTGCCGGTGCCAGAGCATGACAGGATCCTGACCGGAAACTTTTTTTAAGGCGATGGCCATATCCCTTTCCCTGTTGGTGCCAGGGAAAATGACAATTCCAGATTTCATTGATGACCCTTAGATTCGGTTAAACCACTCTGTGAAGGAGCATTGCCCTCCGCCGGTTTTGCCTCAGCTCCCTTGCAGGGAAAAGTCTCGTGAAGGGCAGTATAGACAAGTCCCCCAACAGGTTCATGAAGATGATCCTTTTTGCTTTTCAACCACGCGACCACAGCACTGCGCATTTGCACACCTGTGGTGGAAACTGGAATACAAAAGCCAGCTGGTGCGGTGCTATCGCCCTGATTTTTATCAAAAACCTTTGTAAGGGCCACAGAATCGGCCATTCCTGTAATGTAGGCTTCGCAAATCTGTGCACCGGAAGAACGTGTACATAACTGAAGAAGCCGCCCAGCTTGCATAGAGGAAACACGCTGGGCGTATGCCAAATTTGTATAAGAGAGCAGAACACTCCCGACCAAACCGAAAGTAAAACCAAACTTAAGAAGAGAATTCATTGGATCACCTCAACTGAAAAATTTTCAATCACACCATTGGCAAGAAGATTACGCCCCATTTCTTCACCTTGCTTTAAGGCAGCTTCTTGTGTTTTGGCTGCGGTTTCCAGCTCTATGATCCTTCCTGCCCTTACGTTTTCCACATCTAAAAACCCAAGCACATGCAAGGCATGTTCTATGGCTTTTCCTTGTGGATCAAGCACGCCATCCTTTAACATTACTGAGACACGAATCTTCAAGATATATTCTCCGACCTGTTGGTATCTGTACCATCGCTGGCACCAAATTCTGGCAAAACCCCCAAACGTTTTGCCACTTCCTGATAAGCCTGCTCAACCTGGCCTAAATCTCGGCGAAACCTATCTTTATCAAGCTTCTCGCTGGTTTTCATATCCCATAAGCGGCAATTATCGGGTGATATTTCATCTGCCAGAATGACCCTTTTCTCATCCTCTTCGTAATGACGCCCAAATTCGAGCTTAAAATCCACTAACAGAACGCCGCTCCCCCGAAACACACCGGAAAGAAAGTCATTAATTCTCAAAGCGTAGGTATAAATATCGTTCAGCTCGTCAGACGTGGCCCATTCAAAAGCCAGAATATGCTCCTCACTCACCAGGGGATCATTAAGGTCATCATTTTTATAATAATATTCAAGAAGGGGGCGGGGCAGTCTCGTTCCTTCTTCCAGTCCAAAACGTTTAGCTAGGCTTCCTGCTGCAATATTACGCACCACAACTTCAAGCGGGATAATCTCCACCTCTTTAACCAGTTGTTCACGCATATTCAGGGTTTTTACAAAATGGGTGGGAATACCAAGCTCTTCAATTCCCGTCATCAGATATTCACTAATACGGTTATTTAGAACCCCTTTTCCAGCTATAACCCCTTTTTTGGTTCCATTCCCTGCCGTAGCATCATCCTTAAAATACTGAACCAACAAACCTGGGGTCGGCCCTTCAAAAAGAATTTTCGCTTTGCCTTCATAAAGTTGCCTTCTGCGAACCATTGTACTCCTTTGGTTATTCACCAACTTGTTCAGTAATTATAATGCCTATCATCCAAAAGCAGGTATTTTTTAAATCCTCTTACAGGAAGAAAATCACTTTAGGAAGAGAAATATTCTTACGCCTTCTGTTTTTACTCGTAAGCCATTTTCCCATCATTTCCCCTTACTTCAAGACGGGTCATCGTGAATGGATACTACCAGGCAAAATCCATTTGTGCACCTGTATAGTTGCTATTATGCCCACCGGCTTGGCGGATCGTATCACCCACCTGATAATAGGCTTCCATTACAGAGAAAGACAAATTAGGCATGACCGACCAGCCCAAAGTTGCTGCCTCGTAAACACCACTCCAGTGGCTTCCTTTTCCAGCTGTATTCCGCAAAGGAATATTAGGTTGGGTATAAATGGCATCATTTCGTGTTTCACGCCACTGCATCCCCACATCAAATTCAAGAGAGACACTCTTGATGGGATTGAAAGAGAAAGAAGGCTTAAGATGAACAAGGTTAGAGTACCCCGTAAACCCTGCCAAAGTAAAATAATACCCATTGGGATAAAGGGGATTAAAAGTACCAATCGTATGCCCATTAGGGTTATGGCTACCTGAGGCAGAGTCAAACTGAATACCAATACGAGGAGAGGTATCGACATCGAAAGTATAGCCTAGTCGGGCTGCTGCTGCCCATGCCTGGATATTTTTACCGGTGATATCACCAAACTGGCCCATACTTTCTACATCCCAATCAACTCCATATTTTTTGCCCGCAAAGTGGGCATCAATAATATTACGCCTTTCATTGCCTGGTGTATTGTAAACACTAGTATCGTGTTGTTCATAACGGGCATAATAGGCAGAAAGAGAGGCATCTCCCAGTACGTGCCGTTCAACGCGAAACATGTGAAAAGAGTTGCGAGAGTTTGAGTAGTCGTCAAATACTCGTTTGGCTTGATACTGAACAGGATGGCTTAAAATACCGATAATACGCCACTCCCCCAGCTCCAGATCTCCCCAAATGGCATCAAACGCCTGCTGAACGTTTGGCCCCTGCCGCAAAGATACAAATCTTTGTAAATCAAAGGCAAAACCCTGGCGCCCGACCCGAGCTTTTAAAACAGAATCCTCATCAAGGCGGGTTTGGTAGCCCACAAAGGCCATACGGACATCCAACTTGTTTTTATCAACGGGGCTAATAGTGTTTTTTTCAACCGGACGCACATCTTCAAACTGGGTGTAAATCTGCCAGTGCCTATCTACTCTTATATCAAAATGAAATAGTAGCCTGTGCAGCAGATAGTTATCATGCTTATTGGGCGTAATTCCAAATTGACTAGAGCTTAAGTTCTCGTAACGCTCCCGAACGTTCATCCCCAAAGAGATATAAGAATAAGGATCAGACTCATCGAGAGAAATATATTTTAATGAATCCAGTGGCTCAGTTCGTAAGGAAGGATTATAGAGAGCAGCCCATTTTTCTGTCCACCGGTTCGCTTCAATCTTGGGTCGAGTTTTGGAAAGGCTGTCATTCAAGTTCCAAGGTTCTTTTCCATCGTCCAATTTATCAAAAGCCAATGTGGAAATATAAGGCCCCCGCTCTGTCTGTTCGGCAGTGCCCTGAGCAAAGGATTCTTTTGAAAAAGAAACAACCATACCAACAATGAAACAAAAACCAACCTTTTTGTATAATCCCTGCATTCCGTTTCTTTTTTATGCTGCTTCTTTTTTTTATTTTTTTATTGTTTGTAGCAAAAAACCTTATTTTTAAGGCCTTTTGCTACATTTTTGATACTCTTACACCTTTTTAGGGGTATGCCTTTCTTAGGGCGTAGCAGTATGGATTTCGGCAATATAAGCGCCAGGGAATTCCAAGATCGCCCCTTTCTGCCCTTGTACCGTATAAGGCCCAGCAAGAACCTTAACCCCATGATCTTTTGCTTGCCTTATCGTGGCATCAAAATCTGTTACTTCATATCCTGAAATTTCATGCCCATAGGGGTAAGGCAAAAAGCCTTCTGTCACAAGAACAACCACTTTCCCAAAACCAGATTCCAAACGAATCCGCCTAAAAGTTGTATCGGGGCGGCCAATCTCAACTCCGGATACTGCGCTTTCATCTGAAACAACGCGCCCTCTGGAAAAGGTCACAAAACTTTTCACAAAAGCCTCTGCAGCCCGTGGCGTTAAATAGATCCGGTTTTCTGGAATAGTGTGTAATGGCTTATAGGAAGGAGACTTGAAATGCCAATAAATCTGCATATTCACCCCACCAGGCCATTGGATGACTGCATCACGCCCTATTGGGTCATTAAAGGGAGCAACGACAACGTACGCCCCATTTTTCTGCGCCCAATCAATAGCCTTATCCATATCCGTAACCAAATAACCCGTCCGTTCCTGACCAAATGGGTAAGGAATAGGAGTTTTAAACCCAAAGACGGAAAGGGTACCAACTGGAGTAAATAATAGCTGTGAAGTTGTTGAGCTTGGTGTGGGGGTTACTGTGGCAACAACCGTTTTAGTGGAGGTTCCCCCAAATGTCCCTAAAAAGCTTTTTACAAAATCATCCCTTTTATTAGGGCTAATATACACGTGCGTTGTATCATATTGGGGACCTACCGCTAAAATTGGTCCGCCGATAATTTGCTGTTGTGCGGGCTCTGCATCACCCGTGCGAGCAATTGCACTATTATTTCCAACAAAAGACAAACTTGCCATAAGAGCAAGCGCTGTATAACCAAACCAGCCACGCTTTTTCATACATATCCCCTTAAAATAAAAAACCAAACCAATATAGTAAAGAATATACTGTTGTTATACAGTAATATTCTTTACAAAAACATCACCTATAATATTTTTATAAGGAAACTTAAAACGCCCAACAAGAGCATCCCAGGGCTCCCCAGAAGCTCTTGAGGTCGGCTACGGGAATTTTACTAGCCCATGCCGCAGCGTGATCATGGCCATGTGTTGCACAGGCACTTTCACATCCACAGCTTGATGCAGCAGTCTGGCGCATAAAGGCGGTAGAATCTTTTTTCTCTACACCCCAGGCACCATACCCTTTATAGGTACGAACAGGAGACCATTCTGGCATAGCAGGAGGGACTTCCACCTCATTCAGCGGGCCAAATTCGCCTTCAGAATAAACGATTTTACCGCCAACCATTGTCAATTCTGAAACGATATGGCTAATCTCGTCTTCAGCACAGGAAAAATAGTCATGGTTTGGCACAATAAGGTCTGCATACTGGCCAACCTTGATTTGCCCCTTTTTCCCCACTTCGTTAGAAAACCATGTACTCTTTTCCGTATACATGCGTAGGGCCGTTTCACGATCAAGACAGTTTTGGTTAGGGTAAATTTTAAGGCCACCAACCGTTTTACCAGTCACCAACCATGAAAGCCCGACCCACGGATTGTAAGAAGAAACCCGCGTTGCATCCGAACCGCCAGAGGTTTTAACACCTGCGTCCATAATTTTCTTCACCGGTGGGGTCGCTTCCGCTGCGCCCAAACCATAGCGCTCAACAAAATATTCGCCTTGATAAGCCATACGATGTTGCAAGGCGATCCCCCCACCTAAGGCAGCGATACGATCAATTGAACGATCTGAGATGGTCTCTGCATGATCAAAAAACCAATTAAGACCTTCCAATGGGATATCCTGGTTCACTTTCTCGAAAACATCCAAAGCCCGTGAGATGGTCTCATCATAAGTCGCATGCAGCCGCCACGGCCATCTATTTTGGGCCAGAACACGAATAACACCTTCCAGATCCCCTTCCATATTAGAGGGCATATCAGGGCGAGGCTGGCGGAAATCTTCAAAATCCGCTGCTGAATAGACCAGCATTTCCCCAGCACCATTATGGCGGAAATAGCTATCTCCATCATGGTAAGTGGTGGTCTGGCACCAATTCAGAAAATCTTCCTTTTCCTGCTTGGGCTTTTGGGTGAACAAATTATAGGCAATACGTATCGTAAGCTGTTTTTCATCAGATAATTTTTTGATCACCTGGTAATCTTCAGGGTAATTTTGCGAACCACCGCCCGCATCAATAGCGCTGGTAATTCCTAAACGATTCAGTTCCCGCATAAAATGGCGTGTCGAATTCACCTGATAATCAAACGGCAGTTTCGGACCACGAGCCAGGGCTGCATATAAAATAGTGGCATTCGGCTTGGCCAAGAGAAGACCCGTTAAATTCCCTTGAGCATCTTTTTCAAATTCTCCGCCAGGAGGCGCTGGAGTATTTTTATCATAACCACAGGCCCTTAAAGCAGCAGCATTCAGAATGGCCCGATCATATAAATGAAGAATAAAAACAGGGGTATCAGGGGCAACCTGGTTAATTTCATCTAACGTGGGCAAGCGTTTTTCAACAAACTGGTTTTCGGTAAAACCGCCTACAATCCGAACCCATTGTGGTGGAGGGGTAATAGCTACCTGCTGGCGAAGCATGGCCATACCATCTGCTAGGCTCCTTACACCATCCCACCGCAGTTCCATATTAAAATTTAGGCCACCGCGGATAAGGTGCAGGTGGTTGTCAATAATGCCAGGAAGGACACGGTGTCCTTTAAGGTCGACAATCTTGGTGTTTTTTCCAGCCAAGGGCATAATTTCTTTATCATGCCCAACAGCAATAAATTCTCCATTCTTGATAGCTACGGCGTTCGCCGTAGGGTTTGCTGGATCAAGGGTTGTAAATAACCCTCTATGCAAAATAATATCTGGTGTCTCTACAGCAGGCATCCCTTTAACTCCCTATATTTAAAATTATACTTTTAAAGCCTACATTAACAAAAACCTAATAAAATACTCTGTATTTTCCTGTAAATCAGGCCAGTTGAGCTTAATAAAAACAAAAGCTAGCTCCAAACACCATCCCCCTAAAAAGAGATGATAAATCCTTCTGTAAAATCAATACCTCTGACTATACTCACACACCTAAACTGGTGATAGGCTGTTGTTTTACAATCATAATCTTTAGTAGGGATCATTCAACCAACCGGCGATGATTCCCTTTAATAGCATTAACCAACAGGAGAAGAGTTTTTTTCATCCTCATTCATAAAACTTTTAGAATGGCATAACTCAGCAACAGAATGCGTAATTTCCTTATGAGGCGTACGAATGTATTTTACGGCGGTTTCACCGGTAACCATCCCTAAAAGTCCCAACAGAGCAATGATAGGTGGGGCTGGCGAGGCAACACCCAAAAGGGCATACAGACCACCTACTCCCAAACCAATAACAAAAGAAAGCAAATATGGAATCATCACCAAGCACCCCAGTAGAAATTAAGAGTTAAAAATTAATCTATATATCTTCTCTAAAAACACTGACCTTCTCCCGCCTACTGACAGGAGAAGATAAGAAACTCTCTAGAAAAAATACACCGAACAGGCCTTAGCCAGGATGATCACCAAGAGCCCATTTAGAGAAGCGAACTTGCACTCCATAAGGGGTAAATTTCTTAAGGATCTCCATAACTTCTGGGTAAGTCTCTGTTCTGGCCCAATCCTGCTGTAGTTCAAACAAGAACTGTAGAGCAGTGACAGGAACCGCACCAGCCTGCACCATTCTGTCCATCGCTCTATCATGTGGTTCAAGGTTGGTGTCCCCACAAGCATCGGCAACAACGAAAACTTCAAACCCTTCTTTCAACATGTCAAACGTTGGGAAACTTACGCAGGCACATGTCCACAACCCGGCAATAACAACACGCTTCTTACCTGTTGCTTTAATGGCTTCACGGAACTTGGGATCCAGCCATGAATTAATAGAAGTCCGCTCAATCATGGGCTTCCCAGGGAAAACACCTTCCGTGATTTCAGGCATGAATTGCCCAGAAAATGTATTGGAAGCAACACTAGTTAATACGGTTGGAACTTTAAAAACCTTTGCAGTCTCTGCCAAGATCTGGACATTGGCCATGATGGTTGCCCGGTCATGGCTTTGAACGCCCTGATACATTGCAGGCTGAAAATCAATAAGAGTTAATACACAGTCATCTGGAGTGAGCATTTTAGCATAATTTGACATTTTATTACCTATTTTCATTTCCCACCGAAAAAGAGTATCCCTTCCGGGGGAGAGCAACATTCAAAACCTATTATTTTCTTCAAAAAAAGATATTTATATACTTCTGAAAATAAAAATCTCTGTATTATGAACTCAAACATGCACATATTTAAATTAAGGATATAATACACATAAATTTAAGGACATAATACACAAAAGTTTTATAATCATGAGTTTACCTAATTTCCAAGCCTTTCTTATTCAAGAAAAGTTGTTCTTAAAAAAAGAAAACCTTTGTTTCTAAAATTGAAGAAAAATTAAAGGTTTTCTTACCAAACCTAGCATGACGATTCAAAAACTCCACTCAAATATCTCAATTTTTTATTCATAATCCAGATTTTTCCTAAAACCTTCTGCCTAAACGCCTAGAGCATGATCCAGATTTGTATACTCGCCATTTCTCTTCTATATAAGAGAAACTGCTGTTGTTATATCTTCTTCTCTGCTTTACAAATTTACAAAAACTTTATGAAAAACCACTCATATTCCTAAAGAACATGTTCCTCAATAAAAAGGCTCCTATTTCTATTAAGGGCCTATCCTGTAAGAAATACTTTTATTCCTGATAGGAACCAGATTTCGACCATTTATACGGTTTATAATTAAGATTATGAGCAGCGGGCCTAGCCGGCCTTACCAAAAACCTTCTTAAAGCTGTAATCGATATGCTTAAGATGCTGGGCGTTATCCATCGCCGCATCAATGATATTTTCTGGCACCCTTCCACTCACTTCTTCATCCCCTAAAAGATTCTCCCTAAAGCACTTCCAGTCTTTCTGGCCAAGCCTCTCCCAGGTTTTCATGGCGTTTCGCTGAATAATACGATAGGCATCTTCGCGGGATATCCCTACCCTCACCAAAGCCAGCAATACCTCCCCAGAATGCACAACACCCCCTAGGCTTTCCAGGTTTGCCATCATCCGATCTGGATAAATAACCAGTTTTTCAATGACTTCGGCCAAACGGTTTAAGGCAAAATCCAAAGCAATTGTCGCATCGGGGCCAATAGTACGTTCTACAGATGAATGACTGATATCACGCTCATGCCAAAGCGCAACATTCTCTAAAGCAGGAAGACTATAAGAACGTACCAGACGGGCTAAACCAGTAAGGTTTTCTGTTAGAACAGGATTACGCTTATGAGGCATGGCTGAAGAGCCTTTTTGCCCAGGATGGAAATATTCCTCAGCCTCGCGCACTTCCGAGCGCTGTAAATGCCGTATTTCTACGGCCAATCGCTCTATTGAGCTTGCAACAATCGCCAAGGCCGTAAAAAACGCTGCGTGCCGATCACGTGGAATAACCTGCGTTGAGACTGGTTCTGGCTGTAAGCCCAGTTTACGGGCAACATATTCTTCCACCCGTGGGTCAATATGGGCATATGTTCCTACTGCGCCTGAAATAGCACATGTGGCAATCTCTTCTTGCGCTCTTTGCAGCCGCTGATAGTTACGAGAAAATTCAGCATAATAACCAGCAAGCTTCAACCCAAAAGAGAGAGGCTCGGCATGAATTCCATGGCTACGACCAATGGTTAAAGTGTGTTTATGTTCAAACGCCCTTTTCTCCAACGCTACCAGAAGGCGTTTTAAATCATCTAATAAAATATCGGCAGCCTGATTGAGCTGAACAGAAAAGGTCGTATCCAAAATATCCGAAGAAGTCATCCCCAAATGAACAAATCGACTCTCAGGGCCAATCTTTTCAGCAAGCCATGTTAAAAAAGCAATCACATCATGGCGGGTTTCGGCTTCAATGTCATCAATTCTGCGTCGATCAGCTTCAGAAAAAGCCGCCATGGCTTTCTCTCCATTTTGGCGAATGATCTGCGCAGAGGAAGCAGGAATATCTTCACCCAGCTCGGCCATGGCTTCACACGCGCTGGCCTCAATCTCAAACCATATTTTATACCGATTTTTAGCTTCCCAAATCGCTGACATGGTGGGGAGACTGTAACGAGGTATCATATTTTTAATCTTTCTGGTCCAAAGTAGTGTATAAAGGCATACGAACCTTTATAAAATAAAACACTCCGCTTTATAACGCGACCATGACTACAATAACAGGAAATTGTCTCCCTCATACACCCTATTCCTTATAAAGAGACCTTATAGGAAAATATTTTAAAATCGATCTATACCGTAAATTCGTTATCATAGGTAAATTCGTCATTATAGAGAGTATTATGCTCAAATATTTTCTTTCCCCTTTCTCAAAGTGAGTGCCCATTCCATGAGTATACGGCATTCTCACCAACACCTCCCTTCTAAATTTATAAGGCACAAGCCGGAAATGGTGGCCTATAAAATCATCGCTGCTTTTTTTCTTGCATCTTGTGCAAGCCAAACTCCTACCCCCTCGAACAACTCTATTTCACCAAGCTTCTATACTGGCCAAACTCTCCCCCCCAGTGAACCAGAAAATACCCTACAGGACAGTGTAAAGACCTACCTCTCCCTTCTTTCAACACAAGGGGGATCCCCAAGCGATTATGCCTACTTCCTTATCCAGCATCCCGCCTGGCCTAACCATCAATATATGCAAACAAGGCTATTGAAAAAACTCGCTAGCGAGCCGGAAGACGCTATTGCTAGCCCCTTATGCCTAAACCAGCCTATCCCCTTCGCCCCAGCCTTGGTAAGATGTGCCAACATTGCGCCCCTATTTCCTATTATAGCCAAAAAATCTCATCAGATCTGGCAAACTTCACTCCTTTCTACCGAGGAAGAAAACAAATTTTATGAAGTTTTCAAAAATTATCTCTCCACCGAGGACCATTGGAAGCGCTTTCTCCTTCTGGTGAAAGAAGACCATTTCCTATCTGCAAAACATCTTCTGCCCTTGCTTCTGCCAGAGCAGAAAAAGCTGGCCTCAGCGATCCTAGCCTATCAAACCAATACCCCCCAGGCAGACAGATTTTTACTGCCCCTTGAACCGAAGCAACTTTCCCATCCCACATTGTTTTTAAGCCGTGTCCGCTGGCTGCGAAAAAATAACCAAATTGAAGAGGCTGTAAAGCTCTGGAAAGACCAAGGAAACAGAGCAGAACTTTACGCAGCCTCTGATTTATTCTGGCAGGAAAGAAAAAAGCTTGTTCAGACCTTACTGCAACGAAAACATATTTCCAATGCCATTCTGATCGCTGATGATGGGAGTTGCCTACCGCATAAAAATTGCAATGATTCAGCCTTTCTAGCAGGGTGGATGACCTTAAGACTGATTCATCAACCAGAAAAAGCCAGAAAATATTTCGTATCTTTAACCCGCGAGCCTGCTCTTTCTGTTAAAGCAGAAGGCTATTTCTGGCTGGGAGAAACCTTTATGGAAGCGCATCAACCACAAGATGCTCTCTCAAGTTGGAGCAAAGCTGCCCAATATCCAACAGTTTTTTATGGTCAGATTGCCCTTTTTGCACGCAATACAGGCACCCAGCAAACCAACTTCCTGACCGATCCCATCCCTTATATTCCCATTCTGTATAAGGCCCTTTCCCACCATAAAGAACCTTTATGGACACTTAAACAGGCTACTGATTTTCTGGGTAATGAGCTCATCCAGGCCGCAACCCTTCTTATTGCTGAAAAAGACTATAAGCACGCCACAGCTTTTATTATGCAAGCAGGGCAAAATGATCCCACTCCTGAAGTTCTCTCCCTTGCAGCTGCTTTTGCCCATGGGGTTAACAGTGCCAGTGCCGCCGTAATGTTAAGCCGAAAGGCTAGCCAGGAAGGAATTGCCCTTTTCCCCCAGGGTTGGCCCATGCTTGAGTTATCATCTCCCCCCCTCCCCACCACCGACCAGCTTCTCACTTCCCTTACCTTGGCCATTATCCGTCAGGAAAGTAATTTTAACCCTACAATATCCAGCTCCGCAGGAGCGGTGGGCCTCATGCAGCTTATGCCTGCCACTGCAAAAGACATGGCTGAAAAAAACCATATAAAAATCACCACTCCTATTTCCATTTCTGCTCTAACCGATGCTACCCTCAATACCACTTTGGGAATGCTCTATCTTAAAATGCTGTTAAAAACCTTCAACAACGCTCTACCCTACACAATTGCAGCCTATAATGCAGGCCCTACACGGGTAAAAACCTGGCTGCCTACGCCCCCTGCAACCTCTCCTATCGCTATGCTAGACTGGATAGAGAACATGCCCTACCCTGAAACACGGCATTACATTAAGCAAGTATGGCAAAACTTTACCCTTTACCAGGCCCTTTATCACTCTCCCCCACCTAGTTAATCCATTATTTGTAACAGGCCCTATCAACCATGTTTATTAAAGATTTAGAAGACCTTCCTCCCCCTCTTATTCAGCGCTCCCTTACAACTTTAACACTCTTACAAAAACAGAACCTGCATGTTGTTACAGCTGAAAGCTGTACCGGAGGCTTAATTGCAGCCTCATTAACTCATCATGCAGGGTCATCAAATGTGGTATTAGGGGGGTTTGTAAGCTATGCGAACTCCTTTAAACAGCACCAACTTGGTGTACCCGCAGAAACGCTTAAAACAGTAGGAGCCGTTAGCCAGGAAACAGCCATTTTTATGGCCAAAGGAGCCCTTGAGAAAGCCCAAGCCCATATTGCCATTTCCGTAACGGGTATTGCCGGCCCAGGAGGCGGAAGTACTGAAAAACCCGTAGGACTGGTGTGGTTTGCAGTGACTTTATACAACCAACCCCATATTCTTGCACGTTCAAAGATTTTCTCTGGCACTCGCAGTGCCATTCGCATTCAGGCCGCTATTGAAGGATTACAACTCGTAGAAGAAGCCATTTCAAAGTAAAAATGGTATCCTTTTTAGGGATACCATTTTTACTTGGCAGGCCTATTAACCAATACTCAGAGACTATTATTCGTCATCATCTGGGGTTGGAGGTGGAGGAGGAGGTGCCATTGTGTTATCTTCTGAAGGCATCCCACCACCAGGCTGCGTTACAGAGGACTGCAGTCCACCAGGGGCGCCATTAACCGGTGCACCTTGACCAGACTGAGCAGCCTGAAGGCTACGGGCGTTCAGGTCAGCAGTTGTCGCATCTCCACCACCATGAGCAAAGCGGCCATGGCCATGACCATATTTGCCATTATGATATTGACCATGATGTTTTGATGTATGGTGTTTTGGTGTGTGGTTGGCCAAAGCAAGAGATGGTACAGCCAAAGCGACAGAAGCTGTCAAAGCTGTTATCCCAAACAAACGTTTCATATTTTTTAATTCCTTCATCAAAATTAGATTCAGCACGAATAAGCCATAAAGATTATGGCTATCGAATTTATTTTAACCCGAACTCGTTCCTAAGACGATAGTGAAACGAGATAATTCTGTATAAGGTTTCCAAAGCGTGCAATAAAAACACAGATATAATAGTGATTATTTACCTCTTGTATCTTTTATACAACACAGTGTTGTCAGGCCACAATGCCTTCTCATTGGGGCTAGAAAAACCCTTTTACTCTTCCCTTATTTAAGAAAATATGCCCTTTTCTACAAGATTGGGCGCTCTTGTCCCTTTCTATATTCCCCCACTGATGGGTTTGGCGTACACCTCTTCTGCGCGCCTGATAAAAGCAGAAACCATGAGCTTTACAGCCTCGTTAAACACCACACCAATGGCAGCTTGTAAAATGCGAGACCGAAACTCAAAATCTACAAAAAAATTAACATAGGTGCCATGAGAATCTTCAATAAAATTCCAAGTATTATTTAAATAACGAAAGGGGCCCTGCTCATATTTTACACGAATAAATGTAGGCTTTTCCAAAGTAACCCGACTTGTAAAGGTTTCCCGAAAAGGGCCAAAGCCTATGGTAAGATCTGCCAGCAATTCATTTTCCTGATGAGAGCGTACCCGTGCCCCAGAGCACCAAGGAAGAAAATCCGGATAATGGCCAACATCTGCAACCAGATCAAATAACTGCTGAGGGCTAAAATGGACCAAACGTTTTTCTGCATGTGTCGGCATTAGAAAACCACTTTTACCTTTATATTTGTTTATTGTTTTTCAACTGCCAAAGCCCTGGCTTCCTTTAATGTCCTGAAATCAGCATCTGCATGATAAGAGGAACGCGTAAGGGGAGAAGAGCTTACAAGCAGAAACCCCTTGTTTTTGGCCCTTAGAGCATAGTCAGAAAAATTTTCCGGCGTGATATAAGAATGAACAGGGGCATGCTTACGGGTAGGCTGTAAATACTGTCCTATGGTTAAAAAATCAACCTCTGCAACCCGTAGATCGTCCATAACCTGCCAAACTTCCCGCTCCTCCTCTCCGAACCCCACCATCAATCCAGACTTGGTAAAAATTTGGGGCGCTAAGCGCTTAACATCATCGAGTAAACGTAAGGACTGATAATATCGCGCGCCAGGCCGTATGGTGGAATAAAAACGCGGCACTGTCTCCAGATTATGGTTAAACACGTCGGGCTCTGCTTCAAGTAAAGCTTCATAAGCGCGCCCTTTACGCAAGAAGTCAGGTGTGAGCACTTCTATACTGGTTTGCGGGTTTTGCTGGCGAATAATACGAATTACCTTGGCAAAATGAGAAGCCCCTCCATCTGGCAAATCATCCCGATCGACGGATGTAATGACGATGTGCTTTAATTGAAGTTGGGCTACCATCTCGCTTATTCGTTCTGGCTCTGTTGCATCAAGCGGCGACGGGCTTCCCGTGGCCACATTACAGAAAGCGCAGCCACGGGTACAAATATCACCCATAATCATCACCGTGGCATGACGCTGAGACCAACACTCCCCCAAATTGGGACAAGCCGCTTCTTCGCACACTGTCGTCAAACCGGCGTTACGGATAATTTGTTGGGTTTCGGCCCGTTTTCCCCCTGCTGCGGGGGGACGAATACGTATCCATGCAGGCTTGGGAGGTGAGAGATGATCCTCCTTGCCAATTTTTTCAGGATGCCTTACCGAAGCACGCCCCAAAACATTCTGCTTACCAGGAGAGGCGTTACGATGATCTATCACCAAACGTGTTATCATACTCTGCTGCTTCCCTTCTACTCTGCTTGATAAAGCCCACTTTTTCCACCGGATTTAAAGACCAGACGAATATCTGAAATCCTCATGGCTTTATCAACGGCCTTACACATATCGTAAATCGTTAAAGCAGCAACACTGACAGCTGTTAAGGCTTCCATCTCCACACCTGTTTGGCCTGTCACACGGGCTTCGGCCTCAATCCTAACCGATGCTGTTTGCCTATCAGCAACCAAATCAACAACAACAGAAGACAGCGCTAACCCATGACAAAGTGGAATCAGCGTAGGAACTTTCTTGGCGGCCAGAATACCCGCAATCCTTGCTGTTGCAAAAACATCTCCCTTGGGAATTTTCCCCTCAGAAATCAAAGCTAGCGTAGCAGGGGCCATAAAAACATTCCCCCGAGCCACAGCCTTGCGCTGGGTAGACGATTTTTCCGAAACATCTACCATTCGGGCATGCCCTGAGGCATCAAGGTGCGATAAAGAAGACATTCTGCGCCTTTTTACTCAGCTTTACCCAGGAGAGCAGCCACCGCAGCCCCTCTATCTTTCTGCTTCAGTAAACTTTCCCCCACAAGAAACCCACTAGCACCCACCTTTTGTAAGCGCACAACATCCTCATGCGTTTTAATCCCACTTTCAGATACAATAATCTTATCGGGTGGTACCTGAGGTGCGAGCTTTTCTGTAGTGGCAATATCGATCTCTAAGGTTGAGAGGTTACGATTATTAATGCCGACAAGAGCCGTATCAAACACAAGGGCACGATTGAGTTCTTGTTCATTATGCACTTCTATCAGCACATCCATCCCCAGCGCTCCAGCAAGCTCGGCAAGGGCTTGGACTTCTTCATCCTTTAACACAGCCATAATCAGCAAAATACAATCTGCTCCGACCAGGCGGCTCTCATGCACCTGCCAGGGGTCTAATATAAAGTCCTTACGAAGAACAGGGAGAGAGCATGCCTCTTTTACCTTTATTAAATCTTCTACTGAACCCCCAAAGCTCGATCCTTCAGTAAGGACTGAAATACAGGCAGCCCCCGCCTTTTGGTATTCTTGAGCAATTAAGGCCGGATTGTAATGAGAACATAACAGCCCTGCTGAGGGGGAAGCCTTTTTGGTTTCGGCAATCAAGCCAATCTGATGTTTGGCCGTTTTTTCCTTTAAGGCAGCAGCAAAACCACGGGAAGGCGTTTTCACATCCCCCGCCTTTGCAGCCATTTCCTTTAAAGGGGTAATCTGGCTTTTCTTAGCAAGATCTGACCTTACACGGGCGCAAATTTGTAACAAAATATCTGGTACTTCATCGTCTGATGGACCAACGATATTTGTTTGTATATTCAATGTGGGTTTTTCGTTCATTCTCTTTAATACCAAAAAACAAAACCAGAATTCGTGCCTTTACGTAAGCAGAGTATGGCGCAAAGCATTCAGCACGTTAAAGGCTTTTCCCTCGTCAATAATTTTTGCTACAGCAGCACTGGCTTCCTGAAAGGACTTTTTATCAACACTGCCATTTTTAATAACATTAACTTTTTCAGCCACCTGTAATGCAAAAACAGTATTCAACAAGACAATATCTCTATAGGGGCTTTTTTCGCCTTGAAGCACCCGCTCAAGAGCTGCAGCATTTTCCTGAGAAGATCCCCCTGCTATTGCAGAAACAGGAGCAGGTTTAAGGCCTATATCCTCTGCTGTAAAGGTCAGATTAAAAACTTCCTTCTCCCTTAACACCGCTAGCCTGTTAGGCCCAGCTAGGGTTAACTCATCAGTAAAAGCCCCTTTTTCTGTTGTTCCTGTTAGGACAATAACATTTTCAGCTCCCAAATTATGAAATGTCTGAGCAACTGGCAAAAGCCATTGGGGAGCATATACTCCCACCAACTGCCTTTTAACCCCTGCTGGATTGCATAAGGGCCCCAACAAGTTAAAAAGGGTTCTTACCCCCAAGGCTTTCCGAATATGGCTGACATGAGCAAAGCCCTTATGATGCAAAGGCGCTGATAAAAAAGCGATATTATGCTGCCTGATCTGCCGAGACAAAACCACAGGGTTTCCTTCTGGTAAAACCCCCAGGGCCCCTAAAACATCTATCGCTCCCGAACGTGATGATAAGGCCCTGTTCCCATGCTTGGCTACGGGCACCCCCATGGCTGCAACAACAAAGGCCACTGCGGTAGAGATATTAAAGGTTTTTTGCCCATCTCCCCCTGTTCCACAAACATCTATTGCATTATCGGCTACATCTGGCACCTGTTGCATTAAGGCTCTTACCGCCTTTACTGCCCCTGCAAGTTCTTCTGGAGATTCCCCCCTCGTTCGCATAACGACAAGAAGGGCAGCCACCATGGCATCGGGGACATGACCTTGCAAGATTTGGCCAAACACCTCCTCAGCCTGCGTGCAGGAAAGCTTTTCCCCTGAGATGAGTTGCTCAAGAAGGAGTGAATAGACATTCAGCCGATGAGGAGCAGAGGAAGAGGCCTGTGCTTCAGCTTCTAAATTTTTGGTTTCTAAATGGTTCGTCATAATTCCCTAAGGTGGTGGAAGAAAAGTCTATCACCATTATTGTGCCCCCTTTAGGAGCAGGACTCACACGAGCCTTCCACGGCTGAAGTGGCATTTTTTCTTCCCGCAATTCTCAGGAAATTTTCTAGAAGCTTATGCCCTGAACGTGAAGCAATACTCTCTGGATGAAACTGAACCCCAAAAATGGGGTGCAGTTTATGGCGTAACCCCATAATAATTCCTTCTTCCGTATGAGCTGTAACCGCTAATGCCTCTGGAAAGGTCTCTTGTTCGACCACAAGGCTATGATAGCGTGTCATCTCTGCGCCTTCGGGGATATCTTCAAAAATATCAGTCCCTTGATGATGGATTGAACTGGTTTTTCCATGCACAGGATGCGGAGCTCGTACAACTTTCCCTCCAAAAGCCTGCCCGATAGCCTGATGGCCCAGGCAAACTCCTAAAATAGGGAGTCTACCTGTTGCCTGAGTAATCAGATCACAGCAAATCCCAGCCTCATCAGGTGAGCAGGGACCAGGTGAAATCACAATGGCCTCTGGCTGCATTTCTAAAGCCTCCTCTACACTTATGGCATCATTTCGTACCACATGGCAGGATGCCCCTAATTCACCAAAATAGTGCACCAGGTTAAAAGTGAAGCTATCGTAATTATCAATCAGAAGTAACATGATTTTTCAACCATCTGGAGAAAAAGAAGATCATTCTAGCTAAAGCTGCATTAAACTTCTACATAAAGCTATACTTTATTTTCCGTTTACCCTTTATAGAATGGGGATATAAAAGAGTTTTTCCAATACTCGCTCGCAGCTTTATTGTAAAATAGCTTTTCCCAACGAAGCTGGCCTTTTTTTACGCCAATCGGTACTCTTGTTTATTTTTTGAAGGGATACTGCAAAAGTAAAGGATGCAATCCTTGTTTTAAATTCTGGCCTTGTCTTAAATTCTGGCTCATCCCGCATGAAATTTTCAGTATAGTAGGGAGCTTTACATATAGTTGGACGCTTTACAAAACAGTACTGATCTTTGCAAACAACTCAACGCCGCAACCCAGTTACTAAAAGCCGCACTGCCAATTCTACTGGCCATTACGGCTTATGCCGAACGTATCGTGAGCTTCATGACCATTCCCCCAATTTTTTGGGGTTTTTTTGAAATTTCATCCCTCTTTAAAATCACCTTATGGTGGGAAAAGGCCCAGAAACGGTTTCTGCTTTAGGTTTCCGCAAAGGCCCAAGCGCCTTCCGCAGCCCGAAACAGAGCACGAGCCTTATGCTGGGTTTCCTCATACTCCAGTTGCGGAACACTCTCGGCGACAACACCACAACCAGCCTGCACATACATCCGCCCCTGCTTCAGCAAGGCCATCCTTAAACCAATACAAGTATCCATAGAGCCATCAACCCCAAAATAACCTATACAACCCGCATAGGTTACACGTTTCGTGCGCTCTACCTCATCTATAATTTCCATGGCCCTGATCTTGGGGGCTCCAGTTAATGTCCCAGCAGGAAAAGCCGCCACCAACGCATCAATACAATCATGGTCAGGCTTGATCACCCCCTCTACCGTCGAGGATATGTGCATGACGTGACTAAATCGCTCAATAATAAATTGTTCTTTTACCCGCACACTGCCAAGCCTGCAAACCCGCCCAACATCATTACGCCCCAAGTCTATTAACATTAAATGTTCCGCCTTCTCCTTGGAATCAGCCAGTAATGCCTTCTCCAACGCTAAGTCTTCTGCACGGTCCTTCCCCCGCGGCCGCGTACCAGCCAATGGGCGCACGGTCATGATCCCCTCGCGTAAGCGAACCAGAATTTCTGGCGAGGAGCCGACAAGGGCAAAACCCTCTAACTGAAGATAAAACATAAAAGGCGCTGGGTTAACGCGCCGCAATGATCGGTAAAGCGATAGGGGCGTTCCTGAAAAAGGTGCAGAAAACCTTTGGCTGGGAACCACCTGAAAAGCATCCCCTGCATAAATATATTCTTTAATTTTCTCTACCACCCCTAAAAAATCTTCCCTGGTAAAGGTCGATTCAGGCGTAATGGAAGATTGACCTTGCTTGTTGGGGGAAGCAGGAAGAACTGGCAAGGCCTGCTGAAGAACGTGATAAGCCCCTTCTACCCTTGCCTTGGCTTTTAAAACCTGCTCTTCATATGAGAATGACCCCTTGTTGGCCCTAACCGGAGAAGCGAGGATAAATTCATCTTTTACATTATCAAAAATAACGAAAAGAGAAGGCCTCACCATTACTCCTTCCGGCAAGGAAAGATCATCCGGAGGGGCATGGGGCAAAACTTCCATCTGCCGAACCATATCATAGCCCAAATAGCCAAAAACCCCTCCTATCATTGGGGGAAGGCCATCTGGCAGCACCATCTGACTATCTTTTACAAGCTGACGTAAGGATTCCAAGGGTAAGCCATGCTCAGAATCAGATGTAAAAAGAGGCGCTTCGGGCGAGTAATCCTGACTGATTTCAACTTTTCCGTCTTGGCATTTCCAAACCACATCTGGCATCAAAGCAATAACAGAGTAACGCCCTCTTACGGCCCCTCCCTCTATACTTTCAAGCAAAATCATATATTTGCCATCATGAGCAGACCATTTCGCCAAACGGAGATAGGCCCCAACAGGGGTTAGTAAATCCGCCGCACCCACTTGCCAGACAAGACCACACTCATTTTCCCCATGGTAAACCTGAAACTGTTCATCCTGTTTTGAGTGTGTTGTCATCTTTATCCTCATTTTTCATTTTGTTATGCTTGATTCTGCACATCTGGGCGCATCTGGCGTTATGAGCTGAGGGTTTTTTAACTATGGCCGGAAAAACCTGCCAAAATCTGCTCCACTGCCTTATTGTTAATTTTGGGCTTTTCCCGATCCATCAAAGACTGCACAAAAAACTGCTGAATTTCATTTTGCTGGGCCTCAGTGAGAGATTGCTGGAGCTGGGTATAAGCTTCCTTTTGCTGAGAAGGGTCCGCAGCCATCACATCCAGCAAGGTGATAACCTCATACCCCCCTCTATTGGCCTGCATGGTGCTCTCCCCCTTTTTCAGGGCAAAAACAACATTAGCAAGGCCAGAAGCAAGATCGGCCGGTGGGTTAGATCGGGTAAAGGCAGGGCTGATAACAGCTTTATAAGGTAACTTAGAAAGAGCCATAACACCCTTGTCTTGTGCACGTGCGGCTAGAAATATACTTGTCGCTTCTTGTTCTGCCTTATGGCGGCGAGACTGCTCCTGCCATGCTTGCCTGATGGACGCTAAATGGGTTTTAAAATCAAGCTGATGAGCAGGCATGACCTCCTCTACCTCAATGGCATAATAGGTATTTTCAGGGCCAAACGCCACAGAAGGATGATCGCCCTTATGGGCAGAAAAAATATCTTTCAGCAAGGCTTGTTTAACACTTTCTGAAACCGGGAGGGGCGCTGGTCTGTTCTCAACTGTCATACCCTCACGGTTTAAGGTTCCCTCCAAAGCGGCAGCCCCCAAGTCTGCTGGCAACTGATCAAAACTGTTTCCACCGGCCAGAGCATCTTGTAATTTTTGTACCCGCTCTGGCAGCAAACCCACCGCTTGCCCGGCAGCCTGAGAATCATGAAGCTCCTTCCTTGCCTGTTCGAACGAAATCTTCACCGCCGGATTGGTTTTATTCACCACGAAAACAGCCCACCCTCCAGACGTTTTGAGAGGCCCCATCACCTTATTAACATCTGCTCCAAAAAGAGAGGAAGAAAGTTCCGCAAGGGGAATTTGTTCACGGGTGACCTCTGCCATCTCCACAACGCTGATTTTTTCCTTTTTGGCCAGGTCTTTCATTTCAGAAAGCGGCGTTCCCGCTTTCCATTTCTCAGCAAGAATTTTGGCCTTTTGCTGATCCTCTGTATTAAAAAGCACAAAATTACGCGACTCTGGGCGATTATAATGGGCAAGATTGGCATCATAGGCCTGACGAAGCTGAGTTTCTGAAATATCCAGTGAACGACCAATGGTATTCGCTGATAATAAAACAACCCGAACTTTCCGAAACTCAGGAACGCTGAACAACCATGGATGGTTAATATAAAAACGATGCAGCTCTGACTCTGCAGGAAGGGGATCGGCTGAAAAAGCAGCCATCGGCACTTCAACCCTGGCAATCTGGCGCTGCTCATAACTATAGGCAAACGCACGCTTAACCAGCTCCTCAGAAGCTTGAACACCCGCAGCAATGGGCTGCAATACAGCCTGCGACAGAAGCTCTCCCTTCACAATATCAAGAAACTTCTTTTCATTCATGCCGGCTTGCTGGATACGGCTATCAAATAATTTACGATCGAACTGACCTTTACTATCGTGAAAATAAGGCAGGGAAAAAACGGTTTTCCTGAGCAAATCATCACTGATGACAAAGCCATATTCCTCGGCAATTTCTTGCACCAACTCCCGCATGACAAGACGAGACAACACAGCACGAGCCACTTGCTGGCGGAGCTCCTCTGATAACTTCGCAGGGGTATTTTCTCCCATCCTCTGGGCTGTAGCGGCCAGTTCCTTTTGCAAGGCTGCAGAAAACTCTTCCCGGCCAAGGGTATGATGGCCCATAGTTGCCACAGTCTCTGAATGACTACCATTAAAAAGATCTGTCAGGACATCTCCTGCGCCCCAACCAATAAAGGCAATAAACACAAGAACAGCCATAATACGGCCTAGCCAGGAATCTACAAAGATACGGCGTAAAAAAGAAAGCATCGATCATGCACCTTTAAACAGAAATCTTCCCTAGCAATACATGATAATTGCTGTAATTCAAAGGTACGGAATACAGGATTATACCTATTTTATTCTCTTGACCCATTGATTTTTTTCTTGCCCATCAAGCACTCTGCCTGCACATTTCGGGGTCATTCCTATCAGCAAAAGAAAATGGAGCTTCCCATTTTTACACCTGTGTGGCCTTCACAGTATTTTGTCTTGTGATTTTCTGGTAAGCTCCTACGCTTTCGCGGCGTTATTTGAATATATTTTAGTGAAACTTCATTTTATCGAATGCTTTGATATCGTTCATTTTTATTAAACCATACTGAACCTGGGCTTTAATAAACCTGGGCTTTCTTGATTTTAGGAAAGAATGGTATACATTCATTCAAAACCGCTTATGGAAAGCAGATGAAACAGATTATTATCGGAAACTGGAAAATGTTTGGCCTGACTTATCAGGTAAAAGACCTTGTCACCAAGCTTCTTTCTGGCTTAAAACAGTTTTCCCCGCAGGCAGATATTGTGATCTGCCCACCAGCCACCCAGCTTTCAAATGTCGCTTCTCTGATCCATGGCAGCCAGATTGCCTTGGGTGGCCAAGATTGCCAAGCCGATGACCTGGTCACACACACAGGCGACATTTCTGCAGAAATGCTTAAGGATATCGGTGCCCAATATGTTATTATTGGCCATTCTGAACGTCGAGAAATCCACCATGAAACAGATGCCATTGTGCAGACCAAAACTGTCCAAGCCCAAGACTGGGGGCTTATTCCCATCGTCTGCGTGGGTGAGACAGAAATAGAGCGCAGAACCGGCGCTTATAGGGATTCCGTAAAAAAACAAATCAACGAAGGCCTTCCCGATGATTTTAATGGCATTGTGGCCTATGAACCCATTTGGGCCATCCATGGGGGCATGAGTGCCTCTTTGCAAGAAATCTCTAGTATGATGCAAATTATCCGTAAAGAGCTTGCAAAACGCTTTAATCGTACCACTGCAGAAGGAATTAGAATTCTTTATGGTGGCTCAGTTAACCCTGATAATGCCGAATCTATTCTCTCTCTGGAAGGGGTGAATGGGGTCTTGATTGGTTCTGCAAGCCTTTCTGCTGAAAAATTCCTTGCTATTATACGCTCATCTGTGGTTGAAAATCAGGAATGAGAAAATCTGCTCCATTTTTTCGCCTTACCTTTATTTTTGCACCACCTTTAAGAGATTCTTTGTCTTGCCATTCTCTGTCTTGCCATAAGGTTCCTTTCGGTTTCTGGATATAACATGATTACTTTTCTCCTGATTTTGCACCTGCTTGTAACCCTAAGCCTTATTGCCGTTGTCCTTATTCAACGCAGTGAAGGAGGAGGGTTAGGAATCGGCTCAGGCCAAGGGCTAGGATCCTTCATGACGGGCCGTGGAACTGCCAACCTTCTCACCCGCTCAACAGCTATTCTGGCAGCCCTTTTTATGATTCTCTCCCTCGCGTTAGCCATTGTTAATAAGGGAGGAATCCATGGTGGCAATCATGATGTTTTGGCCCATCCTGACCTCCCTGCCCTTCCTGCGCCCTTACCCAATCAGCCACCTGCACCCGCTGCTGCCCCGCACACACAATTGCCACAGCAACAACCTCCTCATAAGTAATTCTTCAACAGCCCAATTCCAAAACCTCATAACCCTATAACTTCATAACCCTATAACATTGTATTAAAACTTACTCTTCCCCTTCCTGGGGTAAAAACAGTGTAGAAAGCCCTTCATGACAAGGTTTATTTTCATTACAGGTGGTGTTGTATCCTCTCTTGGGAAAGGGATCGCCGCCGCAGCCCTTGCTGCGTTGCTTCAGGCACGTGGCTATAGAATCCGCATACGAAAACTAGACCCCTACCTAAATGTTGATCCCGGCACTATGAGTCCCTACCAACATGGAGAAGTCTTCGTTACAGATGACGGCGCAGAGACAGACCTTGATCTCGGACATTACGAACGTTTTACGGGTGTCCATACCACAAAACTGGACAACGCTACGACAGGGCGCATCTACTCTGAAGTTATAGCACGGGAACGTCGGGGAGATTATCTTGGGGCCACAGTTCAGGTCATTCCCCATATTACCGATGCCATAAAAGCAACCATTGTCGCCGATACAGAAAATATTGACTTCGCCATTATTGAAATTGGTGGCACTGTTGGCGACATTGAAAGCCTGCCCTTTCTGGAGGCCATCCGCCAGCTACGAAATGACCTTGGCACCAACAATACCTTGTTTATCCACCTTACTCTTGTGCCGTGGATTGCCTCTGCCGGCGAACTCAAGACAAAGCCGACCCAACATTCTGTAAAAGAGCTTCAAAATGTGGGTATTCAACCGCAGATACTGCTTTGTCGTTCAGACCGTTTTATTCCTCCTAATGAACGAAAAAAAATTGCTAATTTCTGTAATGTCAAACCAGAAGCTGTTATCCCTGCCCTGGATGTCGATACAATCTATGCCTGCCCCATTTCTTATCATGAGGAAGGACTTGATACCGAGGTTCTGAAGCATTTTGATCTGCCTTACGAAAATACCCCAGACTTAGAACAATGGCACAATGCAGTAAACGCCATCAGAAAACCCAATGGAGAAGTGACCATCGGCATCGTAGGGAAATACACAGCCCTGCAGGATAGTTATAAATCCCTCACGGAAGCTTTACTCCACGGTGGCATTGCCAATAAAACCCGGGTAAAAATACGCTGGTTTGATGCTCAGGATCTTGAGGAGAACAACACTATTGCCCCCCATCTTTCCTCAGTTCATGCCATTTTAGTACCCGGAGGCTTTGGAGAACGAGGTTCAGAAGGGAAAATAAGAGCCATTCAATATGCCCGTGAAAACAAGGTTCCTTTTCTGGGCATCTGTTTTGGCATGCAAATGGCGGTTATTGAAGCCGCTCGTAACCTCGCCAACCTTCCAACAGCCTCCTCTTCTGAATTTGGCCCCACGGAAACCCCTGTGGTAGGCCTTATGACTGAGTGGGCCTATGGCAGCGAGCTTATGCGCCGTAGCGAAGGTGGAGATTTGGGAGGTACGATGCGGTTGGGAGCTTACCCCGCTAACTTGAAACCCGATAGTCAAATTGCTGCCATTTATCAGGCCACAAAAATCCGTGAACGTCACCGTCACCGTTATGAAGTCAATGTACATTACAGAAAACAGCTTGAAGAGTGTGGTTTGGTTATGTCCGGCATGTCACCAGACGATGTTTTGCCAGAAACGATAGAGTATAAAAACCATCCCTGGTTTATTGGTGTACAATACCATCCCGAACTTCTCTCTAAGCCTTTTGCGCCTCATCCACTCTTTTCCAGCTTTATTCAAGCTGCCATTCAAAAAGCGGCATCGCATGACTAACCTCTACAAAACAGTTTCCGTCGGTAGCATTCCCCTTGCTAATCATAAAAATTTTGTTCTGATTGCCGGGCCCTGCCAGATTGAATCTCGTGCCCATGCCCATGAAATGGCTCTGGCACTAAAGGAAATCTGCTCAGAGCTCAATATAGGTCTTATCTATAAAAGTTCATTCGATAAGGCTAACCGCACGAGTGTGGCCACCGCACGTGGGGTGGGAATGGAAAAAGGCCTTGATATTCTCGCTGATGTTCGCTCTTCCTACGATATTCCCACCCTTACGGATGTCCATCATCCTGAACAATGCCAACCTGCAGCCCATGCCGTTGACGTTTTACAAATTCCTGCCTTTTTATGCCGTCAGACCGACTTGCTGATTGCTGCGGGTCAAACAGGGTCCGTTATCAACGTTAAAAAGGGGCAGTTCCTTGCCCCGTGGGATATGAAAAACGTTGCAGAAAAAATTTCCAGCACCGGGAACCATAATATTCTCCTTTGTGAGCGTGGAACCTCTTTTGGTTATAATACCCTCATTAATGATATGCGCGGCTTACCAATTATGGCCCAAACGGGCTATCCTGTTATTTACGATGCCACGCATTCAGTCCAACAACCTGGTGGGCTTGGGTCTTCTTCTGGAGGGCAACGAGAATTTGCCCCTATTTTGGCACGAGCTGCCTTAGCCACTGGTGTGGCTGGTCTATTTATTGAAACCCATCAAGACCCAGACCACGCCCCTAGTGATGGCCCTAACATGATTCCGCTTAAAGAGATGAAAAATATTTTATCTTCCCTCAAAGAGATAGATACTCTTGTTAAATCTCTGTTTTTTGCCTAACATCACTCCGAGAAATGATAATTAGCAAATAGTTCCCTTTTTTCTCACCTCGCTGCCCCCTTTTTCAGGAGGTTTTATAAGCATCTCACTTTAAACAAAGTCAGGTTTCAGGCTTTTCTGCCTACAATCAATTCCCTTGTTGGCAAGAGCCATGGATTTTTCAGTATTCTGGATCGGCTCTGTTTTTTGTGCTCCATTTTACCTTTTTCAGGTTCCGGGCTTTTTGTACAGACTTTTTTAAGAGTGTGGCCCAATCTGAAAAAATAGCTTTTATTTAATGAATTTATTCTTTGAAAGGATAGATACCCATGAGTGCCATTATTGATATTATTGCCCGCCAAATATTGGATAGCCGCGGAAACCCCACAGTGGAAGTAGAAGTTGAGCTCGCCTCTGGTGCGTTGGGCCGTGTTGCTGTTCCATCTGGGGCTTCAACAGGTGCCCATGAAGCCGTTGAGCTGCGTGACGGAGATAAAAACCACTTTGGCGGAAAAAGTGTTCTAAAAGCCGTAGACCACGTCAGAAAAGATATCCGTGAGGCATTACTTGGAGAAGAGGCCTTAAATCAAATTACCATCGATCAAGCCATGATTGACCTTGACGGGACACCTAATAAAAGCCGGTTAGGGGCCAATGCCATATTGGGTGTCTCCCTAGCAACGGCCAAAGCCGCAGCAGAAGAGCTTGGCCTGCCGCTTTATCGCTATGTTGGGGGGACATATGCCCATGTTCTGCCGGTACCGATGATGAATATTGTCAACGGCGGTCAACATGCTGACAACCCTATTGATTTTCAGGAATTCATGATCCAACCGCTCGGTGCAGCCAATCTTGCCGAAGCCGTAAGAATGGGAGCCGAAGTTTTCCACACCCTGAAAAAAGCGCTCCATGAAGCTGGCCTGAATACCAATGTTGGAGATGAAGGAGGGTTTGCCCCTGCCCTTAAATCCACCGACGAAGCACTGTTCTATGTTGTTAAAGCCATAGAAAATGCCGGCTATCGCCCAGGCGATGACATTGCCATTGCTATTGATGCTGCTTCTACAGAATTCTACAAAAACGGCAAATACGTTCTTGAGGGAGAAGGAAAAAGCCTCTCCTCCAGCGAAATGGTGGCTTACCTTGATAACCTCACCAAACGTTTCCCCATCATTTCTATTGAAGATGGTTTAGCAGAAGATGACTGGGAAGGTTGGGCTGAACTTACACAAAGGCTGGGGAATAAAATTCAGCTTGTTGGGGATGATTTATTCGTCACCAACCCTGAAAGACTACAGCGCGGAATTGATCAGAATGTTGCTAATTCCCTTTTGGTTAAAGTCAACCAAATTGGCACATTAACAGAAACAAACCGTGCTGTAGAAATGGCTCATAGAGCAGGCTATACAACGGTTGTAAGCCACCGTTCTGGCGAAACTGAAGATGCTACCATAGCAGATCTTGCTGTGGCCTTTAATAGTGGACAAATCAAAACAGGTTCAATGTCTCGCTCTGACCGTATTGCCAAATACAACCAGCTCATCCGTATTGAAGAGGAACTTGGCACAGAGGCCAGATTTGCTGGCCGCTCTATCCTGCGGAAAGCCAAGTAAAACTCCCCTTTTATTTAGAAGAGTTTATACCCCTATACCATTCGCAAGAGTGGTATAGGGGGAGGTGTAACTATTATGGTTGTTTTTTATTCTTTTTTATATCAGAATAAGAAATCTCTTTCTTTATCATAAGTAAGGCAAATTCTATGGGTCTTGGTCGTGCGATTAAAAAGCTCATCAAAGCTATTATTCCGCCTTGTCTGTTTATTGGCCTAACAGCTTATTTCAGCTGGAATGCCATACAGGGAGAGCATGGAATAAAAAGCTACCAAAACCAGCTTAAACTTCTGGAAAAGGCCAAGCAAGCCCGCAAGGATGCGCTTTCTGAACAACAGGCATGGGCTAAACGTATTAAAGGGTTAAAAGAAAACGGTCTGGATAAGGATATACTCGATGAAAGGGCAAGGGCGATGTTAAGCCTTGCTAATAGCAACGATCTGGTCATCCCTTATAGCCAAAACGATCATCTCTTCTAATCAATCCTCCTTTTCTCTTTGATTTCCAGAAGAATGGTGAGATCGAATAAGCCTTCTCTTCCTCAAATTGGCTATAAAAAAACAGGCCTGAAAAGCCTGTTTTTTGCACAACCTAGATTTCAACAAAAATTACTTAATTTTTGCCTCACGAAACATAACATGTTTGCGTGCAACTGGGTCGTATTTACGCATTTCCATTTTCTCGGTTTTCGTGCGGGCATTTTTCTTTGTTACATAGAAATAGCCAGTATCTTCGCTTGAAACAAGCTTGATTAAAATAGTATTTGCTTTAGCCATCCGATCCTCAACACCTATTCCAACATGTCTGGTAACTATTATTGTTTTGACGTTTACATAAATATGTTCAATATATCAAGTCTTTAAGTCTCTTATTCTTCAGGAACCGCATTTTAAGTAAAATTGGTTTTGTTCCTTGCCATCCTAAAAATTTTCAGTCAATAAAATTTCTTTCTTCTAAAGGTAGCCTCATGCTTAGCGTTGCAGAAGCACGTCAAAAAATTTTTGATCTTCTTACCCCTGTCACAACTGAGCTTATCCCAATAACCATGGCAGGGCAGCGTATAACGGCTCAAAATATTTATGCCAATCTCACACACCCACCAGCCCATACTTCTTCTATGGATGGGTATGCCATCAGATACAAGGATAAGGATCATTACAATCATTTTGAAATTGTAGGCAGCATTCCTGCTGGTTCCATTTTTTCTAAAACCTTGCAGGCAGGACAATGCGTTAGGGTTTTTACAGGCAGCTTTCTCTCCCACGAATGTAACTGTGTGATTATGCAGGAAAATGCTGAGCTGTCTGAAGATAAAAAAACTGTGCAGTTTCATGAAGAAAATAGCCAAAGTGGGCAATTTATACGCCCACAAGGTATGGATTTTAAACTTCATGACCTTCTCATCGAAAAAGGGGAACTCTTAACGCCACGCCATATTGCCCTAGCCGCTGGAGGAAATAACCCATGGATAGAAGTTTCCGTTAAACCCCGAGTGGGAATTCTTACCTCAGGAAATGAGCTGGCCATGCCAGGAGCCCCCCTTTCAGCCGGGCATATCATAAACTCCAACCTTCCTATGATCGCCTCTCTTATCTCTGCAGCAGGAGGAGAGCCCGTCATGCTAACGCCCCTGCAGGATAAGGAAGAAGACCTTATTGCTTTGCTGAAACAACAAAACAGACTTGATCTACTCCTCACCCTAGGAGGGGCCAGTGTGGGCACTTATGATCTGGTTAAAACAGCCTTGGAAAAAGCAGGAGGGCACATTGAATTCTGGAGAATTGCCATGCGCCCTGGAAAACCCCTTTTCGCTGGAAACATAGGCAGCGTACCCGTTATTGGCTTGCCGGGTAACCCTGTTTCTGCCTTTGTATGCTCAGTTCTTTTTGTTTTACCGGCCTTGTCCTTCATCACAGGGCAAAAAAGCGGGCTAGAACCCCTTATTGAGCAGGGTGTAATAACAGTGGATTGGCCCGCAAATAATACCTCTTTCCTTTTGCATATCCGCTCCCAGCTCGATATTAGCCCCCAGAATGGCCACTTGTTTACCCCTTTTAAAAATCAAGACTCTTCATTAATGAATGTTTTAAAAAAAAGTAACGCTCTGTTTTTACATTATCCCCATCATGCCCCTATAAAAGCCGGTAGTGCATGTTCACTGATTGATCTGACACGTCTTCATTTATAAACTAAAATTCATTATGTTGCATATTTCCATTCTTGACAAACATAGTATGAACTTATAAAGAACATATAAAGAATATTTATTGTAATGAATGCCTCTTACGGCTTATTTTTAAGAAAGATGCCATACCATGCTGACTCCTCAGCAATACAGGCTTTTATTGTACATCCATACCTATTTACAAAAAACGGGGTTCTCCCCTTCTTTTGATGAAATGAAAGAAGCCCTGGCTCTTCGTTCCAAATCGGGAATCCACCGTCTTATCTCTGGTTTGGAGGAGCGGGGTTTCCTAAAACGGCGGCATCACCGAGCCCGTGCTCTAGAAGTGATCAAGCTGCCCGATAACTATGTCTCTACCGAAAACCCCTTTTATCCCAACAGGACTGCTACACATGATAGCACACCTCAACGAATGCCCTCTTCCCCTTCCTCACGCGGGGTAACACAGCACTCTTCTGATACCACTTTACTCCCACTCTATGGGTATATTGCAGCAGGCCTACCTATAGAAAGCCTGCCTGATCCAGAAAACACCATAGAAGTTCCTAGTTCCCTTATTACTCAAGGTGAGCACTACGCTTTAACCGTGACAGGAGATTCTATGAAAGAGGCCGGTATTTTAGAAGGAGATACCATTATTCTTCGCAAAGCTGAGCAAGCAGAAAATGGGCAAATTGTTGTAGCCCTTATTGAAAGTGAGGAAGTAACCTTAAAGGAATGGTATCAACGGGGAAATGTTGTTGCCCTAAAACCTGCGAATCCGGCTTATGAAACGCGTCTCTTTCCTGTAGAAAAAATTCAGGTTCAAGGGGTGCTCGTCAGTTTAATTCGCCACTACTGAACTGGTTATCACTTAAGAGTTAACTTTTTCGTTTTTACTGCTTATCATGACCACTCTTTTTCTATTACCAACCTCTATGGGTCTATTGAGAAAAGCACTTTCCTATTTTTGAACTCAAAAAACATGACAACACATATTATGGGCATTGCGGGCTGGAGTGGAGCGGGAAAGACAACCCTATTAACCAAAGTGATCCCTTATCTCAAGCACAATATGTCCCTTTCCATTTCTACTTTAAAACATGCCCACCATGGGTTTGATATTGACCAGAAAGGAAAGGATTCTTACTTACATCGGGAGGCGGGGGCTACTGAAGTGATGATTGCTTCAGATAAACGTTGGGCCTTGATGCATGAAAACACCTCCGACCCATCAGAAAAACCCTCCTTTTCACAGCTGCTGAAGCAGATGTCTAACGTTGATCTCATCCTCGTTGAGGGGTTTAAGTCCCTGCTGCCTGTTGCCCTTGAAATCCACCGAGCAGCACTTCAAAAGCCTTTTCTCTACCCCAATCTTCCATCCATATGCGGGGTTGCCACTCTTGAGAGTTTTAACTTCCCCTCTCATATCACTGCACTTAACCTTGATGATATTCCCTCCATAGCAACCTTTATTACCCACCGCGCTATTCCTATTGAACAAGTACGTTAAAAGCAGGTAAAGCCTGGCTCATGGCTAGAATAGTCTGTGGGGTTATGCCTTCTTCTAACCAGTCTAGTTCGGCAATAATCGGCACCCCAGTTCTTTCCTCTATGGCTTTACGATTATGCGGCTGGGGTTTCCCATTCATAACAATACCAGCAATGGCAATACCAACATTTTTTAAGCTTTCCACACTTAAAAGAGTATGATTAAGGGTTCCTAAGCCACTTCGCACAACGAGAATAACGGGCAAGCCTATTTTTAAAATGGCGTCACGGAGAAGGGTATGAGCAGTAAGAGGTACCATAACACCACCAGCTCCTTCTATAACAAGCACATCATCTGCCTTACAGGATGGCGTTAAATGAAAATCTTCAAAACTATAGCTTTTTTGTTCACGTAACATGGCCTCAAAAGGAGAAAGTGCTGCCGAAAGAACGAGCAAACTTGGTAAGATTTTGGGAAGTTTCCCGTCTTTTCGTCTTACCAGAGAGGTTATGATTGCATGATCGGGCTTTTCTTCCGCAACCCCTGTTTGAAAGGGCTTCCAATAGAGAGCTTGCCAGGCCTGCACCAACGCTGCTGAAACAACCGTTTTTCCTATCGCTGTATCAGTGCCTGTTACAAAAACCCCCTGACAGGGCGCTTTTCGAAACCAACCATAAGCAACAGCATAAGAGAGATAAGAGTAATGCTGATCGAAATAATACATAACACGACGTAATGAAGAGGAAGATACAGCCCTATACCCCGCTGGGGCCGTATGTGCACCAATCGCTTTTAAAGCTTGTAAAAATGCCCATGCATTGTCTACGGGCTCAATAAGAGTTTCACTAGACCACAAGCCATGGCCGCTCCTGGGGCGTTCTGCATTCAGTTGATCTATAGAAGGATAGAAGGGTACCGCACAGGCCACACCCATCTGGTTACAACTTTCCCGCCACTCCTCAAAGGTTCCAGCAGCTAAAGTACTGGCCATGAACAATCCTCCCGGAGCTAAATATTCATACAGCCTTTCTAGTGCAGCTTTCCGGCTCACAAACCATTGCATACACAAACTGCTACACACCAAATCAAATGAGCCGGAAAGGGCTAAATTTTCTCCATCCATAACTGCAAAGGCAATCTGGGAACCGTTATGATTTTCCCTCGCACGAAGAATCATTTCTTCACTTAAATCAACTGAAATACAAAAGGAATCAGGAAAATTTATTTTTAAAAGCTGTGTTAAAAAACCGCTCCCACATCCAATTTCTAAAATCCGTTTCGGTGGAGGTAACCCCAACATGGTATAACGATTGAGAATATGACCCATCAGCCGTTGGGCTACGGTTTTTTGCACAAGGGCATATTTTTCATAATGATGCGCATGAGAAAAATGAGACTGGATTTTTCGTTTATGCTCATTAAAGACCATGCCTCTAACCTTCACTATTCCCTATATTAAAGAAGACAAAAGCTCTAAGAATCTTATCCATCTATTGCCTGCTTAAATGTGCCTGCTTAAATCCCTTTCGAATAAAGTCAGCACAGATTTGGGGATGGGTTATAGGGAGCATGTGCCCCCCTTCCGACACCCATTGGATACACTCTTTTGGGAAAAGCTTACTTGTCATCTCTTCATTCACCAGACGATCTTGCCTTCCTGCTAGAACAGAAACACGCGGCAAAATCATCGGTAGGCTCTTACGGTAATCTTCTGTCTGGAGGTAGGTGAGCCCCAGCTGAAGGGCTGTAATATGAAAGTGCTGCGGTAGAGGCGTATAATCTTCTATTTTTCGGCGAAAAGCCTTAACAACGCTTAATGGTTTTTGAGAAATCTGCTTCACCATTGGCTCAATTTGATCACCAGCAATTCCTTCTTTAAAATCTTCCCGGCGCTTAAAACAGCTAAACCCATTAATCAGCGCAAAAGAGACATGCTGCATTACTTCCGCCTGATTATTTTTCTTTATAAAGTGAAAAAACTGCCTTAAACACCATAAGCTTCCAAAAGAATGCCCCACCAGAATAAGCGGTTCAGTCCTTTTCAGAAGAGAAAAAATTAATTTTTCGGCTGATCCAAAAACCGGGACTGTTTTCTCTTCTACAGAGAAAAGCTCAAACATATACTTCTCATATCCATCAAGATGGGCTTTTGTAGCTGACCATAGATCAGACTGATAGCTCCACCCAGGAGCAAAGGCGAGAACCGGTTTTACAGTTTCCATCTGCTACTTCTCTCTTCAGCGCCCTCTTCAATCTGGAGCTCAGAAATGATTTCTGCCATCGCTTGGCACAATATTTCTATATCCTTCCATTGATGAAAGGCGCAAAGCGTAAAACGAATACGGCTTTGCCCTACAGGAACAGTCGGTGGACGTATGGCTACCGTATAAATACCATAGGTTTTTAAACATTCAGCCACTCGAAGCGCCTGAGCACTGGATGAAAAAATAACCGGAATAATATGAGTTGTACTCTGCGCGATATTCAAACCCATAGCTCTAAATTTTTGCCTTACAAACTGGGCCTTTTCCACAAGCTCCTGCCGTTCATACCGCATGGAAGGAATTTTTTCCAAGGCTGCACTTAAAGCCCCCCAAACAGCAGGCGGTAATGCCGTTGTATGGATAAAGCCTGAACTTTTATTAACCAGCCACTCACACAGTGCTGCAGAGGTTGCAACATAACCACCAAAACCTCCAAAAGCCTTGCTCAATGTGCCCATAACCACTGCACATCCAGGCTTGCCATAGGAAAACCCCCTGCCTTCAGGCCCGTAAAGGCCACAGGCATGGGCCTCATCCACATAGACAAAGGCAGAAAATTGCTGAGCCAACTCTAAGAGGCTATCAATATCCACCTGATCGCCATCCATACTAAAAACACTTTCAGTAACAATAAAGCGCTGACCTTTTTTATGCTGGCAGGACTGCAAACGCTCCTTAAGATGATTCAAGTCATTGTGCCGAAAACGAATCTGTCTCGCTCCGCCAAGAGCACATCCATAATGTAAGCTAGCATGGTTAAGCCGATCGGTAAAAACAAGGGGTTCTTCCAAGTAAGTCTCACGGGCAAAATTTATTATACAAGAAAGAGCTGCCACGTTACACTGCCAACCAGAGGCAAACACCAAGGCCCGTTCTTTCCCGTGGAAATGCGCCAAAACACGCTCAACCTCTAAAAATGGACTTAAACTACCACTCACCAAGCGCGATGAGCCCACCCCGCTTCCGTAAAGTGATAACCACTCTTTTGAACGATCTTTTAAAAACGCATCCTGAGCGAGACCTAAATAATCATTTGAAGAAAAATCAATCCAGTTTTTCGGCTTTTCTTGACCGGAAAAGGGGGCATATACTGTACGCTTTAAATGTTTTTTCTCTAATAATTCCAGCGCTTCCCGTAGTTTAATTTCAAGGCCAGTCATAATGACGCATGTCCCAAAGCAAAGCAAAATTCCTTCAATCTCTACCCTTACCGACCATCTATGGCTGCCTTACACTCAGATGAAAACATCTCCTTCGCCTATTATGGCTAAAAAAACTCAGGGAAGCCATATTTATCTCGAAGATGGGACACGCCTTATTGATGGCATTGCCTCATGGTGGACAGCATGCCACGGCTACAATCACCCCGTTATTTTGGAAGCTGCCCAGCACCAGCTCACCGCCATGCCCCATATTATGTTAGGGGGTATTGTCCATCAACCAGCCCTTCAACTTTCTACCGAGCTTTCTGCCCTATTGGGCCATGATCTCAATCACGTTTTTTTCTCTGATTCAGGGTCTGTTTCTGTAGAGGTTGCCATGAAAATGGCCTTTCAGTATTGGCTCAACAAAAAACAGAGTCGCCATCACATTCTCAGCTTTAAAGGAGGCTACCATGGCGATACCCTGTATACCATGTCAATCTGTGATCCAGAAGAGGGCATGCACACACTATTTAAAGGCATCGTCCCTCAACAACCCATTCTTGACCTACCAGTTACTGCCGAACAGCGCAAAAATTTTGACGTTTTTTTAGAGCAGAATCATACCTCTATTGCTGCCATTGTTGTGGAACCTTTAGTACAAGGGGCTGGTGGCATGATCTTCTATTCGGCCGAAACACTTCACTACCTTTACAAAACCGCCCAAAAATACGCCCTTCTTCTTATTTGTGATGAGGTTTTTACAGGCTTTGGTCGCACGGGAAGCATGTTTGCTTTTCAACAAGCTGAGATTATTCCCGATATCATTACCCTCTCGAAAGCTCTAACAGGAGGAACAATGGGGCTTGCAGCAACCATTGCCCGCACACCAATATATGAGGCCTTCTTGTCAGATCAGCCAGAGCATGCCCTCATGCACGGGCCCACTTTTATGGGCAATCCTCTGGCCTGTGCTTGTGCCCTGGCCTCCCTCTCATTATTTGCCACACAACCGAGGCTAGAAGAAGTCCGTAATATTGGCCAACAAATGCAAGAACATCTCTCTGCCTGTACCAAATTAGCCTGTGTAAAAAATGTAAGAGTTATGGGCGCCATTGGCGTTGTAGAGCTCTATACAATCCCCGACATGGCTGCCTTAAAAAAAGAGCTCCTCAGCCATTTTGTCTGGATTAGGCCCTTTCGGAATATTGTGTATATTACCCCAGCTTTTACCATTTCATCTGAGGACGTGGCTATTTTATGCAGCAGTATTTATCAGACCCTTCAAAAACTTTATTCATAGGCCTACAATAAAATCCCAGCGCGAGAAAATTATACACTCTATTAAACCATACCAAGATTAGGACAGCATGCGCGTAGAAAACATATTATGAAAATCTTATGATTAAAATAAAGAGTCTTTCCAGTTTTGTGTAATAGCGTGATCGCTCTTTCGAGCTTCAACCCACTGTTCACTCCCATCAGTAAAAACCTGTTTTTTCCAGATAGGAACTTCGGTCTTAAGCCAGTCTATTAAAAACTCTGTTGCTGAAAGTGAGGCCTTTCTGTGAGAAGAAACTGTAAGGACGAGAACGATCTGATCTCCGCTTCCCAGTTCTCCTACTCTGTGAATAAGCGTGCATCCTAAAAGGGAAAACTGTTTTACAGCCTGTTCTGCTGCCATTCGCATATGGTTTTCTGTCATCCCGGGATAATGTTGTAAAATAAGCGATTTTACAGTTCGTCGATCATCCCTATCCTGGCGGACCAACCCGGTAAAAGCCGTAACGGCACCGACATGCTGACAGCGCTCTAAAAGCTCTGCCTGCTCATGGTTGAGATCAAAATCTTCATACTGAACGGTAATTTTAAGCATTAACCACCTGTAACAGGTGGGAAAAACGCAATTTCATCACCGGCTCTCACCACATCTTCCAATTTTGCAAAAGTCTGGTTCACGGCAACACGGATGGTTGAAACATCATCAAAAAGCTCACTAAAAGGTGGCTCGCGTTTTTGCATCCAGCCAATTAAGTCCCCAACATTTTCAATATCAGCAGGAAGAGTAAGGTATTCTGACTCCAACCCAATTTTATCCCTTAACCAAGCGAAGTACAAAATATGTAAACTGTTGCTCATTTTACTTTCAGTTTATGGTGTATGAGGGATCTCTTTTCCATTTTTATCAGAGGGCTGGCTACTAGCAGCCTTGGGAGATGCCTCAGATGCAGAAGAACTGGGTTTGTTGTACGAATTTTCCTCAGAATGTAAAGCAGAATCTTTAATAATTTTGACTTCGCCTCCAGGGGTAATCACTGTACTCGTTCCATCTCCATTAGGAACAATAATAGGGGCATTCAGTTGCTGCGGCTTGAATTTATCCGGCATAGAAGGCAAGGTTTGAGGGAGTCCCTGCCCTGAGAAATCCTTTATAACCCCTTTTTTAATGGCTTCACTTTCGCCGATATGCAGGCTGCCCCCCTCCTGAAGCAGCTTACCGGTCTGCCCACCGATAACCGTGCCCTTTGGCAAATATTCCTCAAAGCTCAGAGCCCCGCCAGAATCATGACTGCGTGCAACGTCACTTAAGGTTGGCAATGGCTTTGGCTCTCCAGGCCAGACATCTCCAGCTTGTGGCAAAATCGGAATGATTGTTGGTGCCCCACCCTGAGCCCTCAAGAGATTTTCTGAGTTACCAGATGGCATGTTAGGATTATCGCCAGGAAGTGTTGCGGTATCGCCAACAAACTTCCCAAATCCTGAACATCCAGAGAGAATTACGCATACTCCTAACAGAGCTAAGCTCCGCATACTGAGCCCCCCGAGGCTTAATCTTTAAAAATTCAAACTTAACTGCAACACTGCCTAGAAAGGCCACATAACACAAGATGCCAACTAAAAAATAGCTTTTGAAACATCTTTTTTAATATCTGGCTGTGATTTATTTACATGCCTGATGCTGGTATTGACATAATCCCATCCTGTTATAATCGTTAAAAAAGCGGCAAGCCACAATAAGAGTGCTCCGATAATGCTCACAGGGAGCCACCCAATGCTGAGCATCTGAGCGGAATCATCTCCTGCTAGCAGAAAGCCTATGGCGGTCATTTGCACACCAGTTTTCCATTTCGCTAATTTTGTTACAGGCAAACTTACCCGCGTTGCTGCCAAAAACTCCCTTAATCCACTTACCAATATCTCACGAGAGAGTATGACAATAGCGGGATAGAGCGAGCCATAAGGCAGCCTGTCTAACCCTGCCATAACCATAAGACAAACCCCAACCAATAACTTATCGGCAATGGGATCAAGCATACGTCCCAAATCTGAAAGTTGCTGCCAAGCCCGCGCCAGTTTGCCATCCAGATAATCCGTTATACCAGCGGCAATAAACAACAAACACGAGAGGAGATCAGTCACTGGGGTTCGTAATACCACCAAGAGAACCAGCATGGGAATAACAATGATCCGAGACAATGTCAAAATGTTGGGGAGATCTATCATCGTGCGTTATATTTCTGACATAATGAGTAAAAAACAGTAAATATTATGAATGTTCGCCAGTACAAATATTTCTTTGGGTTATTATAACAGGGAATACCTAAAATCTATATTATTCCACCCCGATTGCAAAACTATTTTTTTCTGGTGTTCTCTTGCCAATCTGGATGAAAATATCCGTAAATAGAATGAGCCATGTTATGGCTTATTCCCACCACAGACTCCAGATCCTGTAGGCCTGCTTGTTTAATGGCACGAACAGACCCAAAATGGTTAAGCAACGCCTTCTTACGAGAAGAGCCAATGCCGGGAATGACATCCAGCTCCGAGCGAATAAGGGCTTTAGAGCGCCCACTCCGATGGGTGGTTATGGCAAAACGATGAGCCTCATCACGTAATCGTTGCAGGTAATAGAGTAAATTATCGCGCTCAGGAAGCTGAAAGGGTGGCTGGCCTTCGCTATGAAACCATTCACGCCCTGCATTTCTATCTACCCCTTTGGCAATCGCTATAAGGCTAACGCCCTCTATAGCCAGCTCTTCCAATATAGTCTTTACAGCAGAATACTGCCCTACTCCCCCATCAATTAACAATATATCGGGGAGAACGGCCATCCCCGTCCTCTCTTTTTCAGACTCTTCCTGGCCTGTCTCTTCCTGACCTGCCGTTCCCTGCGTGGTCGCTTTTCCCTCCACCTCGTCTCTCTCTTGATGAGCTGAAAAGCCTACTGGTCTTTCAGAGGCAGAACTTTCCTTTTTTTCCTTTCTCATTCGGCCAAAACGACGATGAAGAACTTCTCTCATCATTGCAAAATCATCACCAGGCGCAATAGCCCCTTTGATGGAAAATTTACGATACTCTGAGCGTTCAAACCCTTCTGGACCCGCCACAACCATAACACCATAAGGATTCGTACCCATTATATGGCTGTTATCATAAACCTCAATACGTTTAGGAAGAGCGGGCAGATGGAACACCTCTTTCATCCGCAACAAATTCTGTTTTTGGGAAGCTTGCTCAGCCATTTTACGCTCTAACGCCTCACGGGCATTGGTAAGGGCATGTTCTACCACCGCACGCTTTTCTCCCCTTTGAGGAAAAAGTAGATCGACCTTGCTTCCAGCCTTTAATTTCAACGCATCGGCCAGCACAGTGTGTTGGGACAGATCATGACTTAACAAGATTTGGGCTGGGGGTATTTTATCTTCATAAAACTGGGCAAGAAAAAACTCTAAAACCTCAATATCGGTTGGCGTATCATGAAAAGAGTAAGAGGGGAAAAAAGCACGATTCCCATTATTTCTTCCCCCTCTAAAAAAAAATACCTGCACACAGCTTTGCCCTCCAGCCGAGTAAAGGGCAATGACATCGGCATCCTGAAGAGCGACCATGTTCACCACCCCATTGCTTTGCACATAGGCTAGCGCTTGAATCTGATCACGAAGGGCTGCTGCTTTTTCAAAGTCCAGATTGTCAGACGCCTGCTGCATTTTCTCTACAAGAAAACGTTGGACTTCCGGCGCTTTCCCCATCAGAAAAGCTTTGGCCTGTTTAACAGAAAGCTGATAGTCCTCGTAAGAAATACGCTCTACACACGGCCCCGAACAGCGCTTGATTTGATAAAGCAAGCAGGGCCTTTTTCGGGTTAAAAATACTGAATCCTCACAGGTGCGCAAACCAAATACACGCTGGAGAATATTCAAAGTTTGGTCTACGGCACGAGCACTGGCAAAAGGCCCCCAATAAAAAGTGCCTTTTTGAATTTTCCCTCGATATTTAGCAATGCGAGGATAATTTTCGTTGCCGATTATAAGCCAAGGGTAGGTTTTATCGTCCCTTAAAAGAATATTAAACCGTGGCGCATAATTTTTAATTAAATTCGCTTCCAGCAGTAAGGCCTCGGCTTCAGTATGGGTGGTTACAATCTCCACACTGCAGGTCAACGCCACCATGCGCTGTATACGCTCTGAGAGACGATTGGGCTGCGTGTAAGATGTCACACGCTTTTTAAGTTGGTTTGCTTTCCCCACATACAAAACATTCCCGTGCTCATCGAGCATACGGTAAACCCCTGGCTGCAAGGGCATAGTTTTTAATGCCTCTAAAATAGCAGCTGCACCCGTTTTTCTTGTTTCGTCCGTCATCATGCCCGTTAGATTTATTCTTATATCATAACAAAAAGAGAGAAGGTAACTGTTTATTAGTTTATTCGTCTATTTGCCCACGGCTTCTCCTCACCCACTGCTGTAGAAAACAATCTACCATTTCTGTGGATAAGTTTGTGGATCAGAAGTTAACATCAACCCTAAAGCCGCAACAATCCTAGGGTATATAGGGATTGCCTAAAAAAACATCACTCACGTAACCCATTGTTTTATATAGATTTGTTAGAAAAAGCGATTTTTTTTTGAAGAAACAGTTCCGGTTTTCTTTGGTTTTTCAATGTCAATCCCATGGGTGGATAATTTTTGGTCTTGACTACAATTTTTATCGTCAACCTTCCTCCCCATCCAGCTCTTATGTTGGAAATTTCCATGTTCTGCCAAGCTTAGAAATGGTTTTTTGCTTTTTTCTCCTGGCTATAAAATTGTGCCTGCCTCCACACACGCAAAAAATTTTCTCCCCATAGTGCCCGAATCTCAGAAGGATCAAACCCATAATTTTCAAGAGCTGCGGTAACATTTTGGGTTTCAGCGGTATTCTGCCAACCCTGTATGCCCCCTCCCCCTTCAAAATCAGATGAAATCCCCACATGTTCTATCCCCACACGGTTCACAGCATAGGCAATATGGGCAACCAGATCTGAAAGATTCACGGGATTATGGGAGGAAGCTGTTCTTCTTAAAAAAACATCCAGAGCCGTAATCTGAATAACCCCCCCTGTTTCCCGCAATAGATCCAATTGAGAATCATCCATATTACGGGGATGATCACTCAAGGCCCTTATACAGGAATGGCTTGCCACCACGGGCACTTCTGAACACTGAACGGCCTGCTCCATAGAGTGTTTTGAGCCATGCGAAACATCCACCATAATGCCCAGATTATTCATGTGCTGAATCACTTCTCGTCCAAAATCAGACAGGCCATGATGCAAATAGGCCTTCTCACCCAAAGCAGGGCGGAAAACCGCACTATCAGCGATTTGATTATGCCCATTATGGGTTAAGGTGATATAGCCTATCCCCTTTTGGGCTAACAGCTCTAATCGCTTTATATCCTCGCCAATAGGGTAAGCATTTTCAACAACCGGAATGAGCGCAACCTGGCTGTTATTATAGGCCATATTCACCCCTTCTGGCGTGACGCATAAGACTGCTTTATGCGCTGGAGAAGCCATATCAATAATAACAGAGAGCATTTTACAGCATCTCTGCCAGGCAGCCTCAAAGGCCTGACTATCGAGCCGGCCCTGAGGGGTAAAAGCTACAAAGCAGCCTGCATTCAATTGGCCTTTCTGCATCCCTAAAAGGGTTGCTTGGCGCTTTCCCTCACCTTCCCCTGTAAAACTGCCGGGCTGGTCAGGCCATGGAATATCAATATGGCTATCAAGGGTCAGACTATCCCCTCTCTTTGTTGATACAGAATTTGACATAAAAAATCCTCCCCCTTTAAACATCCCTCATCGGCTGGGCTTTTTCGATTGAGCTTCTTCGACTGGTCTTCTTCAAGTTTACAAGAAAATTTTTCTTGATTTCATCCTAAATTCACGCAATTTACTTCCATGCGCATTATGACATGGAATATTAATTCTCTCCGGTTGCGGCTACCTTTGGTTCATAAGCTAGTCACCAACTATTCGCCCGATATCCTCTGTTTTCAAGAAACAAAAGTACCCGACCCACTCTTCCCTCATCAAGCCCTACAAGATATGGGATACCCTTTTATCGCTTTCAAAGGGATGAAAAGTTACAATGGGGTTGCCATTGCTTCACGATTCCCTCTTCAACCCAATGATTCTCCACCCGATTGGTGTATGAAAACCGATAGTCGGCATCTTGATGTTGAAATTCTTCACCCTACGACCTCATTCCGTCTGCATAATTTTTATGTTCCCGCTGGAGGAGATATTCCCGACCCGGAGAGTAATCCCAAATTTGCCCATAAACTGGCTTTTGTCAAAGAAACAACAGAGTGGTTTACTCAAACACCCTCAAAAGCGACCATTCTGGTTGGAGACCTGAACATTGCCCCCTTGCCCGAGGATGTCTGGAGCCATAAACAGCTTCTTCCCATTGTGAGCCATACTCCGGTAGAAACAGAGTTGCTGACCCAATGGCAGAAAACCATTTTTGTCGACGCCATGCGCTTAATTACTCCTCCCCCAGAAAAACTCTTCACATGGTGGTCTTACCGCAACCGAGACTGGAGAAAATCCAACCGTGGTCGTAGGCTTGACCATATCTGGATAACACCTGACCTAACCACCAAACTTAAAACCATTGAGGTCCTTAAAGATGTGAGGGATTGGGAAAAAACCTCGGATCATGTCCCCCTGTTTATGGATATAACACTCTAAGCCACGGTTAAGCTACGGTAAGTTCAGAAATCCCCTCATGATCCTGTTGCAGGTTTTGGAACCTACGGACCTTTCAGACCCCATGCTGGCTATGCCCTCAGTATTGAGCATTCCCTCTACATTGCTACAGATCAGCAAGGAAAAGGATACGGCAAAGCCCTCCTCCAGCATCTCCTTCAAACAGCAACCGTCCAGAATTTCCACATCATGATTGGAGGACTTTCTGCCAATAACATAACTAAAACCTCAAACTATAGAACGAACAAAAAAAATGCTATGCCATTGATGTTATTCTATAAAGAGCTATGCTATTGAGAGAATACACAACCAACCTACTATTGATTATTGATTATTGATTATTGATTATTGATTATTGATTATTGATTATTGATTATTGATTATTGATTATTGATTATTGATTATTGATTATTGAAGGATTTAGCAATAACGAACCTGGTTGTACAAATCTTTTCTCTAGAAGTGAGAGATATCCTTGTCTCAATATTCCTAGTGAGGTGGCACACTTAAAGATCTTCACACATCTCAAGACCAAGAACCAAACCTGGCACATGATCCACCTAAAATAGAAGGTCTATCCCAATAGCCCCTCTTATGGTTGAGACAAACACTGGCCTTTTTAACACCAACCCCTGTTGCAAAATGCCGCCCTTCATAAAATTTCCAATCATTCAGCCCGGTCATCTGGAAAGAAGGATTTTGGAGCAGCCCGCAGAATCCCGCCCCTATGGCAAGATCATTGCGCCATTATACAGGCTAACACCCTACCGTACCAGTTATGGTATAACGCCCAGAAATATATTATAATGTCTAGAAAACAATATTTGGGGAAGGCAACATCCAAGCTTCATTAATGCTCGTCGGTGAACAAGTCTGGTGATCAGGAGGATAATGTGCTCACGCGTTTGAGGCTTTGGACCATCCGCAGAAAAAACCACCAGAATAGTACCGTCCATCTGCACAGCACCCATAATAGAGAGACTGCCCCTTTATTAGACGGCAGGAATAGGGCTTACACAAGCGATTAAACACGCTGGATTTGAAAGAGAGAATATTGATCTCACCAATGCCGTCATACATTTAACGCGCCAAAAGCTCGGTTATTCTAAAGGGCTTAACGATATAGTCATGGCACCCGCATCAAGTCCCTTAACAACATCCACTTCTAAGTTTAAGCAAACAGCCAATCAAGGAAGCATCCGCTATCCAAACAGGCATACGGAAAGATAGTCTTCTCTATAGCGTGTGTTGTAGGTTAAGCCGGTAACCACCCCCCTCGGTAATTAAAAGAGTAGCACTGGCAGGATCTGGCTCGATCTTCTGGCGTAGGCGGTATATATGGGTTTCTAACGTATGGGTAGTAACAGCAGAGTTATAGCCCCATATTTCATTGAGTAAAACTTGCCGTGGTACTGCTCTGGTGTCAGCGCGGTAGAGGAATTTTAAGATAGAGGCCTCTTTCTCGGTAAGCCTGATCCGTTTATTCTGCTTGGCATCCTGAAGGGTTTTTGCAGACGGCCGAAAAACATAGGGTCCAATGTTAAAAACAGCATCCTCACTATTTTCAAAAATACGCATCTGAGCACGCAAACGCGCCAAAAGCTCGGCTATTCTAAAGGGCTTAGCGATATAGTCATTGGCACCCGCATCAAGCCCCTTTACAACATCCACTTCATCGTCAGAGCCCGTGAGCATAATAATGGGAATACGCTTGCCTTCTTTACGAAGGGTTTTACAAAAGTCACGGCCATCACCATCGGGCAGGCTTACATCCAAAATAATGGAATCATAACGGTTGCTGCTGGTACCTAAAAGAGCACGTGCTTCAGCTAATGTTGCTGCATCATGAACTGAAAACTCTCCACCATGCTGAAGTTGCTCCTTTAACATATCGCGCAGAGCCTGATCATCATCTACAACCAGAACCGGTCTTGAGCCAACCATAAAATCCTCTATTCACTATCTATACTTCTTACTTGTAGTCTAACCTTCACAAAGCGTAGGTCAAGCATCTTTATACCATAAACGCCCCCTGTTCACATTTTTCATATTTCTGTTTCTTCTTTTTCTTCTAACTCTGGCATTGGAGGGGTTGGTACAAAAGCCGGATCACTGAAAACAATCAATAAATCACCAATCATCGGATCGGGAGGAGAAAGACTTTCTACAGAATTTATCCATAAATCCGTTTTTTGGCGAATAACCAAAAACAGCATTTGCTCGGATGTTTGCTGCTTTATAGAGGCAAGGGCCTCCTCTGTTGCCTCTAAGGCTTCAAACCGCCATCCTTGCCCATATAGAGCTTCAATAGAAGTAAAATTCCAGGAAGGTTCTCCCAGCAATTTCCCCCGTGCATCACGGCTTAACCCCCGATATAGATCCAACCTCGAAGTGCCTGGGCTGACCTGAAACACCCTTTCCCGCCCTAAATGAGGTGCAAAATGAGCACAGACCAGCCCGTTATAAATAGAATCCGGTGTTACTGAAATCAGATAGTCTACCGGCGTTTCCTCAAGCTGTTCAGTACCATAGACTGAAAGGATCTCCGCTCGAAGCACTGGCACACCTTCTTCTTCAGCGCAGGCCAGGGCGATTGAATAACTATCGCACAGTAGAACGGGCACCCCTATCTTATGTAATGTTAAGGCCAGGTTAGACGACCATTCACTAGCACCCACTATTGCCAAGGCAGGCTGATCAGGTTTGGCTAACCCCAACAATTTTGCCAGGGGCTGTAAGGAAAACCCGTGTAAAACCATTGTCGCGGCAATCAAAGCAAAGACAGCTGGGGTAATGAGCTCTGCATTAGGGTAGCCTACTTCTCGAAGCTTAATCCCTGCCACACCTGCTACAGCAGCTGCCACTATACCGCGTGGGGCAATCCACCCCAGAAGGGTACGCTCCTGCCAGCTTAACCCCGAGCGCATTGTAGAAAAAAAGATTGCCACCGGCCTGACCCCAAACATAACAGCAATGGTGAGCAGTAAGATAGGCAAAGACAGACTATATAAGACTGTTCTGTTCAAATCTGCTGTTAAAACAATAAAGAGAACAGAAACAATTAAAACCACAAGCGATTCTTTAACCCGTTTTAAATCATCAAGTCCACGCACGTGCAAATTTGCCAATGTCATGCCAAAAACAGTAACTGCAACCAACCCCGTTCCTTCCATGAACAAGCTACAAATAGCATATACACAAAGGGCTAAACCTAAAAGCAGAGGAATTTTTAAAACTTCCGGCATAAGGTCGCGAGTAAATAAAAATCTAATAAGGAAAGCAGGCAGAATGCCCAGCACAATGGAAACACACCCCCCTAATAACAGATAGGGCAAGATGTGAGTGGTCAGCATAAAAGAGGCGCTCCGTCCCCCATGAATAAGCAAAACCTGCATTACCAACGAAGCCAAAATAGACCCCACTGGATCGTTTAAAATCGCTTCCCAACGCAAAAAGGCTGCAACGCGGTTTTCCAGCTTAAAATGCCTTAACAAGGGCAAAACAACCGTAGGCCCGGTTACAACCGTAATGGCTCCAAACAGAAAGGCTACACCCCAAGAAAAATTACCCACATAATGAGCAGCAAGCGTTCCCAACACCCAGTTAAGGGGAAGGGCTACAATTGTTAGGCGCAACACGCCAGAGCTTGCTGCGTGCCACTCCCTAAAATCAAGAGCAAGGCCGCCTTCAAACACAATGATGGCCACAGCAAGCGAAACCAGCTGACGAAAAAATGGGCCAATATTCTCAGAAGGATGAATAATCCCAAACCCCGGCCCAAGAATAAGCCCCCAGGTAAAGAGCAATACAATGGCCGGTAACCGAAAACGCCATGCCAGCCATTGCGCGCCAATGCCACCAGCAAGCACACACACCAAACCCCAAACAAAGCTTTCATGCATAGGCTATATCTTTTTCCCATTTTGCTATACAAAGAACAGGCTTTTTCACTTTAGCCACCTTATTCATCGAGTATTTCTAACCTAATCTTCACGCTTCCTTTCCACCTTTATAAAACCATATGACCAAGTTGTGTTACAACATTACCATAAGAAGGGTTTTTTTAGAAATTTTCATAACCAATAAGGTAGAAATACGTTCACTCTTGAAAAAACCTTTCTCCCCGGTAAGGCTGACCATTAGGATAGAAACTATTAGTTTTCCCTTACTTTTCCCTTATTAAACCGCCCAAAGAGGCCCACTTTGCCCCACCTTCTTATCTTAACGACGTTCACTCTTCTCTTAAGTGTCATTTGTGGGCTGATTAATAAATATACCCTAAAAATGCCCACCCATATGGGGATTCTAGCGATTGCCTTAATGGGATCCTTATTAGGAGCAATTATTAACTTTTTTTTCAATAACCCCTTTCAGTCTGCAGCCCTATTCTTGCTTCAAGAAGTTGACTTCTCAACCACCCTCCTCAAAGGCGTTTTGGCCATCCTGCTTTTTGCAGGGAGCTTGCATGTGAATGTAGAAGAATTATGGAAAAACCGTTTAAGCATCGGAATGCTGGCCCTTGTAGGAACCTGCATTGCCGTGGCTCTAATCGGAAGCTGTTTTTGGCTTATTTTTCCCCTCTTCCAGCTCAATATTCCTTACATATGGTGCCTCGTGCTGGGGAGCATTCTGGCCCCTACTGATCCCGTTTCGGTTATTGGCATGCTTAAACGGATTGGCCTGCCAGAAAAACTTCAGGCTATTTTTGCAGGAGAAAGCCTTTTTAACGATGGGGTAGCCATTGTTTTTTTTACGGTGACCTACCTCATCGCTACCGAGGCTTCCCATTTCACCCCTTCGATAGAATCCATCGGACTCCTGCTTTTAAAGGATATTCCAGGGAGTATTTTTCTAGGATTTATAAGCGGTTTAATAACAACCCATGTCATTAGAAAAGCCGCTGACAAAGATATGGAAATCCTTCTTTCCCTTACCTTGGCCACCGGTGTTTTCAGCCTTGCCGAATATCTCGAATGCTCTGGCCCTATAGCCGTGGTCACCGCAGGCCTTATGCTTGGGCACAACTCTGCCCACCATAAAAAGCACAATGACCGCTCCCATAACTTTATGCTGACATTCTGGGAAATTCTGGACGAAGTTATTAACTGCATGCTGTTTATGCTTATTGGGATAGAAGTTCTGGCCATTCCTTTTAACAGCACGGTGTTTTTTATCTCCTTGCTTGGTATTCTTATTGTGTTGGCCAGCAGAGCATTAAGCGTTATTTTAAGTGGATGGGTCCTTATTAAGGCAGATCCCAAACCCCTCTCCATGTTTTCTATTCTCACATGGGGTGGGCTCCGTGGAGGAATATCCCTTGCCCTTTCTTTTACCCTTCCCACCACCGGCCCACGTGAGCCCTTTTTGGGCATCACCTATACCATTGTTATTTTTACCATTCTTGTACAAGGTTTAACGATGGAAAAGGTCTCTCGTTACTTTTATAAAGACTACCTTATGAAGAAAGAAAACGCCCACTAAGATGCAAGATTTCCTTGCTTAACCCACAGTGATTTTCTTATTCCTTGCTGGACTGGTAGAGCATATTAAGAGGCTTGAGAGAACGATACTGAAGGAACGAGGCAAATTGCTCGTGTAACTTCAGGATAAGCAAAACCCGTGGGTGGGCAATTATTTGCAGATGACCTTCTAGAATCTTTCCGTCAAGCTTAAAAACTCGTAGGCAGCTATATTGACACAATAAAACTGTTCCAAAAAAGCAGAAAGAGATGCGGTCAGCAGAAAGAAGAGACACTCTTCATTGCCTTATTTTATTAAATAAACCTCATGACCTAGAAGGTCATAGCCATACGATGTGTATTTTATCTTTTTAGGCATTCCAGTGAGGGGTTAAGGTCTATTATCTACTACGGTTAATTTTGTACTAGGCTATCATCCCTGCTGGTTGCATTGCAAATTTTACCCCTGAAGGCCCAAAAGGGTTATACGGATTCACAATCACCTGAATAGCGATGAACCCCCTCGAAAAAGCATGACACCTTATCACTTGGGACTACCGACCTGACCATCATCTACACCAGATCTATACTCGCTAAGATTATAAGGTCAAAAATCATATGATGATCAATTGAGTCCACATGAGGGTTAAGAGGATCACAATTGATAGGAACAAGAAATAAAAAAAGCGGTAAATGACACCAAAAGGAATTCATGCAGCAACCAAAGGCCATACACTGATAAAGCGTTTAAAATTAATAAGGTTTTTGCAGAAAGTGGCCCTCGTTCGGAAGGGATAAGCAGGTTCTGATTAGGCCAGAGGGTGGCTTTTCACGAGTAGCCCTCATTCAGAAGAGATAAGCTTGGATATTGTTCCTGTTAACAGGCCGGAACTACACCTGAGTGCCTTTCAATAGGGATATCTGCTTTTGTTCAATATAACAGAATAATTTCGGTTATAATAAAGCCAGTATGGGCAGGAAACCGTGGCTCTCCTGTTTATTCCCTTTTATGATTTATTCTGTCTGCTGGGAGTCTTTTTGTTCCATTGTTTGTCGTTGCAAAACAGAACAGAAAAAACCATCCGTACCATAGCTTGCCGGCGTAAGCTCTAAAAAAGGCTTTTGCCTCATGGCCTCTGGCAAGATTTGAGCAGAATCAATCTCCTTTAACCAGAGTTGTTGGAAGTCTGGGTTCGCTTGCAAAAAGGCTTCAACCTGTGCCTGGTTTTCCTGTGAAAGGAGCGAACATGTCGCATAAATGAGCCTTCCTCCGGGTTTAACAAGGCGTGATGCTGTTTGCAAAATGTTTCTTTGTTTAACTTTAAGCTCGTCAAGATCTGTTTGTGTTAGACGTAACCGACCATCTGGATTTCGCCGCCATGTACCCGTTCCCGTGCATGGAGCATCTACCAACACCCTATCAAAGCGAGCTTTTTGCCTCTTCAGCCATTTATCACCTTCTACCAAAAGATGACGCTCAACATTATGAACCCCAGCACGGCGCAATCGCTTTACGGCAGCTTCTAACCTGTGTGATGAAACATCACAGGCAACAATATGCCCCTGATTTTGCATAGCCATAGCCATACCAAGGGTTTTCCCACCAGCACCTGCACAATAATCCATCACACGCTGGCCCGGTTGAGCTTCAGCCAGCAAGGCGATTAACTGGCTTCCCTCGTCCTGTATTTCAATGTCTCCAGAACGAAATAGAGCAGACGAGGTAATAGAAATACGGCCATCAATTCGAATCCCCCAAGGAGAGAGAGGACTTTTCTCTGCCATAATTTTTTCTTCTGCCAAGGCAGCCAAAGCCTTCTCGCAACTGGTTTTCAACAGATTAACCCGTATATCAAGAGAGGCGGGCTGGAGGAGGGCTTTTGCCTCTTTTTCCAGCTCTTTTCCGAAACGCTCCTCCAAGAGAGGCATGAGCCACTCTGGCATTTCCAAGCGGACAGCCCTAGGCATAGAAGCAACCTCTAGCGTACGGCCAACAAGGCCAGCAAGAATCATCTTCTCCTTATTGGTTAAGGCGTCTGGAGCATAACGACCGCCTGAAAATAAGGCCTGAACATGCTCAAAAGGCTGACCAGACAATACTGCCCACCCAGCGCACATCAACCGTGATGAGGGCACTTGCACATTCATTTGCGCAAGCCACCATTCCAATTTTTTCCAATGCCGAAGAATATCCCAGATACGGGCAGAAATAGCTCTTCTATCTCCACCGCCGATATAACGCCGATCACGGAAAAAATTATTGGCTACAGCATCTGCCGGGCGCTGAAAAGACATAACTTCCGACAAAAGCTCAATACTGGCAGCAAGCCTAGCCGCAGGCGTCATGGATGTTCCTCAAATAAAAAACCGTTTAAACACCTGCAAGGCAGACATTCACCCTTTATACAAACTTACCAACCTTATTCCTGGCGGTAATTAGGGGCCTCACGGGTAATAGAAACATCATGAACATGGCTTTCACGTAAGCCAGCCCCTGTAATGCGCCTAAATTGAGGCTTACTCTGCAACTCTGCAATATTGCCACAACCTGTATAGCCCATACCCGAACGTAAACCACCCACCAGCTGATGCACCACAGCCCCCATTGCCCCTTTGTAAGGCACCCGGCCTTCAATACCCTCAGGTACCATCTTCTGAGTATCCTTAACCTCTTGTTGGAAGTAGCGATCAGCAGAACCGCGGGCCATAGCCCCTAAACTCCCCATACCACGATAGGATTTATAAGTTCTCCCCTGATAAAGAAACACTTCACCGGGGGATTCTTCTGTACCAGCCAGCAAGGAGCCAACCATAACAACATCAGCGCCTGCAGCAATGGCTTTGACGATATCTCCCGAAGTACGAATACCACCATCAGCAATTGCAGGCACATCTTGTTCATGGCATGCAGCAGCTGTTTCCAGAACAGCACTAAACTGCGGAACACCAACACCTGCTACAACCCGTGTTGTGCAAATAGACCCTGGCCCAATACCAATTTTTACCGAGTCAGCTCCCGCATTAATTAAAGCCATGGCCCCTTCTGGAGTAGCCACATTCCCTGCAATAATCTGAATATCGTTTCGTAGGGATTTAATACGCTCTACTGCTGCCAAAACACCAGAAGAATGGCCATGCGCAGTATCGACCACTAAAATATCCACCCCGGCATTAACCAATGCTCGGGCCCTTTTAAACCCATCATCTCCAACACCCGTTGCCGCCGCACAGCGCAGCCTACCCATTTCATCTTTATTGGCAAGGGGAAAAGTGACAGATTTCTCTATATCCTTTACAGTAATAATCCCTACGCACCGGCCTTCCTCATCAACCACCAATAATTTTTCAATCCGGTGTTTATGGAGCAAATGCTCAGCATATGCCCTATCGAGTTTGCCGTCTTTGCGGATGGTTATAAGATTATCCCTTGTCATCAGCTCAGAAACACGCTGTTTGGGATCGGTTGCAAAACGGACATCTCTGTTGGTCAGAATCCCTATGAGCCGCTGGGAGCCATGCTCAACAACAGGCAAACCACTAATTCCATTAGCACTCATAATCTGACGGGCATCTTGTAATGTTTCATCAGGGTGGATGGTAACCGGGTTAATTACCATGCCCGATTCAAAACGTTTCACACGGCGAACTTGTTCAGCTTGCTCTTCGATATCCAAATTCTTGTGAATAACTCCCAAACCACCCTGTTGGGCCATTGCTATGGCCATTTTTTCTTCAGTGACCGTATCCATGGCAGCAGAAACAAGGGGAATATTAAGATTAACCCTCCGCGTAAGCCTGGTGCTGGTTACAACCTCACTCGGCAATACTGAAGATTCGGCTGGAATAACCAGCACATCATCAAAAGCCAAAGCTTCACTAATACGATTATAAAGAGATGATGAGGGTTTGAAAGACATGGTTACTCCTAACAGCTATAATTCAAGGAGAAACCCTAAAGCCTTATATGCCACGGTGTTTCATCCGTTGCCTGTTCCTCTTATGCTGATAAAACAGGATTGACAAGCATTTTGTTTTGTTTCCCGCAAAGAAAATCCAAAATTAAAGGCTATTCTGTATTTCTTCCAATACAGGCTTCATCCGTTCTGGCCTAAAACCTGTGGCTATAACATAAAGCTCACTCGACTCCTTGCGGCTTGCAGGGGGCTTGGCATGCTTAACAACAGAAAAACCTGTTTTAAGCATATGAAGCATTCTTTTCTCAGAGCCACCTTGAAAAACCTTGGCCACAAAACTCCCCCCCTCCTTTAAAATCTCTGCGGCAAAGATTAAGGCCTGCTCGGCGAGATCCATAATTCGTAAATGATCGGTGGCTGCATGGCCGGTGGTATTTGGCGCCATATCTGAAAGCACAATATCTGCAAACCCGTCGATCATTTGTTTAAGGCGATCAACCATTTCAGGATCTGTAAAATCTCCCTGAATAATCTCAGCTCCTGGCACGGGCTCAACCTCTAACAAATCAATCCCGACAACCTTACCGGCCTTCTCTTTTAAGGCAACCTGGCTCCATCCCCCAGGGGCTGCACCCAGATCTACAACAGACATGCCCTTTTTTATCAACCCATACCGATCATTCAGTTCAATAAGTTTAAAGGATGCCCGTGAACGCCAACCCTGCTTTTTGGCTGCCACCACATAAGGATCATTCAATTGGCGGGCAAGCCATTTCTGTTGGGCTGTCGTTTTACCACGTGTTTTTTTAACAGTAACACTTTCCAGTCTTTGAGCTGGAATTCCTGATTTCTGTTTCACTCCACACTCCTGGATAATTTTATAAAATTCTGGCTTAGTAAGTTGGGGCCTTTGGCAAGTTAGCCTTTAAGACAGCTTATCAGACTTTACTGGCCTTAAAACCCTCACTTCCTCCACAGCCGATGGCAGGGCCTTTGTCAAAGCTGGATATTAGAGAGAGATGATGAATTTTAGAAGCCAAAAGAATACCTCAGCACACTTAAACTCCCACCCTCATATTTCCTTCCCGCAACCCCATCCGCAAAATAAGCAAACCACCTCATAGTCCACCCAAAACATGACCATTGCATTCCCTTTTTATGGGAGGCCCTTTATTTTATAGGAAACCCTTTTCCTTAAGATGACAGATCCATATTTTCTCAAATTTTACTTTACCCTCTTCTGCCGCTAAAACTCTTCACCACCACGCCCTCATGACTTTCTGAAGTAGAAAGTAGAATATCTTTATAAAAAAGTACAACTTTATAAAAATATAGGATCTATATGATTTTTCTGCTTTTTGAGCGTTCTTTATAACCAGGTGTACGATAATAATTAGGCCTTCTTGCAGGCTTCATCATTTGTGAGAGAAGGCCATCTCGTAATCCACGATCTGCAATAATAACATTTTTTATAGACCATGTCCGCACGATCGCCTCAAAAATGGCACAGCCTGGCAAAATATAATCTGCCCTATCAACCCCAATCCCAGGATGTTTTTTAAGTCCTGAAAAGCCAAGCCCAACCAAGGTACGAATAACCCCTATAGCCCGTTCACACGCCAAAAGAGAGCCATCAATGGCCGCGCGATTATATCTCTCCAACCCCAAAGCAATACTCGCCAGAGTTGTAACCGTACCGCTCGTCCCCAAAAGACGAACATTCCTTTTGGATATTTCGCGCCCTATACAATGCACATCTTCAAACTCTTCCAGATAATGGGTAATTTCATCCACCATGGCCGCATAACCGGATTGGGTAAAAATTGCATCCCCATATTGCTCTGAGAGAGTGACCACCCCTTTAGGAATGCTAATATAGCCTATTAGACTTTGCCTATTTTTATTGCTATCCATACGAATCCAGGCAATTTCCGTAGAACCGCCCCCAATATCAAACAGTAAGGCCCTGGAGGAAGTTCCCCCATAGGCAGACCCATGCAAAAAATAGGCGCAGCTTTCCAGAGCAAGCTCAACTTCTTCCCGAGATGAGATAATATCGATATCCAAACCCGTTTCTTTACGAACGCGCTTAAGAAAAGATTTGCCATTAGCAGCCCTTCGACAGGCCTCAGTAGCTACAGCACGCATATTTTGAAGAGAATGCCCTTGCAAACGTTCTGCACAAACCTGCAAGGCATCTAGCGTTCTCTCCATAGCCTCGGAACTCAGCATACCAGAAGTATGGAGCCCTTCGCCCAAACGCACAATACGTGTAAAGTTATCAACAACCCTAAAACCCAAGCGTGAGGGCATAGCCACCATCATGCGACAGTTATTGGTACCAAGATCAATAGCCGCATAGATAGAATCTCCCTTTTCCGCGGCAGAAAGATTCAGTGCTGCGGCAGGAAATAAATCACTAGAAGAAGGTTCGTTTAAAAGACGAGTCCTGCTTCTTTTCATAGCACAGACCCCCCTCTGCTGATAAAATGGATCACTTATCGAAAAAACAAAGCATTTCTTTGTATAATATAGAAAAAAAATCTATTTTCTAGAAAAATATCTAAATTAAGCCTTTTTTAAATAGATTATTTGTGTTTTATTATCTTCCTGCTGTTGGATACCTCATTTGCTATCCCCCCAATTTATTACGGTTTCATACTAAATTGGGCCTGGTCATTTCCTTTTAATTTTCCTTCCGCCACATCCTTCCAACGAAATGACCTGACCAAAGAAATTAATTTTGTAATGTCTCTTGCACGCCCGAAATTATGATGTTATGAGGAGCAGCATACACATTGGGAGATAGTTTAGCGGTAGAACTACCGGCTCTGACCCGGTCAGCCCTGGTTCGAATCCAGGTCTCCCAGCCATTTTTTATTTTATTTCCTAAAAAACTCTGCAAGGATACTGCACAGTATCCTTTGATTTTTTACCTGCCCAATTCCCTCGCCCAATAACCTCTTAAAAATAACTTAAAAGGGCTTGTACAGGATGGCGAAGCTGTTTATTTTCCACTCTCTTAGCCTGACTGCGGCAGGAATAGCCCGTTGTTAAACAGAATTGGTCTGGGAGGGAGGAAAGCTTGACTTGCCAGGAAAGCTTATAAATATCCTGTGACATGTCCTTATGCTCACTTTCGTGCCCAAAGCTGCCAGCCATACCACAACATCCGACAGCGACATTTTCTAATGTCAAACCAAAATAGGCAAACAGGCTTTTCCATTGCTGAAAACTTTCAGCCACCATGGTGGTTTCTGTACAATGCCCCAGCAAATACCATTTTTTTTGACCAGTCTCCCTTTCCAGATACTTATGAAAATGACCTAACCCATTTTTTTTCTGAATTTGCTGAAATAGCCACTCTTGAAAAAGAAGAACCCTGAAATTCCTTTTCCCTGGCTCCAACTCTTTGGTATATTCATCGCGATAGCACAATGTTAATGCTGGATCGATGCCTACCATGGGAATACCGAGCTTTTCCACCTGACTTAAAATCAGGGCGGCCTTGGTGGCTGTTGTTCTAAAAAGCTGCAAAAACCCTTTCACATGTTGTGGCTTCCCATTGGGAAGAAACGGAATGATAAGGGGAATAAAGCCTAGCTTTTCAATTAATATAATAAAATCCATCACCAGTCTTGCTTCATAAAAGCTGGTAAAGGCATCCTGGACGATAGCAACATAACGGGTTTTCTCATTTTTCTTCATTAACGAAAGCTGCTTTACCCTTTCCTCATTTAAAAAATAAGGACGGCCTGTTTTCGCTAAGGTGGGCTGAGAAAGGCTCGGCATATCTACCATACGGAAATATTTTTCTATAAGCCCAGCACTACGTTTTTGGTGCATGACCCAATTAAATATTTTTCCATACCGAGCCATAAGGGGAGCATAATATTCCACCCCTGCCACCAAATAATCCCTTAATGGCCTTACATAACGGGTATAATATACTTCCAAGAAACGGGCTTTAAAGGCTGGCACATCTATTTTAACCGGGCATTGGCTTGCACATGCCTTACAGGCCAAACACCCCGAAAGAGCAGCCATAACCTCATGGGAAAAATCATAAGAGTCCGAGCGGTTCTTCTCTCTTCTTAAAAACCCTACCACTTCATTCCACCAGACAGGGCGTTTGTAAGATTGCTGAGCAATAGCTTCAGGACTCACCCCATAACTTGCAAGTAATGTCAGCCACTCGCGCACGACACCTGCACGCCCTTTAGGAGAATGCACCCGATCTGCACTGACCTTCATGGACGGGCACATGGGAGTATATTCATCAAAGGAAAAGCACAGCCCATTTCCATTACACGTCATAGCACCTGAAAAAAGCTGCCGCGTGGCAGAGGGAACTTGTTGGTCCAACAAGCCACGCATAGGACTTTCTACCCCCATTAACACCCCATCATTTTGCCATGGCACACAAATCTTTCCAGGGTTAAGCTGATTATAGGGGTCAAAGGCAGCCTTGATTTTCCGCAAAGAACGATAAAGAATTGAACCGAAAAAATCTTCTGTATATTCGCCTCTTATACCCTTGCCATGCTCACCCCACAACAATCCCCCATAATGAGCTGTTAAGGCTGTCACTTTATCGGATATTTCCTTAACGAGGGCCCTTTGCCGAGCATCATACAAATTCAGGGCGGGTCGAACATGCAAAACCCCTGAATCGACATGCCCAAACATCCCATAGGAAAGATGATAAGAATCTAATAAAGCACGAAATTCTGTAATATAATCTGCCAAACTGGCGGGGGGAACGCAGGTATCTTCCACAAAAGCTACAGGTTTGGCTTCCCCTTTGGTATTCCCCAGCAAGCCTACCGCCTTTTTGCGCATGGTATAAATCCGCTCAATATCGGCAAGGGAATGACACACCTGAAAGCCCATAACACCGTTTTGGCTGGTTTGTTGCTGCTCCACCAAAAGCTGGCATAAATCTTCAACCTGTTTTTCTATCGCAGCAGCTTCATCACCTGCAAATTCTACAATATTCAGCCCCTGCACTGTATGATCTGAAACCTCGGCGAGAAGCCCCTTCACTGAATGCCAAACAATATCTTCTCGCGCGAGGGAAAGCACCTTGGAATCAATTGTCTCTACCGAGAGGGCCTTAGCTGCCAGCATAAAAGGGGCATGACGAAGGGCGGAGTCAAAATCCTTATAATGAATATTAACCAATCGACGAATAGCTGGCAGAGGCTGAATGTGTAAACGCGCTTCCGTTACAAAAGCCAACGTCCCTTCTGAACCCGCAATGAGACGCGATAAATCCACTCTCCCCTGTTCTGGATTATAAACATGCTTAAGGTCATAGCCTGTTAAAAAACGATTTAAGGGTGGAAAGTGCCTCTCAATTTCCTCTTTATTTTCAATACATTCTGCCAAAACTGCCGAAAGCAAGCGACCATAGCCCCCCCCTTGCTGCATAATGCCCTTAGCTTCTTCCAGAGATAGGGGCCCTGTTTCTATCACCTCTCCCCCTAAGAGAACCACCGTAAGGTTAAGGATATGATCCGATGTTTTACCATAAACAAGAGAACCCTGCCCTGAGGCATCGGTGTTAATCATCCCGCCCAATGTCGCCCTGTTGCTGGTGGAAAGATCGGGAGAGAAAAAATACCCAAACGGTTTAAGGTGTCTGTTGAGCTGGTCTTTTACCACACCCGCCTCAACCCTGACCCATCCATTTTCGGCATTCACTTCCTGAATATGCTTCATATGCCGAGAAAGATCTACGGTAATACCATAATTCAAGGATTGCCCATTTGTGCCCGTTCCACCCCCCCGAGGAGTAAAGGCAATGTGGCGAAAGGGCGCCTTCCCTGCGAGCTTGGCGAGCAATACCACATCGGCCGTATTTTTCGGAAAAAGAACCGCTTGCGGTAAAAACTGGTAAATACTGTTATCAGTAGCCATACTCAAGCGGCTGGCATAGGCTGTTTCGCACTCTCCTTGGAAGCCTTCGGCTTGAAGCTGATCAAGGTAAGCATGCACCTCTTTGCTGATCAGAGGTTTATGGGAAAGGCGAGGAATCATAAAACCATTACTTTCAAACAGGTCATATCCAATAATACTCTACAAAACCTCTTCTTTTTAAAAAGCCCTTTAAGCTTTAAAGCAGAGTCCACACCAAACCGCTTTGGCATTTATGCTATTATTAGCAAACAAATATACATCAAAATACCGAATACGTGATGAGATTTTTACTCATAATCTCCTTATAATCCCGTAACGCGTCGTCCAACCTTATTTTGATACACTCTTGACCCTTCGTGTCATCTTTCAGGATATGTTTTATGAAGAAATACAAATCCAAAAAGCCCCTTATGGCCACTGCTCTTCTGGCCATTGCCGCCACATTCTCCTTCTTCTCCTATAAGGAAAGCCATGCCCAAGAGCTGGTCATCTCTGCCCAAGATGGAAAATTCCAGCGTGTTAACGGAGCTACAACCATTCCAAACCCTCTTGTCTCTGATAGCCTTGTGGTTATTGATCCAAGCCCCACACAACCCAAGGTTATTGCCAAGCTTGATGCAGGTTTTGAACAAAGTATTGCAGGCCCCCCTCAGTCCATTGCCCTATCGCCCAACCATGAATTTATTATTGCTGGAGCAGCCAGTAAGGTGGTAGACGCCAAAGTGGTTAATAACCCTATCCTTCAACTGATCACCTTTCATAATAATACCTTAACCCCTGTTCAATCCATAACCCTAAAAAGTGTTGTGAATGGAGTGGCCATAAGCCCGGACAATTCCTTGGCCGTTGCTTGTGGGCTGGATGGTATTCTCTATGTATTTCACATTCATAAAAACGCCAATACTTACACCCTTGAACCACTTCAGCCCATTCCCCTCTCCAAGGGGCGCCTGGCCAGTGCCCAATTTACCCCCGATGGAAATTGGATCTTGGTTTCCAGGCGCGATCAAGGTGGTATAGCTGTCCTTTCTGTAAAAAACGGGCAGGTTGTAGCAACCCCCACTATTCTCTCCTCTGGTCTAGCTCCCTATACCATGGCTATTTCCAATAACGGCCACTGGGCTGTTGTCTCCAACGTAGGCTTGGCAGGATTGCCTGATTTTAACCCCAAAACCTCTGTAGGCGATGTCAATTCCATTACCCTTTATGATCTCTCTTCTTTCCCCTTCCGCGCCATAGAAATGGATACCACCCCCAGTATACCCGAAGGGCTTGATATCTCAGAAGATGGAAAATGGATTGCTATCCAGGCGATGGACGGCTCTTTTTTACCATCGAATGCTAAAGGGCATACCAAAAATGGCAAAGTGCTCCTCTATTATAACCAGAATGGCCATCTGGTCAAAAGCTCAGAAATCCCCTCTGGCACGGCTGGACAAGGGGTGGCTTTTGCCGATCACGGCCAAAAACTGTATGTTCAACACAATGTTGAACACCAATTGGCCATTTATAACCGTAAAGGAGGAAAGCTGGTCGATAGCAGTCAACGAATTTCCCTCTCAGCAGGGCCTGTTGCCATACAAAGCCGGCCATAAAAGATCAATAAATAGCCCATTCAGCTGGAACTTATGCTCAACTTGTTGGAAAAGATCTAGACTATTCACAGGTTGAGGCTATGCACAGATTCAAGTCAATTCCAGCCTAGATGGAGTAACGGAGCATATGTCCTTATATTCTCCTTATCCGCTATCCTTCTCATTGGTAACTGATACCTGATATTGGCACTGGCACTGGCACTGGCACTGGCACTGGCACTGGCACTGGCACTGGCACTGGGGTAGAAATACACCTTCAAGGGAGTAAAAATACATCGTCTTTTTCTTCCCAGTGTTTTCTATACCATTATGCTCTCTATCAGGGTGATTTTCTACTTTTAACTATTTCTCTTCATTGAACCATTTCTCTTCATTGTCAGAGTCGGAAGTGAATTATGCAATTTCGATCATTGGGCCATTCTGGGCTTTCTGTTTCCCTAGCAGGGCTGGGGTGTAATAATTTTGGCGGTCGTATCAACGAAGAACAATCGCGCAAGGTGATCTTTAAGGCCTTGGAAAAAGGGATAAATTTTTTCGACCTGGCTGATATTTATGGACGTAGAGAAACAGGCTTTGGCGCTGCAGAAACCTGCGTGGGAAAAATTCTTGGCCCCGAGCGGCACTCTGTGATTCTGGCAACAAAATTTGGCAAACCCATGAACACAGAAGGCACCCTTAAAGGAGCCTCTCGGCGTTATATCCGTACAGCTGTGGAAGCCTCCCTCAAGCGTTTAAAAACCGATTATATCGATCTCTACCAACTCCACATGCCTGACCCTCTTACCCCTATTGAAGAAACACTCGATTGCTTGAATGACCTTATTCGAGAAGGAAAAATTTTATATGCAGGCTGCTCAAACTTTGCTGCCTGGGAGATAACCGAAGCCCACTTCCTCGCTAAGAAAAATCACTGGAACCGATTGATCTCCGCGCAAAACGAGCTTTCCTTACTGAACCGCAAGGCCAGGGAAGAGATTCTTCCTGCATGCCATAAATTTGGTGTGGGTTTTCTTCCCTTTTTCCCCCTCGCGAGTGGTCTTCTTACAGGAAAATACAAACGCAATGCCCCAATGCCCAAAAATAGCCGCTACACAGCCTGGACCTATCTTATTGACCTGTACCAGACAGAGGAAAACTGGAACCTTGTAGAACGCCTAACAGATTTTGCCCGCCAAAGTGGAAGAACCCTGACATCTGTGGCCCTCAATTGGCTGGCCCATATTCCTCAGGTCAGCTCTATCATAGCGGGTGCCACCACATTTGAGCAGGTCGAACATAATACGGATGTCCTTTCGCACCCTCTTACCCTTGAAGAAAGCCAACAACTCGAAGAAATCTTGCAAGGCCATCCCCCCCATGGCTGAACAAAACCATAAAAATTGGAAAACTACAACGCTGGATAAAAACCTTGTTATAGAATGTCTTCCACCACCTTCTCCTCCGCCCCCTGCTATCCTCATGGAAATTGAAACTTTATGGGAAAAAGGCAAAAAAAACCTTCCCACCCTTTATAACGGGTATATTTTCTGCGTAGACCATCTTTCTGCCCATCACATAACAGGACATTGGGATCAGTTCTCTCACCTCTATGCCCAAATGAAAAACCCTAAACTTCAAAAGGGTCTTCACCTACAGTCATTGGCCGTTATTGGCTTGATTTTAACACCTGAAGGAATTGTGCTAGCCAAACGCTCACAACACGCCTTTTATAAGCCTAACTCCTGGCAATCCCCACCAGCGGGAAGTGTAGAATGCCGAGAGAGTTCTCCTCCCTTAACACGGTCTATTTCCCTTTCTGAAAACCTTCTCGCAGAAGCAGAGGAAGAACTTGGCCTACCACAAGACACCCTTGTTGTTGGGCCTGCCCTTGTGGCTGTCACTCATCCGAATGCTTCAGTGATTGATATTGGCATCATCCTCACTACATCTCTCTCCTTTAGCCAGATCTTTCACTGTTGGAAGAAATGTCAAAATACAGAATATTCAGAACTGGCTCTTGTGGAATTCGAACGTCTTGCTTCTTCTACCTGGCAAACACACTTTCCTGAACTGATCCCAACCACAGACATCTTGATTAAAACCTGGCAAAAGACAACACATCATTTTTTAAACCAGTAAATCTGGACAATCACAGGCAATGCCCATTATTATTGCCTTTCTAGCAATTCCCCCACCACACATTCTTTCGGTTATGGATATGGTTTACACGTCTTTAAAAAGTGCCCTCACAAACTATAAAATTGGCCTATCCTTTTCTACTTTTGCTTTCTATGCCGTTATGGTCAGCCCCCTCTATATTTTGGGTTCAGCCTATGGGGTTACGGCCTATGCCCAACAAAACCCCCAACAAACTCCCCAAAAAAACAGGCTGACCTCCACTCAATGGAAGCTTGCCTTTCTTTATGGCAACCGAGTCCCCGATGCCAAATATAATATGGAACCCAGAATTGTTTTTGATCCCGCTGCTAATCGCTTTATGGGCTCAGGCACCTGTAACCGTTTTATAGGCCAATATAGCAGTAGTGGAACCTCCCTAACGCTTCATCCCGTTGCCACAACCAAGCGCATGTGCCTGGACCACACCATGATGGAAACTGAAAACAAGTTCTTTACCATGCTCACACAAACAGTCCGTTACGAGATTACAGACCGTTTTTTATATTTTTTCGATCAATCCGGCAAAAAAATTGGCCAACTTTCTGAGAAAAAGATCGTCACCCCGTAAAATTATAGGCAACTTTCCAGGCTTTTACCCACACCCTTGCCCTGACCATCCACACAACCATCCACGTCTTTATCCCAAATTTTGTGGATAAGTGAATAATCTTTCCCAGAAAAAATCTTTCCCAAAAAATAGGGAAGATCTTAGCTTTCCAACCCTATGCCTATTTGCTTAATTGCATGAAACTTCAGCTCTGGATTGGCATCAATACTTCTTTGCATCATAAAAGAGGATCCTGAAAGAAAGACAGGGTCACCATCCAAATCATCAACAATTGCTGCACGGTTAGCCCCTATAAATTTTTCAAGAAGCCCCCTCTCACCTGTAATCCACCGTGCAAGAGAAAACGGGGTCGTATCAAACCCCACACTGACACCGTATTCCCCCTGGAGCCGGGCCTGCAACACATCAAGCTGAAGGGTACCCACCACACCTACAATCGGGGCTGCCCCATCCTGAGGGCGAAAAAGCTGAACAACGCCTTCCTCAGCCAGCTCCGTAAGGGCCTGGCGTAATTTTTTAGCCTTCATGGCATCATCTAGCCTGACACGGCGCAAAATTTCCGGGGCAAAATGGGGCACCCCGGTAAAGCGAATATCCTCCCTCTCGGTGAGGGTATCTCCAATACGCAATGTTCCATGATTGGGGATCCCCACCACATCGCCCGCAAAAGCTTCTTCAGCCAATTGCCGATCCCTAGCGAAGAAAAACTGTGGGGTATGTAAGGCAAATTGCTTGCCAGAGCGAACATGCCTAACCCGCATCCCCCTTGTAAGGGTACCTGAACACACACGGGCAAACGCAATACGATCCCGATGGTTAGGGTCCATATTCGCCTGAATTTTAAAGATCAGCGCGGTCATTTGTTCTTCATCAGCATTCACCTTTCTGGTCTCTGTCTCCTGTGCACGGGGCGAAGGGCCAAAGGCTGCCAGAGCATCCAGAAGGCTGGTTACACCTATTTCCTTCATAGCGCTTCCAAAGAAAACAGGGGTAAGATGGCCTGCATCAAAACTCTCCCTATCGAAAGGTGGCAGTGCGGCCTCTACCAACTCAAGCTCTTCGCCTAACTGAATGATTCGCTCGTCAGACTGGGGTAACTCTTCCTCCATGAGAAAGCGCTTATTGAAAATATCGTAAGTCCCCACAAACTGGGCAGCACGCCCAACAGGCCAAGTAGCCGGCGTTACATCAAGAGCTAGCGAGGATGAGATTTCATCCAGAAGGGAAAAAATATCCTGGGATTCACGATCCATCTTGTTAATGAAAGTGATAATGGGAATGTCACGCAGGCGGCATATTTCAAACAGCTTACGGGTTCTCTCCTCAATACCTTTGGCAGCATCAATCACCATGACCGCTGAATCAACAGCTGTAAGAGTACGATAAGTATCCTCTGAGAAATCCTCGTGACCAGGCGTATCCAAAAGATTGAAGACACACCCTCCATATTCAAATGTCATGACAGAAGTGACAACGGAAATACCCCTGTCTCTTTCTATCCCCATCCAATCAGAGCGCGTACGCCGTCGTTCACCTTTAGCCCTGACATTTCCTGCAAGCTGAATAGCCCCCCCCGCACGTAGAATACGCTCTGTAAGTGTAGTCTTTCCCGCATCAGGGTGAGAGATAATGGCAAAAGTCCGCCTACGTGAAATTTCAGCAACAAGGTCCGTCATAGCAGGAACATCCCTATAAATACCAAAGCCGGATAGGGGCTAAAACCCCTTATCCGGCATAGAAAAAAACTATTAAAGGCAATTAACGTGAATAGAACTCAATAACCAAGTTGGGTTCCATCATCACTGGGTAAGGAACATCAGCAAATTTTGGAGCACGGAGGTAGCGGCCTTTCATAAGGCGATAATCTACTTCCATATATTCTGGCACATCCCGTTCTGTATTCTGTGTTGAATCCAAAACAACGGCCAACTGTTTTGATTTTTCCCTTACTTCAATCTCATCATTATCTTTGACTAGATAAGAAGGAATGTTAACGCGCTTGCCATTCACCAGGATATGACCATGGCTAATAAACTGGCGTGCCGCAAAAGGGGTCAGTGCAAATTTCATGCGATAGACCACAGCATCCAAACGCCGTTCAAGCAACCCTATCAGGTTTTCAGAAGTATCCCCTTTCCTGCGAACAGCTTCCTGATAATAGCCGCGAAATTGCTTTTCGCCAATATTGCCGTAATAGCCTTTGAGCTTTTGCTTAGCCATTAACTGTACGCTAAAATCAGAAGGTTTGGCTTTACGGCGCTGCCCATGCTGGCCTGGCCCATAATCACGACGGTTAACCGGTGATTTCGCCCTTCCCCAAAGGTTAACCCCTAAGCGGCGGTTAATTTTAAACTTACTTTCCTCGCGTTTGCTCATAAACGCATTCCTCTCTTTATACTTTGCTATTTTATCAATAGCTCATTTTGTTGAACCGGTAGGCCTTTATTCCCTGCCCTAGCCCCCAAAACGGTTAGACAAAAGGCAGAATCAATAACAAAGACGGGCGCATCCCTTGGAATTATGCCTTATTCTCTAGAGCAAAAGCATAAAACTGGTCTGTCCACGTTCCCAGCCATGTGTTGGCTATAATAATAAAGGGCAGCCTCTGTCAATAGTTAAAACTATACCCTTCAACCCTGGAGCCTAATCCTGAAACCTATCTGGCATCCCCCCAATGAGGAAATATCAGAAAAGGAAATGTAGGACAGTGTTGGATAATGAGAATATGGCCTGTGCTGACAGTTAGATTAGGTATCCACTCAATAGAGAGAAAGGGCTGTTTTACTTTTTCCAAGTCTTCTGCTGGATGGCTTTTGATTAGGCTATTGATGATGCTACTCTCTACAACCTAGAATCTTCTATAACCAAAAAGCTCCCAGAACATAAAAACTCCGAGAACCTAGAAACTCCCAAAATAATGGAAGACCATGAGACATGACATTCTTCAACAAGCCTGCGAGGGAAGGATTTGATAAGAATAAGAACAGCTTCGTGCAGTTTTAAGGGGAAAACGAGCTGGATTACTCATTGCTGCTGCCTCCTCTTGTAAAGTTTTTGTTGTAAAGTTTTTGCCCCTTACTGACCCAAAAATTCAGGAAATCGCTTCTCCTAATAGAAACAAATGGTTTTGCATCTACGAGCGGTAAGCCCCTTTCCTCATTCGGGATTAGCCTCAGTTGTCGTGACCGGCTGGCTCATTCAAACTGTTGATAAACAGGAAGATTGGCCAATTAAGGTTACTTAAACCTTTTAAAACCTATGACCTGTCTCAATAAAGCCACCAACATTTTGTTTTTGGCAAAATGCCCTTTCCCCTATACCCCCACCAGGCAAATCATACTAGTATTGTTGGGCTATTATAATGAATAAACGATTTAAAAAGGCAACATTTCAGCCTGACGGGCTTTTTATATTCAAGACCACAATTCCCTCAGGGCCTTTTTAAAAACAGTTGAAATAAGGATTATTTCTATGACCCCTCTACTCGCAACCCATTGGAAAAGATTTTACATATTAGGCATGATCTGTATTGCGCTTGGGGTATTCGCCCTGATTGATACAAGCCTGGCAACCCTTGCCAGTGTTATTATGCTGGGTCTTTTATTAATTATTGCTGGCATGATCCAGATTTATCACAGCTTCTCGGTAAAAGAATGGAGTAGTTTTATCTTCTCCTTTGGAATAGGGGTTCTCTACTGTATTGGCGGGATCTTGCTGATGAAGGAACCTGTTACTGGTTCAATTTTCCTCACAGCCTTTATTGCTCTCTGTTTTATTCTTGGAGGAGCCATGCGGGCCATTATTGCAACCCGCCATACTGACCTGAAAAGATGGTGGGTCATGTTATTGAGTGGCCTGCTAAGCATGTTGGTGGGAGCAGCCCTTTATATTCTTCTACCTTGGTCTGGTCTTTGGGTTTTAGGCACCTTGTTAGGAATTGACCTTATTTTTAGTGGAGCAAGCTGGCTCAACTTCGGTATGATTTTAAAGCAGCAAAATGAGAACTCACCCTGAGGGAAAATTCCGGTGAAATGACTAGGGGATTGAACCCAAAACCAAACCTATGCTCCCTTCAGCACCAAAAAACAAACCTGCGAAAGAATTGGTCTGCGACTGTATTGGAGCGTTTACGCTCGAGCGATATTGGGCTTGTCCTGGTGCTGGATGAATATGGCTCATTTGAGGGGATTGTGACCGCGGGAGATGTGTTTGAGGCTATTGTAGGAGGGAAGAAAGCCCAGAAAGATAAAAAAGATCAAATCCAAGCCCACCCTATTGTAGCAGATACCTTCGAGCTAGAAGGGTTTTTACCGGTTGATGAAATTAGAGCCAACCTGGACCTTGCAGAAGAGCCCCCTGCTTATGGCAGTTACCATACATTAGCTGGGATGATCCTGGCCCTCTTGCGGCGTATTCCCGCCGTAGGTGATAAGGTGGTTTTTTCCGGCTGGTTGTTTGAGGTGACAGAGATGGAGGGCCGTAAAATCACAAAGATAAAAGCCAGTCGCCAGATTTTGAGAGTATTCCCCTCTCTGGTGGAGCGCTCTGGTTTTTACACTATGAGGATTGGCCCATTTTTGCCAGTTCTGCCACCACCCCGTGTAATGTACGCAATTCTTGCTCGGTCACTTCGCCACGCTGAAAAAAATGCCGCAAGTTACGCACCATACCGGGCTTTTTTTGTTCATTACGTAAAAAACCAGATTTATCAAGTTCCCGTATCAAATGCGCCATGAAATTTTCCAGCTCTCCTTTCGTGGCAACATGGGTTTCATTGGTTACAAATGTTTTTATGGGGGTCATTTCGTTTTGCATCCACCATTCATAAGCCATAATCATCACAGCCTGCGAAAGGTTAAGCGACATAAAATCTGGATTGAGTGGATACCTAATCCAACTGTCAGCACGGGCCATATCCTCATTATCCAACCCTGACCGTTCTGGCCCAAACAAAATGCCAGCCTTAAGCCCACGATTGATAATGGAATGAAGTTCGCAAGCCCCCCCTCTGGCCGTCATGACGGATTTAATGATATGCCTTGGCCGAGGGCACGTTGCCATAACGTGGTGCAAGTCAGCAATAGCCTCATCTACCGTTTCAAAAACCTCAGCCTCTTCCAAGATACGGTCCGCCCCAGAGGCAGAGCGCCAAGCCCGCTGTTGTGGCCAGCCATCACGCGGGGCAACCAAACGCAGGTGGAATAATCCTCCATTTCCCATGGCTCTAGCGACACTGCCAATATTTTCAGCAAGTTGAGGACGTACCAATATAATAATGGGCGATGGCCCCAAGGGCGCTATATCCGCGCCCTTATCCCGTCCGGTCATTTTATGCGCCATTCCGTGCCTGATGGGGTATCTTCCAGAAGAATACCCTGCTCTGAGAGGCTCTGCCGTATGGAATCTGCCAGGGCAAAATTTTTCTCTCGTTTCGCTTGCAAACGTTCTTCAATTTTTTGTTGGATAAAAGCGGCCTCCACCTTGATCCCTGAACGAAACCAGGCCTCTGCTGTGTGAGTCATTAGCCCAATGATTTTCCCACTGCCCTTAAGCTGAGAAGCCGCCTGGGCATTGCCTGCCAGGGCTCTATCGGCTAGAGTATGCAACTCAGCAATGGCTCTGGGCGTGTTCAGGTCATCGCACAGGGCCTGTAAAAAAGCCTCGCTATACCCTTCTTTACTTTCTTCCCCTTTATCATCGCCCTCAAAAGGCTCAATGGCACGATAGAACCTATCCAACGTTTGGCGAGCCTCTTTTAATCCTTTAAAAGAAAAATTGGTCACCGAGCGATAATGAGCTTGCAGAATATGCAGCCGCAATGCCTCTGGAGGGTGCTCTGCCACAACCTCCCTTACGGTATAGAAATTCCCAAGGGATTTGGACATTTTTTCCCCTTCCACCAAAAGCATGGCGTTATGAACCCAGTAATGGGCAAAATGACTCCCCGGGAAACAGCACAAGCTTTGGGCCCGTTCATTCTCATGATGAGGGAAAAGAAGGTCATCCCCCCCGCCATGAATATCAAAATCTGCTCCTAAAAACCGGTGCGACATGGCTGAACATTCAATATGCCACCCTGGCCGTCCCCGTCCCCAGGGACTATCCCACCCCGGTAGCCCTTCTTCTGAAGGCTTCCATAGAACAAAATCTCCAGGGTGATGTTTATAACTGGCAACCTCTACTCTTGCCCCTGCAATCAGCTCTTCCTGCTTGCGACCTGAAAGAGCTCCATAATCCTTAAAATCCCCCACGGAAAAGAGAACGTGCCCCTCGGCAACATAGGCGTGCCCATTGGTGATTAAGGTCGCAATAATCTGCTGCATCTCGGGAATATTTTGTGTAGCTCTTGGCTCAATATCCGGCCGGGCAATCCCCATTATTTCGGTATCTTTATGAAAATCGATAATGGTTCTTGCCGTTAAGGCCTCAATCGGCTCATGATTAAGCCTTGCGCGCTCATTGATTTTATCGTCCACATCAGTAATATTACGTACGTAGGTGACATGGGGATAGAGAATACGCAAAAGCCTTACCAAAATATCTGCTGTCAGCAGGGCGCGTAAGTTCCCGATATGGATAAGATCATAGACTGTAGGCCCGCAATAATACACCCTGACATTCTCTTTATCGAGGGGAACAAACATCCTTGATGAGCGCTTATGGCTGTTATACAGGAAAAGCTGCGGCAATGCGGACACTATGAAACCTCCCATAAAGGTCATGGTTAAGCCATAAGGAGCGTATATCTACCTACCGAACCTATAAACACAGTTCAGCACGCTGTAAATATAATATCCAACAGCCCAATTCCAAAGAGGTGTTCTTTGAGAGATTACAAACGACCTTAATCGGTTTTGTCTATATTTTATCCCATCTATTTTATTGCAAAGGTCTATTCGTGCATATCTCCCATAAAGAAGAGCTCCGCGCCCTTCTTGCCATAGCTGCTCCTATCTGTTTTTCTCAGCTTTTTCAAATGGCTATGGGAATAACAGATACCATATTGCTCGGCGGTATCAGTGAAAGGGCATTGGCCATTGGGGGCCTTTCTACCGGCCTTTTTTTTACAATCTGTTTTATTTTCCAAACGGCCCTAAACGCTGCAGGTGTTTTTATAGCCCAAGCCCTTGGGAAAAAGCAGCCGCACATTATTCCAAGCCTTTATGCAACCAGCTTTGTTTTTGCCCTTTTGCTTACTATACCCTGTATGGTTTTGATCCATTATATCCGGTATTTACTGGAATGGCTTAACGAATCCCCTGATATTATCGACCAAACTGTTCATTTTATCGGTATCTTACAATGGGGAACTTTCCCCCTCCTGATGGGGGTGGGCCTGTTTAGGGCTGTCCTTCCTGCCCTGAACGCAGCCAACCTCCTGTTAAAGACAACCATCCTCATGACAGCCCTAAATGCCCTGCTCAATAGCAGTTTGATCTATGGTCTGTTTAGCATGCCCCGGCTTGAGCTCTATGGCTCCGCATTGGCAACCACCATAACCCTTTGGCTGTCTTCCCTACTCTTGTTGGGAATTGTATGCTTCAGCAAAAAACTCCGCCCCTATGTTTATCCCTTATCAATTGACCTACGCTGGATATGGCCCTTTGCGAAGCTGGGAGTCCCGATGATGGCAGCAGCAGCGGCAGAAATGCTCCTTTTCCAAGCAACAACCTTGCAGGCTGCCCTTTTTGGCACTTCTGCCCTGGCCGCCCATCAAGTCGCCCTTAACACCTGTACAACCAGCTACATGGTCTCTTACGCCTTAGGGCAGGCTGCCAATGTACGAGCTGGGTTTTGGACCGGCACAAAAAACTACCCTATGCTAGGGCAAGCCATTCTTATCGCCTTTCTTTGTACAGGGCTGATTGCATTCGCCATGTCTGGACTTATTGCAGGATTTTCCACCCCCATTGCCAAGGTCTTCCTTGGCCACACCTCTGTGCCCTCAGCCGATGGGCTGGTTCTTGCCAGCAAGCTCCTGATCATTGCTGGCCTTTTTCAAAGTGTTGATGGCCTGCAAACCGTAGGTAATGGAATATTACGCGGCATGGGTGACACGTTTGTGCCCATGCTCTTCTGTATATTGGGTTATTGGGCCGTTGCTTTTCCGGCGGCCAATTATCTGGCTTTTACTCTCCACTATCAAACAATCGGGTTATGGATAGGCCTAGCTGTTGGCTTGAGCATCGTAGCATTCCTGATGATTTTTCGGATCTATCTCCTGGTCAAAAAGCAGCAAACGCAGCAGAAAAACCTTCTATAATGGTCTATTCCTATAAACTTCATGACGGAAAACACAGATCATCACCCTTGAAAAAATATCTCCCTTTATCCCCCTATTAACCATGCAGAAAGCTGTACAGATCTTAATATTTTCTTAAAAAGAAAAAGGATAATTTTTGTAGTGAAAAATCCATTTTTATGTTAAGTTTAAAAAGTGTAACAGTCATGGAATTGCCGGGGAACTTTTTAGCCTTCCAAACATTGTGATTATATGAAAACCTCATCAATACCATGTTAGCACTTTCCTTTGTACTTTTTTCATTTGGGTAGTTGTTTTGCTTCTGCCACTAAACTTCAGGATTTCAACACTTGAAAAATAATAGAACCGACCGCAGCTCTCGTTCTCCAAACCGCGGCGGATTTCGCTCTGACTCTGATATGTCATACGCTTACCACGACCATGGTGGATCCAGGGGGGACCAGGGCTTTAACAGTTTTTCCTCCTCCACCCCAACTGGGCCTGAGATTGGAGCTGTCGTAAAATGGTTTAACCCGACCAAAGGGTTTGGCTTTGTTGAGCTCACCGATGGCTCAGGTGATGTCTTCCTTCACGCCAATACCCTCAACCAAGCCGGTTATAAACAAACCCTCCCTGGTGCCACCCTTAAAGTCTATGTGGGGAATGGACCTAAGGGCCGACAGGTGACTGAAGTGCTCTTCGTTGATGAAAGCACTGCAGAACCTGAGAGCCATGCGCCAAGGCGAAGTGAAAATAGCTATGGCCAATCTTTTCAAGGAGCCAAAGGCGGTAGCCGCACTTCTCCAGACCTTTCACACGCAGAAGAAGTGGAAGGGACTGTGAAATGGTATAATCCTACAAAAGGATTTGGTTTTATTACTCCTCATAATGGCGGAAAAGATATCTTCATTCACGTTTCAGCCGTTGAGCGTGCAGGGCTGCATAGCCTTAATGAAGGACAGGTCATGGTCGTGCAGGTTGTGCAGGGCCAAAAAGGCCCAGAAGCTGCTGCCATCCACGTATAACCGCAGAAATAATAAGCAGAAATAATACACTGAACAGTAAGGTTTTATCGCCTTATTATAAAGGGTAGAAAGAATAAGAGCAGCGCTTACGCGACTGCTTTTATTCTTTAAGCCACATCGCGTGAGGCAGTGCTTTTATAAAAGCCGCATGACGCTCCAGTTCTTCTGGAGTGGCCTTCACTAAAACTGGTGCTTTGGTCCGTACCGCCACTTTATGGCCTTGCTGGAGTTCTGCGCCCTTTAATTCTTCCTGCAATAAGGCAAGACCGTGCTGGCGCCCCCCCATAAGCTCTACATAGACCTGGGCGAGCAAGCGACAATCTAGCAAAGCATTATGGGTCGTGCGTTCAGAAATATCGATAGAAAATCTTCGGCACAGGGCATCCAAACTATTAGGCATTCCAGGAAATTTTTTGCGAGCTAACTCTAATGTATCAACCATTCGGTCCATATCGAGCCCTTTCCGGCCAACTCGCACCAGCTCTGCATTCATAAACCCAAAATCAAATCGTGCATTATGGGCAACTAATGGGTCATTCCCTACAAAATCCAGAAAATCATCCACAATCTCAGCAAAAACAGGCTTGCCTTTCACATCTTCTGTTTTATAGCCATGAACTTTACTGGCCTCTTCTGGAACATCTCGCTCTGGATCAATAAGGGCATAAAAATATTTATCAGTAGGCAAGTCATTAATAAGCTCGATAACGGCAATCTCTATAACCCTATCGCCGCTTTCAGGACTTAATCCTGTTGTTTCTGTATCAAACAAAACGGTGCGTGCCATAGCGTCTCTCTCCTTCAGCTCTAAGAGCTGTGATAATTTTTCTGACCTGCCTTAGACTGTTCCATAAAGACAGGCCGGTAAAAATAGTAAAATTTGCCCGCCTCCGGCGCTCAAAATCAGGCATTTGCCTTTGGATCAATTTTTCTGCCTGCGCTGCCGTCATAGAACGACGCTTCATAATACGCTGCCGTTGCAAAGACGGTGGAGCGGAAACCGTAATCACCACCGAGCACTCTTTTTCTATCCCCACCTCATAAAGTAAGGGGATATCCAACATACATAGAGAGACGTGCCGCCTACGCATTTGCCTTATGAAGCGCTGACGCTCCTTTTTAACCAAGGGGTGAATAACCTGTTCGAGGTCATATAAAGCCTTTGGGGTTTTTCTTACCTTTTCCCTTAGTAGGGAACGATTGATAATACCCTTTTCCACAACATCTGGAAAAAGCCTCGCAATAAGGGGCACAGCTTCCCCCCCAGGGGATTGCAAAACATGCACACAGGCATCGGCATCGAAAACGGGAATCCCTGCACGCCTGAACATATGGGCAATTGTTGTCTTCCCCATTCCCATACCACCAGTAAGGCCAACCACCAGCATTTACAACCTTTCTACAAGGAGATCCCACAAGCGGGCATCCACCTCTGGCATCGTTCCAAACCAGGCTTTAAAAGCTGGCCGTGCCTGGTACACCAGCATTCCTAACCCCCCAATAGCAACCAAACCACGGGCCTCTGCAGCCTGTAGAAAAGGGGTATATTGAGGAGTATAGACAATATCGGCCACAACCAGATGAGGTTTTGCCGCTGAAAGATCTGGGGAAAAGATCTCTGCTGGGTTTTTTCCTCCCATTCCTAAAGATGTGCAATTCACAAGAAGGTCAAACTTATCCAGCTCATCTTGCCAATTCTGCCACTCTATCACATGAACAGGACCCAAAACAGAAAGCTCCTGGGCCAAAACCTGCGCCCGAACCAGACTACGGTTGGACAGGCTAATATCCATTTCCTGTTCGCTTAATAAATAGCCTGCTACAGAACGAGCAGCCCCGCCCGCTCCCAATATAAGCACCTTCTTATCCGCAAGCTCAACAGAAGAAGCCTGGAGGCTATCCCAAAAACCTTGCCCATCTGTTGAAAACCCATAAGCCTTGGAAACCTCCTTGGGAGCCTCCTTACGAAAAACCAATATATTGACTGCCCCAAGCCTACGAGCCTGCTCATCCACCGTATCAACCAAATGAAATGCTTGTTCTTTATAAGGGATCGTCACGTTAGCGCCACAAAAATTGCAGGCCATAACCCCTCGGAAAGCCTCTTCAAACATGCCTTCTTCCACATCTATCGGAATATAAACCCCATCTAGAGCGTATTTTTCTAACCAATAATTATGGATAAGAGGAGAAAGACTATGAGAAACAGGAGAGCCCATGACCCCTGCCACCCTTGTTGTGCCTGTAATGAGCTTTTTTATCATCACTTTGAGGGCTCTTGACTGAGAGCGGTACGGGTTTTTTCAATAACTTCGGCAATACGCGCTGCCCAAAGTCTTTGCCCCTCTGGCGCATCAATGAGATCCTGACGAATTTCTAGCTCCAGGTAAGGCCGTGCACTCGCTTCAGCATGTCTGGGAATGGTATAGTCATTTTCATCCGTCAGAATATAAGGCTCATTACTTCCGACAATCCACGGCCCATCGGATAATTGTTCCACCTGTTTTATAAATTCTAAAGCAAAAACTGGATTACGATTATGCAGCACACCCAAATGCCAGGGCCGCTCCTGCTGCTGATAAACAGGGGTAAAGCTATGAAGGGCAATGAGGATAATAGTGCCACGGATGTCCGCCTCATATTCTATAGCTTGATGATAGGGCCAAAAAATCCCTTCTTCACGAGCATGCCGTTCTTCTGCAGAAAGCCCTTTATTAGCAGGAATAATTGTTCCGTCACTGACTTCCGGTATGGAACCACGGTGGCCAGGTTTACGGTTACAATCGATGACCAAACGGGAATAAGCCTGCTCCACAAGGGGCGCTTTGAGAAAGTCCGAAATATGGCGAGCAACTTCTGCAATGCCAATATCCCATGCGATATGCCTGTTCCAGTCAGAAGCCGGCACCCCCATATCCCCAAGAGATTGAGGAATTTTCCGTCCTGCATGATCACAAACCAAGAGGTAGGGGGAAGAAAATTCCATATTCCTGAGCTTTACTGGCGCAGGGTCTTCTTTCGTCAATAAAATTGTTGCTGTGTGTGTTTCACTCATACCAGGCCACTTTCTCTGCTTTAGTCACTCTATTTCTCAGTGCTCTGCATATTACTATAAATAGAGCGCTTTTATAAAAGCTTATTTTACGCCCCTTTTTCATCAAAAATCACCCCTCTATCATGCTATAAGCCTCTAGCCCTGCTTTTTTCTCATAAAGGCATATATAATCATGCATCGTGATATCAAATAATTTTAGGGCATTATGAATTTCTTCCGATAAGATCTTGTGACCCTGAAGGGCGGTTTTAGGCATTTTCCCCCACATGTTTGTATCGTAAGCAATAATTACGGCACTGGCATGGGTAAAGATCGCTCTTCGGATCATGGAAACGGCCAAGGTTTTTTGAATATTCTTGCCCCACTCCCCGTTATCAGGAATAAATTCCTTCAATAATAGAGCGTTCCGGACATTCACATAAAAAACCGACCACCCCTTACCAAGAGGGCTTGCGCTCCCCCGCTCCTTTTGGAGGTAAGCGAGAATGGCACCCGTATCCTGTAATATCGTCTGCACGTTCTGTTGTGGCTGCGTTAATGCTTGGGCTAAAAGAGCTGGCAACTGTAACAAGTGGCTGACCCGATGGGAAAGCCCTTTTTCCTTGAGCAGATCCTCCCCCGCTTCCAACACAGCTGAAAGTCCTCCCATCTGTTCTATCAAGGCTTTTGCCATGGGTTTGGTATCTCTTCTGGGAATGACAGAAAAAAGGGCTGCCTCCAACAATTCGTAATCCGCCAAGGAAGAGGCCCCCGATTTTAACACCCTCTCCCTAAGCCTTTTACGGTGTCCAATTCCGTAAGACTGTCTTTTTTTTTGTGACACATCACCCTCTGTGAGTTTTTCTTTCCTTGATCTGATAGACAGACTATCATAGCCTGTCCTATATAACAGTACAGCCAAAAAAGCTGTAGAAACGTTTTCTTTAATTCTTCCACTCAAGATTTTATGAGCCTTTAGATTCCCACATAATGACGGATTACCTCTCTCCCCTAAACCCTGCCCAGCGAAAAGCAGTAGAAACGTTAGATGGGCCTGTTCTGATCCTAGCTGGTGCCGGTACAGGAAAAACCCGCGTTCTCACAACACGGTTTGCCCATATCTTGATGTCTGGCAAGGCACAGCCGTGGCAAATCCTTACGGTAACATTTACCAACAAGGCCGCACGCGAAATGCGTGAACGGATTGCAGCCCTCATCAATCGCCCGGTTGAAGGGCTTTGGCTCGGCACCTTTCATTCTCTTTGTGTTAGAATCCTACGCAAGCATGCCCAGCTTGCAGGCCTCACCCCTGAGTTTACCATTCTGGATACTGATGACCAACTCCGCCTATTGAAACAAGCCCTTGAGCCTTTAGGGATAGACACCAAACGCTATACCCCCCCTGTTTTAATGGGTATTATCCAGCGTTGGAAAGACAGGGGACTTACCCCTGAACAAGTCACCCCGGCTGAAGAAAATGACAACACCAATGGGTATGCCCTCAAAGCCTATAAAAATTACCAAAGTCGCCTGCTTCAACTCAATGCCTGCGATTTTGGCGATCTATTGCTCCATACCACCCAAATTCTTAAAAACAACCCAACCGTTCTAGGAGAATATCAACGCCTGTTTCACTATATGCTGGTGGATGAATATCAAGATACCAACACAGTGCAATATCTCTGGTTACGGCTTTTAGCTTTACGCACGGAGGAACCAGCCAATATCTGTTGTGTAGGCGATGATGACCAATCAATTTATTCGTGGCGTGGGGCCAATATCCAGAATATCTTGCAATTCGAGAAAGACTTCCCCGGGGCAAAAATTATTCGCCTGGAAAGCAATTACCGCTCTACCCCTGCCATTCTTTCAGCAGCCAGCACCCTTATTTCTCATAATCAAGGGCGATTAGGCAAAACCCTTTACAGTAGCCAACAAGATCCAAAGCACGAGAGCGGTGAAAAAATTCAGATCTACTCTACCCATGATTCAGACGAAGAAGCCCTGCTTGTTGCCAAGGAGACAGAAAAACTTAGTAAAGAGGGCCATAGTTTGGGAGAAATGGCTATTCTCATGCGGGCTGGCTTCCAGACCCGTAGCTTTGAGGAAAAATTGATTACCTTTGGCATTCCCTATCGGGTCATTGGCGGTATGCGCTTTTACGAACGTGCTGAAATACGCGATGGTCTGGCTTACCTCCGTATTCTCCGCCAACCCTCTGATGACCTGGCTCTGGAGCGGATTATTAACCTCCCCCGTAGAGGAGTAGGAAGCGTTGCATTACAAAAATTCCACCATTATGCGAAAACGCACAATATCCCCCTTTTAGCTGCTGTACGAGCCCATATTGAGCAAAAGCTCATCAAGGGAAAATCAGCCAATGAACTCACCCATTTCCTGGAAGTTCTTGAAAATAGCGCTCTCCTTCTGGAGCGTGATGGCCCGATTGTTGCTGCTGAACATCTCTTGGAAGAAAGTGGCTACCTTCCCATGTGGCGCAACGATCTTTCGCTTGAAGCACCCGGGCGCGTCGATAACCTTAAAGAGCTTGTCCGAGCCATGACCGAGTTTGAAACCTTAGAAGGGTTTCTTGAGCACGTTTCCCTTGTGATGGAAAATGACGAAAATACCGAAAATACCGCCAAAATCAGCCTTATGACGCTGCATGGAGCCAAAGGCTTGGAGTTCGATACAGTTTTTCTGCCTGGATGGGAAGAAAATATTTTTCCTTCTCAACGCACGCTTGAAGAATCAGGATTAGAGGGGCTGGAAGAAGAAAGACGCCTCGCCTATGTGGGCCTTACCCGTGCCCGTCAGCGTATTATTATTACCCATGCAGCCAACCGGCGCATGTATGGAGGCTGGCAAAGCTCCCTTCCCAGTCGCTTTTTGGAAGAACTGCCGGAAGAACATATTTTACACCAAAAATCTGCCCTTGTTCAACGCGAACATCGGCTTATGGCCCCCTCTATGCACCATCATATGGCTTATTCCCCACGGTCTCTCCCATCACGATCTGCTTCTAATCCCTATTCCGCCGCTTATAAAAAGCAGGAACCCATCACAGTTTTTTCTGAAGGAGAACGGGTTTTCCATCAAAAATTTGGTTATGGAACCATCAAGTCTCAGGATGGCGAAAAACTGGATGTTATTTTTGACAAAGCCGGGCTTAAACACGTGCTCGGCAGATTTCTTGAGCAAATTCCATGAGATTATCACACCGACGCCATGCCACCCAATTAGAGACCCTATCGCTTGTTGTACCAGATTATGCAGTCGAGGCTTACGAAAAAGCTTTAGGCAATGTTTGTACCACTGTGGGTATTTTTGAAATAGAAACCGATGAAGCCCATTGGCGGCTTGAAGGGGTAAAAGATACAGGCTACGGGGAAAGTGAATTAGCCGCAGCCTTAGCCATTGCTGAACTTACGACGGGCTATAACGCCCCGCTTGAACGGGTCAATATTCCCGCTGAAGGATGGCTGGCCCGAACCTACGAGGCTTTTCCCGAGCAAAATATTGGTAGAAGGTTTGTGGTGCGGGGTACTCATTTACCCGCCAGCACCTCTTCCAAAATTACCCTTATCCTTGATGCAGGGATTGCCTTTGGCTCTGGTGAGCACGGCTCCACCCGCGGTTGCCTTCGTGCATTAGAAAGTATAGCCTGGCGCAAACCTCAACGGATTATTGATATGGGATGCGGTTCTGGCATATTGGCAATGGCTGCCAGCGCACTTTTAAAAAAGCCTGTTATTGGGGTAGATATTGAGCCGTGGTCTGTGCGTGTTGCCAATACCAATGCCCAAATGAACCACCTAGGCCAACAAGTTAAGTTCTTTTTTGGCAATGGGTGGAATACCCCCCAGCTGACCTCCTATAAACCTTTTGATCTCGTTTTCGCCAACATCCTGGCCCGCCCCTTATGTAAAATGGCCTATCAAATGAAACACTATCTTGCCCCAGGGGCCAGTATTATTTTGGCAGGTCTTCTGAAAAATCAAATCCGCATGGTACTAGCAGCCTATAGTAGACAGGGAATTGTACTAGAAAAAATTTTTCTAGAAGGAGAATGGGCTACCCTCTTATTACGTAACCCCTTCTAGCCAAAGGATAATACCATATGCCTTATATCCGCAATGCAACCCTTGCTGATATTCCCTTCATGACCCGTGTTATTAACCACGCCATACTCCATAGTAACGCATTATGGGAAGAAGAGCCGGTAACCGAAAAAAATAGACAAGAGTGGTTAGACCATAAACATCAACAGGGTTTCCCAGTTTTTATCATTCAGAAATCCCCTCATGATCCTGTTGCAGGTTTTGGAACCTACGGGCCTTTCAGACCCCATGCTGGTTATGCCCTCAGTATTGAGCATTCCCTCTATATTGCTACAGATCAGCAAGGAAAAGGATACGGCAAAGCCCTCCTCCAGCATCTCCTTCAAACAGCAACCGTCCAGAATTTCCACATCATGATTGGAGGACTTTCTGCCGATAACACGGCTTCTATAGCGCTCCACAAACAGGCTGGTTTTACAGCTGGCAGCACAATTCCCCAAGCTGGACGAAAATTTGGGCAATTCCTGGATCTGGTCTTTATGTATAAGCTCTTACAAAAATAAAGGCCAGCGGCCTTACCGTCACTCTTTCATAATACTAACTCATAAAACTCATCCCCTTCATATCCGAACCCCAAGAAACCTCCCTTATTCTCCACGAGTATAATCTCTATAAACTCAGCTCTATAGACCAAGAAATTTTTGAAATTCAAACCTTTATATTCAAATCTTTATAACGATATAATCACTCCTGAAGATGTGCCGATACATGCTGTTTATGGCTTGACCAATAGGCCCGTTTTTTAAAGGAAAGGGTTGGCACCCATCTTGCCTTAATATTTGATGCAAGGCGGTAGACTTTCTGAAATAAATTTATCCTCAATATAAGGCCCATCGTCTCGATAGGCCAGAAGACTGGCTCTCAATTTACTCTTATGTGCAAGACCCATAGCCTTTGGAATTCTGGCCATTGATTCCACAGACTATTGGTTCCAGCAATCAATTCTAACAATTAATTTCGGCAATGAATTCTGACAGTTAATTCTGGCAATTAAAATGCAAGGATGGGAAGCAGATGATCTTATACTGCTTCTGCCAAGAAAGCTTCTGGGTGCACTAAAATGAGAAAACACTTCTAAAGAGAAACATGATATGGGCGGCGATGATCTTTTAGATCAGCCTGTTAGAGCTAAAAACCCCTGTTTCTTTTGCCATGTTGTTAAACCTGGTCAGTGCGGCCAATGCCGAGAATGCTGATATTCTCTGGGGATTTCTCAAAAGATACGATCCTACCCTTACGCCAGAAGCCTACCCAGAAGTGAGCTGGTTAATGGAATAAAACAGCCTATCAGAATATTCTCAGCAGAACATTCAAAGAAAATTTTTCTGACAGATTGCTACTCACCAAACCTTTTTAGGCCTTTTCTACCATATTATTTTCTACCATGCTAAAAGCATCTCTTCATAAAAGCATCCCCTTCTTGTCTTGTCCTTCAAAAAACACGCACTTTTACAGTGTAGGGGTTATTTCCATTAAAAAGCGTACTATCCTCCCACAATAAAATTGTAAAACCCAATAGCGCCCATCGGAGGTAGAGTAAGACAAAGTCCAAAATACGTTTACAGGCCGCGGGATCTTTTTGTAGGTTATCTTGAGTGTCTGTTTTGTTTTACAAAAATAGTAAAACTCTTGTAAAAAGAACTCTATACAGAGAATGGCAAAATATTCACTCTAATGTGGGCTTGACAAAAGCGTAGCTGTTTCTATTACCAAGGAAAATTTTCTCTATTAGAGCCTTCTCTATTAATAAGCCTTACAGAGTAGAAAAGGTGTTTTTATTGTTATTACTCGCCTTGAATAGGCCATAACCGGGCCAAATTTTATTAAAAAGCTTACCCTTCCTTATTGATCTCCATATTATAAGGTGCATAAAGATAAGCTTTTTATAATCAGTCGAACCTATTTTTTTTCCAGTTCTACTGTCCATTCTGGAGGGGGTGGAATAGCTAAGACGACCTTTGAGTGAGAAGGAGCAGCATTAAACTTCTGTACTTCCTGGGCCCAATGATAATCTGGCAAGGGTGGAAGAGAAAAAAACTTTATACCGATACCTAAGATGGTAACAGAAAAACAGCCGATATAAAGATACTGAAAGTTTTTGGACTTTATAAGGGCATAAAGGCCAATGGCCACAACCCCAAACAAACACATTTGCGGTATAATGAAATATCTGCCTGCCGCACCAAAAATTCTAAAAAGGGACCATACATCGCTTTGGCTTGCAATAACAGGAGTATAAAGTGCGGCTGCTACAAGCGAAAAAGTAAATGTTATCACACTCAGGAAACGCCAATCTCTGTAAGACAACATCCATAATACAGCCAGAAAAAACACAACCGTTATCCCCACCGCTAAAGACGGATGCTGCCAGGGGAGATCGCTGATGGAATCAGGAACGAAGCCGTTTAAAATACGAGAAGAGATAATTTTGCAGAATTTCTCAAAATTAACACCAAGATCCAGTGAAGCGGCAATGCGAGTTTGCCTTTCCATCACGACACAACTGATCTGAACAAAGCATCCTAACCCAAGACCCAATACTCCAGGCGTAACAGCATAACTTGCTAATTTCTTAATATTATAGAGCCCATACACACCCTCTTTTGCCCAAAACCGTATCAGCAAGGTAGGGAGGATAAACAACGGAGAAGGGCCACTTACGGCAGCAATGAAAGTAATAAAAAAATCATGGACACCCCAGCCTATCCCCTTGGAAGGTTTGGCTATAATAATCAAAAAAGCGTAAAGGGCAAGATACCAATGAGTATTCGTGACGTTGGCGTGCACTTCTGAAATATTTGGCAAAAGAGCAGCGTAAAAAACAGTAAAAACACGAGGGACAATGGGAATATCATCGAACCGTTTCCCCAGAAAGAAGGTCAAGACCAGCACCCGGACAACTAAAGCGATAAGGTTGTAAATAAGGGGAGCATAGAGAAGAGGAAATAATAACGACAAAGAAGCAATAAGCCTGGAAAAGGTCTGAAAATATCCTGTAATCGGAAGAGTAAGGGAATGAAGAATACCGAAATTATACGCATCAGCATACCACACTTTTCCATCCTCTGCCCAGAACTGGGCGTTGGTAAGCAAGTCAGGCCGCCGAGCAATCAGGATAATAAAAAGCAAAATCCCCATACCCAGTATAAAATAGGCCGATGTTTCTCTCTTTTTAACACTATTCTGCTTTTCCATTCCATCTCCCTACAGTAATGATATTTCTATCAAAATACTATGGACTACTCTGTTTCATTATCAACAACGTTACCACCGACCTCATGCAAACCTTATTAAATATTTTTTGTTATAAGTTTTTCTTCACAATAGATAAAGTTATATAAAGAACACAACCTTGCCAACTCATACAGAAACTTTCCCCTTCCGTAAATCCCTTCCAGGTGCTTTATCATACTCATGATATTAAAATTTTATGTTACTTTTCTTTTCAAGGGGCTCACTATTGTTAAAGAAATATCAACAAACTTGTTCCAAAAATTTTACACACCCGACCTTTCTATAGGGCGGCCTAACCCTAGCAGTAGGAACCTGATCTAAACCTTGTAAGAGCAATGGTTTTTGCCAATTCCTAAAACCGTGAATAAAAACTCTTAGTTTAACCTTATAAAATTATAGAGAAATCCCATGGCTACAAGCACGCTTTCCTCCGCCGATAAACTTTCCTCTCTTCGTTCTCTTCTGAAAGAAAGCAATCTGGGGGGGGTTATTATACCTCATGATGATGAATTCATGAATGAGTATACAGCCCCCTATGCCGAAAGACTCAAATGGATTAGTCATTTTAGCGGCAGTGCGGGCCTAGCCATTGTTACACAAACCCATGCTGCCCTCTTCTCAGATGGGCGCTATACCCTTCAGATGAAGCAGCAAGTAGATCCTACCCTTTGGGAAACATTTCATATGACCCAAACGCCTCCCAGTCAATGGCTTAAAACCCTCCTGCCCGCAGAGGCTTTACCGATTGCCTATGACCCATGGCTCATGACAGAACGCGCGCTTAAACCTTTCCAGGATGCTGGCCTTCCCCTCGCCCCCATAGACTATAATCCTATTGACAGGCTATGGAAGGATCAACCAGCTTATCCCCATTCCCAGCTGGTTGTGCATCCCCTCTCTTATGCTGGGGTCAGCAGCGAGAGTAAACGGCAAACATTAGCGCAGACCCTTCAAAACACAAAAACCGATCTTTTGCTTTTAACCGACCCCACCAATATTGCATGGCTGTTAAATATTCGTGGGCATGACATCGCCTATACCCCTATTGCATTGCTCTGTGCCTTATTTTTTCAAGATGGGCATATGGAGGTTTTTACCAACAAAAACGATATTTCGCCCGAAATCAAAGAATGGGTCGGGAAGGATGTCAGTTTTGCCAACCGCTCTTCAATGGCTGATATCCTCACACAACAACACCATAAGGTGGTACAATACGACCCAGCGACTACCTCTGTTGGTTTTCTCTCACTCCTGAGGGCTGCTCAGGCCCAGCTTATTCCCAAACCTGACCCATGCCTGATCCTGAAATCCTGTAAAAACCCCATCGAGCAGGAAGGCGCTCGGCTGGCCCATCTCAAAGATGGGATTGCCCTATGCCGTTTTAATTACTGGCTCCATTTCCTCTCATCCGAGCAACTTGAACAGCAAACAGAGATAACAGCTGCTGCCAAACTAGAAACCTTGAGAAAACAAGACAAAACTTACCAGGAAGACAGTTTCCCCGCTATATCAGCGATTGGGCCACAAGGGGCCATTATCCATTATAAAGCCACCAACGAGAGTGCCCATACTCTTTCGACCAACGCCCTTTACTTACTTGATAGTGGGGGCCAATATCTGGAAGGTACAACAGATGTCACCCGTACGTTCTGGTTAGGTAACGAACCCCCTCCCCTCGAAATAACCATGATGTATACTTTGGTATTAAAGGGGCATATTGCCTTAGCCAGCGCACATTTTCCAAAGGGTTGCACAGGGTCTCAACTTGATAGCCTAGCCCGTATGTTTTTATGGCGCCACCATGCTGACTATGACCACGGCACAGGCCATGGAGTAGGCAGCTATCTCTCTGTCCATGAAGGCCCCCCACGCATTTCTTCTGTCCCATCTATCCCCTTACAAGCAGGGATGATCCTTTCTAATGAGCCAGGCTATTATCAAGAAGGGCAATATGGTATCCGCCTTGAAAACCTTATCCTGGTTCAAGAAGTGCCCGATACTCCCCAACGTCCTTTTTTAATGTTTGAAACGCTAACCCTTGTCCCCTTCGACAGAAGGCTCATTAACCCCACCCTTCTTACAGCGCCAGAAGTAGAGTGGCTTAACACCTATCATTCGCGCATTTTTCAGACTATTTCCCCTCAGTTAACCCCGCAAGAGCAGGACTGGCTTAGAGTAGCCTGCGAACCTATAACTCTATCATGATCATCCTTTCAATAGTTCTTATTCCGCCTATCCTCAACGCAGAAAATCTTAGCTTCCTATAACTTCAAAACCGTCATAGATAGAAAGATTATAGAGAAAAATGACCGCCTGTATTCTTGCCTTTTCGTTTTTCATGCCTTAAAAAATTAAAACCTTTAAGGAGAAAACCCAGCATGAGCCTTGAACAGATCCCCGCCACACTTATTCCTGGAGATGGCATTGGCCCAGAAATTATGGACTCTGTCACAGCTGTCCTCACAGCGGCCCAAGCCCCCTTTGTATGGGAATCCCATAAAGCAGGCCTCGCAGGCATTGAGGAGTATGACACACCTCTTCCCCAAAACACTCTTGAGAGCATCCGTAAAACCGGTTTGGCTCTTAAAGGCCCATTGACCACGCCTGTTGGTGGGGGCTTTAAATCCATCAATGTCACACTCAGGCAGGAATTTGGCCTTTACGCTAATGTGCGCCCGGTAAAAACCCTTATTCCTGAAGGCAGGTTTTCTGATATCGACCTTGTGGTGGTTAGAGAGAATCTAGAAGGGTTTTATGCGGCCCAAGAGCACTACCTGCCTGCTGACGGCTATAAAGAAGGCATAGCAACCTGTACTGGCTATACAACCCGCTTGGAAAGCCAACGTATTGTAAAATTTGCTTTTGACTACGCTATGGCCAATGGCCGTAAAAAAGTTACCATTGTGCATAAGGCCAACATTCTTAAAAAACTCTCTGGCCTTTTTCTAGAAGAAGCCAGAAAAGTCGCCAAAACCTACGCAGGAAAAGTGGATTTTGATGAACGTATTGTTGATGCCTGCGCCATGCAGCTTGTTATCAACCCTTGGAATTACGATGTGATTGTCACCACCAACCTGTTTGGCGATATCCTCTCTGACCTTGCCTCAGGCCTCGTTGGTGGTCTTGGGTTAGCACCTGGTTCCAATATCGGAACTGACGCTGCCATTTTCGAAGCGGTTCACGGTTCAGCGCCCGACATTGCAGGAAAAAATACCGCAAACCCTCTTGCCCTTCTTATGGCAGCAACCCTTATGCTACGCCATGTGAAGCACGAAAACACCGCAAAACGGATCGAAATAGCCATAGAACGGGTTATCAAGGATAGAAAAGCCCTGACCCCTGATATTGGGGGAACTGCCAGCACACGTGATATGGAACAAGCCCTTATCCATTTTTTAGACTAAATGATTTTCTATTGTCTTAAAAAACACCTTCACAAACTCAACAAATCTCCTCTCACCTTTTAAGATTACGTACAATAATGGATTGTTGAAAACATATTGGCAGAACATGACGATACGGTTGAGCAATATAAGAATGAAGAAGATAAGGTGTTTGGTTTTTTTGTTGGTCAGGGATGGGGAAAGATCACAATATGCTGTTCCTCATAGAAACCAGCAGGTAGACTGCTTATAATATATTAAGAAGATAGGCCACTTTACGCTTTCAGGATTGTATTTTTATCCCAGACAAGACTAGTAAGATAAGGTAAACCTTTCTATGTTTCATTATTAAGTTAATTTTTATCCATTTTGTAGCGGAGAATTTTATATGTCTAAAAAATGTGGCTGTATTATAAGAACTGTTGTAACATTGGCCTATGCTGGCTGTGGAGCTGCCAAACTTGCTGGGCAAGCCAGCTTGCGAGAAAAGTTTTTTAACTGGGGCTGGAAAACCAAAGATATGAAAATTATGGGGGCGGCCGAAGTGGCTGGCGCTGCACTCCTTACGCTTAAACCCACCCGTAAACTGGGTTGCCTGATATTAGGAGCGGCTAGCATTTGCAAAATAATCGCTAGCCTTACGCATAGCAGCCCTAAAGATGCCCTGCCTGACAGTATTGGTCTTATTGGCCTTTTGTGCATCTTCTTCAAAAAAAAGAAAAATTACACCTCCCACCCCTCCGCCTAATAAACTCTTATTATTTTCTCTGATCTCAATAGAATTCATCTATTTATTATCAAAAAAATATTACTTCTCATTTTTATTCAATAATACGCCCCCTACCCTGCCTTTTTTGGCGATAGGGGGGTTGCTTTCAGTCTGATGAAAAAAGCTCCCAAAGCCGACCTTAACAGCGATTTTAGCTCGTAAAGCCTTACTACTAAATCAGTGCCTATACTATAAGTGCCTGATACTAGTCAGTGCCTAATACTAACTAGTAAGTACCTGACGCTTTTTCTTCACCTGGGACACCCAATGGGTCTTCCTTAACATTTTGATCGAGTTTATCGTCTACTTTACTTCGTATCAGATGGGCCCTGGCTTCTCCTTTAATGTTCTCAATCGTGTGTAAGTTAATATAAACCTTGTCTTGCTTTAGGTAATTTTCCATTGCTGGGGAAATTGTTACAACCCTATGCATGCCTGTTTCATAGGGAGGAGCAATTGTTAAAATGGCGGGAGCATCTTTCCCCTCCTCAGCAGGACCATGAAAATGCGCTACAGTAATGTGCCCTGATAACCCCTGATAGGCAATTGTAAAACTCAAGCGATGGGTAACCGTATTGAGCACCGCTGTTACCATACCACTTGGCACCACAGCATTGCCTAGACGGGATTTCTTATGCACGCCTTTTTCCGCAAAAAGATGCCCTCCAAAACTGATTATCTCAGCTGAAGCTTTAGAAGAATAAACCAAGCTCGTAACAAGCAAAAATGCAGATATGGGAACCCCTAGCGATGCGAAGCCCCGTGTTTTGTTATAACTCCTACGACAGAGCATAAAATGTCCTTTTTTATTTAAAATACTAACGAATATCTTTAGCCTACCTCAATAGGCCACACGAACTGGCACTTTAACCATCTGGCGTAATCGGTCTTTCCCCTAATATAATAAGATAGGCTATTATGCTTGTTAAACAACATTATTCCCAAACATAAAACAGTAGAAGAGATAAAACAGCAGAAACAAAATAGGCCTGGGCCCTTCCCGTACCAAAAAGCGCCTGAATATTTTAGCCCTCTTCACGCCCCCGCTTTACGATTTATAACGCTGCATTATAATTATAGGTTTTCAGCGCTTGGTTTCTGATGTAATAAAAAGGGTATTCGTCTATTGTCCTGTCTCTTAACGCTTCTTTGTGGTCTTTTGCCTCACGATCTTTGCCCCAACATCCAGCTTGCTTGACGTATGAAAACTTTACCGCCAGACCCGCCGCCCCACTCCCAGACTAGAAAAACCCGGGAAGCTACTGCTCTAAGGGAAAACCTTCTGAAAAGAAAACAACAGACACGAGACCGCACCCCTGCGTCTACGTCTTCTTCTCCACTCCAGAAAAATGATCAACACCCTATTAATCGCCATAAAGATACACTAACAAACCCTTAAAAACTCTGCCCTTCCTTTTTTATCCCTACAAGTGTGAGCTCTGGAAAGCGCCTAAATCACAAGGAGATGCAAATGTCTATCATGCCCGATACATGGATTCGAACCATGGCACAAGACCACGCGATGATAGAGCCTTTCGTAGAGCGCCAAAAACGTGACGGTGTTATTTCTTACGGGCTTTCCTCCTACGGATATGATGCACGGGTGGCAGACGAGTTCAAAATTTTCACTGATGTTGATAATGCCTTGGTAGATCCCAAGAATTTCCAGACAGAAAGCTTCGTTACTCGCAAAGGATCCACCTGCATTATTCCCCCCAACAGCTTTGCCTTGGCCCGTACTGTAGAATATTTTCGTATTCCGCGGGATACTCTGGTCATATGCCTTGGAAAATCCACCTATGCCCGCTGCGGCATTATTGTTAATGTTACCCCCCTTGAGCCAGAATGGGAAGGCCAGGTAACAATTGAAATTAGTAACACAACCCCTTTGCCAGCCCGCATTTATGCCAATGAGGGCATATGCCAATTTCTGTTCTTTCAAGGTGCTAGCCCGTGCGAAACGAGCTATGCTGACCGGGCAGGAAAATATATGCACCAACAAGGTGTGGCAGGCCCACGTCTCTAGGGAATTTGGCTCTAGGGAATTTTAAATCCTCTCTTTCACTCTCTTTCCAACACAATTCTACAGGCTTGGTAAATCTATGGATCGTTTTCTTATTCGTGGCGGCCGCCCCCTTAAAGGCCAGATTGAAATTGGGGGAGCAAAAAATGCGACCTTACCAATTATGGCAGCCGGTTTGCTGACATCAGAAAAACTCGTTCTTAAAAACGTTCCGAAAATTACCGACATCCAAACCATGTGCAGCCTCCTGGCCCAACATGGCATTACCGTAGAGAAAGACCATAATCATCCCCATACTCTGACCCTGGGGGGAGAAATTACCAACACAGAAGCCCCTTATGACATTGTTGCCAAAATGCGTGCTTCCATCTTGGTTTTGGGCCCTCTACTTGCCCGTGTGGGTAAGGCGCGAGTCTCCTTACCAGGAGGATGTGCCATCGGCACCCGCCCTGTGGATCTCCATCTGAAAGGCCTGGAGGCCCTAGGTGCTAAAATTAACCTTGATAATGGCTATGTGGATGCCCAGGCCCCTAAAGGGTTAAAGGGCGAGCGTATTGTCATGCCTTTTGTTTCGGTAGGGGCAACCGAAAACCTGGTTATGGCAGCAACGCTGGCCAAAGGTGTAACTGAAATTGTCAATGCAGCCCGTGAACCAGAAATTGAAGACCTTATTGAATGCCTCATAAAAATGGGGGCCAAAATTAAAGGGATCGGCACCGATCATCTCCTCATCGAAGGGGTAGACCAACTTCATAAAGCCACGCATAGTATTATTCCAGATCGGATAGAATGTGGTACTTACGCTTGTGCTGCCGGTATTACAGGGGGGAACCTCAAACTTGTGGGGGGCAAGCTGGAACATCTGGGCAGTGTGGCCCGTCTGCTGGAAGAAGCTGGGGTCGAAATTACGCAGGAAAAAGATGGCATACGGGCCCAGCGCACCGGAGCCCTTCGCGGGGTCGATATTATGACAGAACCTTACCCTGGCTTTCCTACCGATATGCAGGCCCAGTTTATGGCTCTTCTCAGTGTTGCCGAAGGCGCTGCAATGATTACAGAATCCATTTTTGAAAACCGTTTCATGCATGTGCCAGAACTTAACCGTATGGGTGCGCGAATTAACGTACATGGATCATCGGCTATTATCCGCGGTGTGCACTCCCTTTCTGCAGCGCCTGTCATGGCCACAGATCTACGGGCTTCTTTTTCTCTCATTCTTGCAGGCCTTGCTGCCAACGGAGAAACTGTTCTAAGCCGGATTTACCATCTTGATAGAGGCTATGAGGCTGTAGAAAAAAAACTCAGCCATTGTGGCGCTCAAATTGAACGTATTCACTCATAATTCTTGAAAAATAAGAATAACTGGTTAATAATTTTTCCCCTATCTGCATGGACTGTTCTTATCGTCATGAGCCACTAACAATGCTGTATTATCGAACCTTTTGGAGGAGATAAACCCACTATACCTTACTGCCCTGCATTTTCTAGTGGTTCGGTTTTTTAAACTGTTTTCCCTTTCTGGTGCCTAAAAACCTTAACGATCTTCATCCCTTATCCCAATACTGTTTTTTAATCCTTATGGCCCATTCCCACACTCCTCCTTCTTCTCCCCTGCAGCACCCAACACCCTTTTCTGATAAGGCAAGCCCTACCTGCCCGTTGGTTATTGCTCTTCCCAAGGGACGCATTCTCAAGGCCAGCTTGCCCTTGCTGGAACGGGCCAATATCATCCCTGATCCGGAATGCCTTGACGAGAATAGCCGTAAGCTTCGCTTTTCGACCAATCATGATACGATTGAAGTCATTCGCGTGCGTTCTTTTGATGTGGCAACGTTTGTTGCCTATGGTGCCGCACAAATTGGCATTTGCGGTGCTGATGTGCTGATGGAATTTGATTATCCGGAAATTTATGCCCCGCTAGACCTTAAAATTGGGGCCTGTCGCATCTGTATTGCTGAACCAACTCAAGAGGCCAATCATGACGATCCTAGTCGATGGTCACAAATCAGGGTAGCTAGCAAGTATCCGAACATCACCAAAAAATACTTTGCAGCCCAAGGGGTTCAGGCCGATATTGTACACCTCCACGGAGCTATGGAGCTTGCCCCCACACTGGGCCTTTCACGCTTCATTGTCGATCTTGTTGATACAGGGTCTACCCTTAAAGCCAATGGCCTCAAAGAGATTAAGGAAATTGCTCATATCACCAGCAGGCTTATTGTTAATCGCACAGCACTGAAAACCCAACCGCAAAAAATCAATCTCATTATTCAGCATTTCCAAAACGCCCTTGCCGAAGGTTCGACAACATTATGAAGCAGCTTTCTACCAATGATACAAACTTTACGCAGGCCTTCGCCGCTATATTGAGCCAGCGGGAAAACAACACCTCCTCCGTTAGTGAGCAAGTCCGGGAGATCCTTACAGAAATCCGCCACAAGGGCGATACAGCCCTGTTTGCCTATACCCAGCAGTTTGACAAAGTGGCTATTTCAGAAACCACTCTTCGCGTAAAAGATACAGAAATTCTGGACGCATGGAATTCTCTCTCCTCCTCCCTACGGGAAGCCCTTATCCTAGCAGCCCAACGTATTGAAAGTTTCCATAAAACCCAAATCCCCGAGAATATAAAATATACCGATCAGGCTGGGGTCTTACTGGGGATGAAATGGCTCCCCCTTGATGCAGTTGGTCTTTATGTACCCGGTGGCAAGGCGGCCTACCCTTCTTCGGTGCTAATGAATGCCATTCCTGCTAAGGTTGCCGGGGTAAAACGTATGGCCATGTGTGTGCCAACACCTGCAGGACAGCTCAATCCCCTCGTGTTAGCTGCAGCCAAACAGGCAGGTGTGACTGAAATTTACCGCGTTGGTGGTGCTCAAGCTATAGGAGCCATGGCCTATGGCACAAAAAGCATTGCCCCAGTTGACCGTATTGTAGGCCCAGGCAATGCCTATGTGGCTGAAGCAAAGCGTCAGGTTTTTGGTTACGTAGGGATTGATAGCATTGCAGGCCCTTCAGAAGTGGTCATTATTGCCGATGCCCAAAACTCTCCCCAACATATTGCCATGGATCTTCTTGCGCAGGCTGAGCACGATGAAATGGCCCAATCTATTCTTATGACCGATGATGAATCGTTTGCCAAGCAGGTGATTGAAGAGGTCTATAAAACCCTGATAGATTTGCCACGAGCAGCTATTGCCAAAACCAGTTGGGAAAACCATGGTGCTGTTATTATTGTTAAAAACTGGCAAGAGGCACTAGAGCTCGTCAACCAGATTGCTCCTGAACATCTTGAGTTGATGGTCGAGCACCCAAAAACCCTTTTTGAAGGTGTTCGCCATGCTGGCTCTGTCTTTATGGGGCACCTCTGCCCTGAAGCCATCGGTGATTACGTTGCGGGGCCCAATCATGTCCTTCCGACCAACCGCACAGCACGCTTTGCCTCTGGACTATCAGTTTTTGACTTCCTCAAGCGTACAACTTTTATGGAGACCTCGGCAAACAGTTTACGCCGTATTGGGCCAGCAGGTGTTACCCTTGCCGAGGCCGAAGGCCTTCATGCTCACGCCGCCAGTATAGCCCTTCGCTTAAAGGATCTGGATCCTCTTCCATAAAAGCCTAATCTAAAAAGCTTGACCTAAAAAGCAAGAAACTTTACTTATTCAGCCCAGAGAATTACTTTCTCGGTATAAGGTCAGCAACCTTTGCCGATTCTATTGGCTTTGTTTTGTTTAATTCAACTTTGTTTTGTTTAATCTAAAAGGATACGAATGTCTAAAGAAGACATGATAGAATTCAGTGGCACAGTTACTGAACTTCTTCCCAATGCCATGTTCCGGGTGACGCTGGATAATGACCACGTAATTTTAGCCCATACAAGTGGTAAAATGCGCAAGAATCGCATTCGGGTGCTTGCGGGGGATCGGGTAAATGTAGAAATGACTCCTTATGACCTAACCAAGGGGCGTATTACTTTCCGCTTTAAATAGGTTTATTTTAAGGATTCCTCCTATTTCCTCCCTTTTCAATACCCAGGCAGGCTCTTTAGAAAAAACCTTCCCTGAAGAGGGTTCTGTACCTCTGCTACAAAGAAAAAAAGCTTTCTTTGTACTGGCCTCTTCTTCACCAAGGCGGCTAGAACTCTTAGCCCAGATTGGCCTTACCCCTGATTTGCTCCTTTCTCCTAACATCGATGAAGCTTTGCATCCCCATGAACTGCCAAGAGTCTATTGCCAAAGGGTTGCTCATCTTAAAGCTTTGGCCTGCTTAAGCCAAGCAGCAGGCCAAGCCCCCCCTGAAAGCCTTCTTCTCGCTGCTGATACCGTTATCTGCACTGCCCGGCGTCTATTTCCGAAAACAGAAGATCCTCAACAAGCGCGTTCTTATCTTGAATATTTGTCAGGGCGCAGGCATCGGGCCATTACCACTGTTGCCCTTTATAAATTTTTGCCAGCCCATTCCTCCTCCGTGCCTCCCAAGGCTCTAGCCAGCCGCACAGTGCAAACTGTTGTTAGCTTTAACCGCCTTTCGAAAACACAAATTGCTCATTATCTCAGTACGGAAGAGTGGAAAAATAAAGCAGGGGGCTATGCCATCCAGGGTTATGCCGCAAGCTTTGTAAAATTTATCTCTGGAAGCTATAGCAACGTTGTAGGGCTTCCCCTTTTTGAAACAGCACAACTCTTTCGTGGGCAAGGATGGCTCCCATAAGGCTTTCTATCTATATAGACTGCTCACCAGGCAGAATACTGGCAGGTGCCTTAATGGGTACAGACTTGCAGGACTTTGCCTATTATTCACCCCTCACTCCAGACGGATTAGGCAATCAATATATAGGGCGCATTACACAATATGTCCCCACCCTGAAAGGGGCTTTTGTTGATATCGGCGAAAAAGAATGTGGCTTTCTTGCTGATGAAAAAGACAAAACCTTCAATCAGGAAGGGGAATTTGTGCATGTGCAAATTGTAAAAAGCGCACAAAATGGTAAAGGACCGCGCCTACGCCCCCAAGCTTTTCATACTTCTCCTTCAGAGCGCTCTATACAGCTTATTCAGTATGGGGCTACCCCTATCGACACCCTGATTGCACGCTATCCAGACGCACCCCTCTATATTAATAGCTTGCAATATTTGCATATACTCCCCACCAATCGGCAGAGCCACTGTCATGTTTTGTCCTCTTCTCACAAAAATCCCTTACAAGACCAGATAGAAGATCTCCTCTCTCCTATTATTTCCCTTCCGAATGGAATGACAGCAAGCTTTAGCCCCACACCTGCGGCTATTGTTATCGATATGGACACTGCCCAGGCAACTCAAAGCCACCATACAAAGCTTTCTGCTCAATATGCATTAAATCAGCAAGCTCTCCCCCTCATTATGCGCCATATCCAACTAAGGAATCTCTCAGGGGCTATCCTTATTGATCTTGCAGGCCTACCCCAACGCAAGCGAAAAACCTTTGCTCATATGCTCACAACCCTTACAAATCTTGATCCTCTCAAACCTAAATTCTTGGGATTCTCAGCGTTAGGATTTGCAGAAATCCTTCGCCCACGCTTACGCCCTCCCCTACATGAGCTATTTTCCCTTCCTTATGGCCAAACTTTGGAATGCTTGTGCCAAATTTGGAAGCAACATACCCATTTTCCTCCCTCAACCCTATTGACTATTGAATGTGGAAAACTTTTATTAACACTGATGACCGATCATCCAGAGCTTTCGGAAGAATTCTATAGATTTAGTGGATACAGACTTTCTTTTGTTCTTTCTCCCGCTTTAACTGGTTTTCAATGGAAAAGTGCCACCTTATGAGCTCAAAATCTAGCACCTCTCAAGCCGTCTGTCCCATTTGCCATAAGCCAACCATAGATCAATTCCGACCATTTTGCTCTGCCCACTGCTCACATATTGACCTTGGAAAGTGGCTGAATGGGCAATATGCTCTTCCCGATAAAGAGTCAGACCCTGAGAATGAAAAAATATTATTAGAAAATCACAAAACACGGCTTGATCAAAACGACAGTATAGGGTAAAGCCTTTGGTTACGAAGAAAGGTTATTGAAATACCCTTCTTGCCCAAGTAGCTCAGTTGGTAGAGCATGCGACTGAAAATCGCAGTGTCGGTGGTTCGATCCCGCCCTTGGGCACCATTAATTTTTTTATTTCAATGGTTTATGTGATCATTTGGTGTAGTTGGGTGTAAGCACAATTACGTTATCGCTCTATTTTAGCAAACCGTTCCTTCTCCCCTTAAAAAACAAAAACAAATAAGAAAAACCTTACTGTTGTAGTCTGGCCACCCACCTCTCTCCCAAAAAAGCATATTCCCACTCCTGAAGAGCTGGCCTTGCAGCGCAGGCTGGAAAGTGGGTTTGGGGGGTCTATTGGTTCTGGTAGTGATACAGGAAGTGCCGAGAAAAAACCGATGCCTGAACGCAGGTCTGAAGAAAGTTCTGCCTTGAGCAGAAGACTTTCAGGCGATCATCGTGCCCCAGCTCTGGCTTCTGTTATGGCCCATCCACGCTTTATGGTGCCCAAGGGAACAATGATCACCTGTGGGACATTAACAGAGCTCGATACCACTGTAGCAGGGCTGGTCTCGTGCCGGGTCAGCCGGGATGTGTTTTCAGCTGATGGCACAGTCCGTCTGATTGACAAAGGGGCTGTGGTGGATGGGGAGGTCTCTTCTGGTCTTGCTCACGGACAGGAGCGTATCTTTGTCTTGTGGACACGTCTGCGCAATCCTGATGGTGTGGTGGTCAATCTTGATAGCCCCGGCACCAACCGATTGGGCAGTGCTGGCATCGAGGGACAGGTCGATACCCATTTCTTCGACCGCTTTGGCGATGCAATGATGATCAGCCTGTTCTCTGACCTAAGCCAGTCTACTATTGGCACGCTGTCAAATCTCACGCAAAAACACAACACGGCCAATATCTCCACCTCCAATACCCAGCAACAGACCAGCCAGATGGGCAATACTGTGTTGCAGAACACGGTCAATATTCCCCCCACCCTTTATGACCAGCAAGGTGATGTGGTTTCTATCTATGTGGCTCGTGATCTTGACTTTTCCTCGGTTTACTCACTGGCTTATGGAAGTGCCCCATGAGCCAGAACCTAAGTCCGAGTCAGGATCACAGTCAAGAGCTACGTCAGGGCCAATCCCCTACTCCTAGCCCAAACCCAACACCACGGCGCGATTATGCTGCAAGACAGGTGCTCTCCCCTCTGGATCGCTATCTTGGTGATCCAGACATCTTTGAGATCAGGATCAACCGTTTTGGCGAAGTGGTCTGTGACACCACCACAGGCAAGACATTCTTTCCTGATCCTGCCATAACAGAACCCATGCTGCACACTTTGACCAACGCCCTGCTCGCCTTTAATGGCAAGGGCAGAAAGCCCATTAATGATGTGCTGTTGCCTGACGGCACCCGAGGGATCATCTGCTGGCCTCCGGCAACGCTACCGGGCACTGTGCTTCTCTCCTTTCGCAAGCATTTGCCCGTGACCAAAACTCTGGCCCAGCTTGAACAGGAAAAGCGCTTTGCAGGCTTCAGCCACAAAAGGCAAAACCAGAAAGGCGAGCTTTTCCCCTTTGAAATGGAGATGCTTAAACTGCTTGATAAAGGGGATTTGCCAACCTTCTTTACCCTAGCCGTTCAAAACCACCAGAATATTGCAGTCGCCGGGTCCACCGGCTCTGGCAAGTCCACCCTCACCCGTTCCCTGCTTTTGGAAGTCCCTTCCCATGAGCGTCTTATCATCCTCGAAGATATTCATGAGATCACCGCCCCCAATGCGGGAGAAGCAGGCTTCCTGATGTATGAGCAAAAGGGTGACGTGGGTCGGATTACCGTTAGTGAAGCCCTGCGTGCCTGCACAAGACTGACACCCGATCGGATCATCATGGCCGAGCTGCGCGATGAAGCGGCATGGGATTATCTGGCCGGGGCTAATACGGGTCATCCAGGGGGTATCTTCTCCACCCATGCCGACAGTGCGCTCACAACCTCCTCCCGTATTGCTGATCTCGTCAAGCAGAGTGCGGTGGGCCAGGGTATGGAATTTGAGACCATTCGCAGGAAGATAGAGCAGACCCTTGATGTGGTTGTCTTCATGAAAAACTGGGAAGTCAAAAAAATTCTCTATGACCCCAAAGGCAAGAGGGGCATAACGTCATGAACTGGAACAGGAATACAGTTTATGGAGTATTGTCAGCTTTTATCATTATTTTAAGCCTTTACCCTTATTGGCCAAGACTCAAACAGGCTTTTGAAACCACTCCTGCCCCCATTACCCTTGTGCAGGATCAGGCTGCCTCCCCCTCTCCTCATCCCCCTTCATCTGCAAACTCCCCTGTCCTTCCTGCGCCTACCCTACAGGCGGGCTTCTCACCCGAAGGCAGCGCTGAAGCACTCGTACTTTCTGTCATCAACAATGCCCAGTCCTCGTTGCGGATTATGGCCTATTCCTTTACCGCACCCAACATCACCACGGCCCTGATCAATGCCAAAGCGTGCGGAGTGGATGTCAGGATGGTGGTTGACGAAAAGGGCAACAGGGATCGCTACAGTACCAAAGCCCTTACCGCACTCAAAGAAGCAGGCATTCTCATCCGCACGGATAGCGATTTTGCCATCCAGCACGACAAGGTCATCATCGCTGATGAAGAAACCGTAGAAACTACCCCTTCAACTACACACAGTCTGCCGAAAGGCGTAACAGCGAGAACGCCCTCGTCATCTCCCATTCCCCACAACTCGCAAAAAACTACCTCACTCACTGGCAAAATAGATGGAATAGGGGGAAAATTATTGATGAGAATATTACACCAACAAATTATCTAGATACCCGGTTTTTTACTTTACATAAAGTTTCTTATGAGTAATTAATTTTGTAATTATATTATTAAAAATTGGAGGTTTTATGATTTTTCAGAAGCCTGAAATATAATATTAGATAATATATTTATCAAAATAGAAATCCCTAACGATCCACATAACATAAATTTAAAATTAGAAGGACTATCAATAACTAACTCTATAAAAATAAAACCAGCCCTATTTATAATTGAACAATTAGAAAAAGATAAACAACTACACACTGATAACATTCTCATTGAAAGCTCATCAGGTAATATAAATATATAAAGAGGCTTTATGGAACTTCTATCTATACTCCCCTTGATAATATGTGCTGTTTCTATTGTCGTATTTAGACAATCAGCCATATTAGGTGCTGGGTATGGAATTTTAACAGCATGTATTCTTTTTTATCTTGCTGCTGATATTTTTCCTATTTCAGCACATGTATGCTTCTCCATAGTCATAAAATCTCTAATCCTTACCTGTAGTGCTGCCATTGTTATCATTCCTGGTTTGTATTTTAACGCTATTCTCAAAGAACAAGACATTATCAAAAATATCCAACAATGGATAGAAGCCCTACCCTTTGCCAAAGAACATAAGGTTTTTCTGCTGTTATTTGGTCTTCTTCCCGCCGTTGAGTCTTTAACAGGATTTGGTGTTTCTCTATTCCTGTCTATTCCAATATTTTTTCATATGTTTCCTTCTTTCAAGGCTTACCGACTGGCCATGCTCGGTATGAATATTATGCCGTGGGGTACACTTGCTCTTGCTACTATAGTTGGTGCAACTTTATCCGATACCACTATCCCCAATCTTGGATGGCAAACCGCTTTAATCAGCGCACCAGTTTTCCCTATTTTATCATTAGCAGCTCTTTACACCATGGGAAAACCATCTCAAAATTTGAAAAATAGTGTAACAGGCTTATTGTTAGCTTCTTTACTTTCCTGTGCGTTAATATTTTTTAATAAACTCAATCTAGTAGAAGTTGCGGGAGTTATGGCAGGTCTTAGTGTATGCCTAATTGGTGCATCACTATTACCTCGAACCTTTAACCTTTCATTAATGGAAGACAAAAGAACGGTCTATAAAGCTTTTACTCCTTATGGGCTTATTTTAGTTCTTATCCTGCTCGAACGTTTTATCCCAGGCTTATATGATTTTTTAGGTAAACTTTTAGTTTTACACTACGGAAATATCTCTTTTAAAGTTTTAACGAGCCCTGGAATTATTCTTTGCATTGTGGCTATTGCTCTCTTTATTGGTCATACTGTACCCTTACCTCATAAAAGAATAATAAAACGCAGCTGGATTGCATGCTTTAGCCTATTTTCTTTCATTCTCCTTTCGCAAACTATGAAAGAAGGCAGCATGATTTCCGTGTTTGCCCAGATACTTAATCATTGGGGAAATACTATCCTCCTTACTTTATCTCCTCTTATCGGTATGAGTAGTGGTTTTATCACTGGCTCCAACCTTGGTGGCAACGCCCTAATGATGAATATGCAAGCTAACATTGGACACCATACCGGGTTATTAAACTCCCTTACTGGCGCTCAAAATAGTGGGGCAGGTCAGGCTGTTTTTACATCCATTCCTATCATTGTTCTTATTATGACCATCGCCAAAGATATACCTCAAGAACAAGAGAGCGTTATTAAAGAATACCAGTTGTTAAGATTTGGATTAGGAGTGGCTTTCTTTATTCTACTGACCCTTATTTTTTCAACATGGATAAGTAAAAATTTTTTATCATAAGTAAAATATTAAACCTCTATAGGATTTCTCTCTTGTTTTTACTTTTTCAACTTCATAAAATCATCATCACTGATGAAGAAACGGTAGAAACTGGCTCGTTTAATTACATCTAGTCCGCCGAATGGCGCAACAGCGAGAACGCCATCCTCATCGCCCATTCCCCCCAACTCGCAAAAACCTACCTCACTCACTGGCAAAATAGATGGAATAGGGGGAAAATTATTGATGAGAATATTACACCAACAAATTATCCTAGATGCTTAATTTTTTACTTTACCATAAGAAATTTACGGCTACATCATCAGGATTATCTTCTTACTTTAAACAATGATAATATTACCTCTAAAGAACATAAATATTCATTCAGAAACAATATCAATCAACAATTGTATGTGAAGATCGAGAGCATCTAAAACAGGTATTGGCAAACGAATATTACGAAATAGCAAAGGTAATTCTGTACAACCTAAAACTATTGCCTGAATTTCTTCTTCTTCATGCATTCTTTGAATAATATGAAGAAACTCTTCTTGAGTTTTTTCTAAAACAACTCCTTGCTCCAACTCATTGGAAATTTTTTCACCAACAAAACATTGTTCATTTTCATTTGGCACCAGAACTTGAATATTTTTATTCAAAAAAGAGGTCTTAAAAAACTCTGATTTCACTGTAAATTTAGTGCCAAGCAGGCCAATTTTTGAATAATTTCTTCTCTCAGCTTCTATACTTGTTGATTCTACAATGCTAATCAAAGGGACAGCTGTAGCAAGCTGCAATTGTTCAAAAACAATATGAGGAGTTACTCCCGTAAGGGCAATAACTTCGGCACCTCCAGCAATGAGGTTGTTAATACCCTCCATTAAGTATTGAATGAGCTTCTCATATTCTTTATTTTCACACAGATCAAGAACCTCAAAGACATTTAGGCTTTCTATAATAATATTAGGGAAAAATTTATGTCCGATTTTACTTTGCAATCCATAAACCAATTTTTGATAATATAAAATTGTCGATTCTGGTCCTATCCCACCAATTAATCCGAGCTTTTTCATATTTATCCTTTCTGTCTCCGCTCAGTCATTATCTTTCCAGCAATACCTCTTACCATTTTCTCTTATAACAAACATATATTTCCAGAATAAAAACATAAGGGTGGTAAACATGTATTTTAGAAATATTTTCACTTGTTCATAGCCCCGTTCGTAAGTCTACCACTATTAAACAGCTCGTATCCAAGCTTAATATCTTCTAAATTCCGTTCAGGAAGAAAATAGAGGAAACTTCTTATAGTTTCCCATAAATAACCCAATAAAAAAGCCCCTCAAAAGAGGGGCCAGAGCAATGCTGATCATGCAATATGGTACACATAGCTATTAATATACATTATCTCCTTTATGGAAGCGTTATCACATCAACCTTTTCAAGGTGGATATGATCACTTTCAAAACTTTCCAGTTTCATAATCCCATTAACCCACGCTTTCATATTGGTCACAATCTCGTCTTTCTTCGAGATATCCTTAACATAAATCGTAAAATAAGCCCTTTTACTACAATCTTTCACACTCTTCGGAAGGTCACATGGGTAGTAAAGAATACCGGCCCCTACCATTTTCCCCTTCTCCGTAAAGGCAGTTAACCCCATTTCCTGAGCTAAGTGATGCCTGAAACCGTCCCTGTAATAAAAATCCCCTTTCCTTTGGGCATTTTCATTAATACCTGACATGGTAAAGACCTCCAAAAACTGGTCAATCAACGTACCATTCTCATACAGGTAGCTGTAACGATGCCTAGCAAGCTTACCAAAAAAGGCCGTGCCCCTTTTCTGTAAATCAGAAGTCTGAATAACCTTTTCTTCACAGGACAGGCCTGTAGAACAGAGGATGCTTGGCGGGTCCGCCCCAAACCCTTGCACGAGGCAGGGCTACAAGGCCAAAAGATGCCCAAAGAACAAGTGCTCCAAAATGGTTTTTCCGCATTTTTACCCCTTATTTTAACCGATCAGCTTTCAAATACCCTGCCTTAATATCCGCTTCTATCAATTTCGCTTCATCCTCTCTTCTACTTTTATAAGCATCGTGAAAATTACGTAATTCATCCACAACATCCTGCCAACTGCCAGAGGCGATGAGAACGGTATACCCCGGCGTTACATTTACACCTGGACCATACTGGTAGCGCAGATCAACAATAGCCGTTTTGGTATTATAGGGAAGGTCTTCAAACCGCAATGTTGAATCAGGATTAATTGCCTGCACAGTGGCATTAAAATTCTCTGCCGTGGTTTTTTCCCGGTAAACATAAGAAATACCCAATGCTTCCTCCTGAGTTAAATCTAATGGATGTTCTGCTACATACCTGGCAGCTACGCTCCCTTTCATACCCGTATAAGGCACAAGCTTGTGAGCCAGGGCAGGGTCAACCCCATCCTTGATCAAGGACTGCTCCGACCTCCCACCAAGATCCGCACTGATAACGATTTTGTCATCCAGCACGACGAAGTCATCATCGCTGATGAAGAAACCGTAGAAACCGGCTCGTTTAATTACACCCAGCCCGCCGAAAGTCGTAATAACGAAAACGCCCTCGTCATCACCCATTCCCCTCAACTCGCAAAAACCTACCTCACTCATTGGCAAAACAGATGGAATAGGGGAAGGGATTAATGGCGGCTATCCAGCATTTCGATTGAAAGTTAAAATTACACTGGTTTCAGGCAAACAAAATACTATATATATTGTAGTTTATTAAAAATAATTCTATATATTGATTTTAGAAGGGAACAATTAAAAATGGCGACAAATCCACCAACAGGTGACAATCATCGCAAGGGTGCTGTAAAAGGCAGAAGCCAAGTGCACAATCCAGCAAATAACACCTGGGTTAAACGCGACTCAGAAACTGGTCAATTTATGGATGTTAAATCTGATAAGGCTCCTTTTAAAGGTGTTAGAAAAGAAAAACCATAAACCATACTCAGAAATACAACACAGGCCGCAAAACAGGTCTGTGTTACTTTCTACATCTTAAAATCCCATTCCTTCCTTTTTCTCTCCTCTTGTCTTCAGCTATAGCTTCGGAGAAAATAGATAGAACTAGATAGAAAATTATTGTTATTTTATATTGATTTTAAAAGAAAATATATTCTTAGATAACTTTAAACTTATAGAAAATCTAAATAAATGCCTAATTTACAAAGAATACCTTTTTTGTAATACTAGTAACTTAAAAAGTGATGATAATAGCTTAACTAAGTTTTTTAATAACTTCTATGATTTTATAAAACCTCTTCCTGAGAAAAAAGAAGAGATTGAAGCTCTCTGCCCAGATCTCGATTTAAAAACAGAATTAGAAGATGTTGTAAAATATATAACAGAGCCTATCTGGAAAGCCATTGTCTATGAAGCTTTATGGATATTTACTTCACGAAAAGAAAAAACCTTTATCAACCAATCTCTTATGTTTTATTATGAAGTAATATCTTCTGCATCAAAGTCTGATGATCCCGAAAACTTTGTTAATATAAGTATTCCTCTGCACAGACTAAAGCCTTTTTTAACTAAAATCCTTAAAATTTGCCATACGTTTGGAGCCAAAAACAAATCCCCTGAAAGAATTTATAAATTCTTCCTTAAAGAAGAAAATTTAGCTTTTCAAAAGCAATTTCCACACTTGATCAAACTATATGGGCCCTTACACTTGGAATATTACGATGATATAAAAATACATGATAACAATCCTCAACACTCCTCAAAAAAAGAATATGCAAAGTATGTAGGGAACTTTCTTTTAGATTGTATCCCAAAATGGCCTGGTGACAATAAAGAAAACCTATATGAATTGATTTATTGTTTTTATAAGGAATCTGGTAATGAAAAACTAACCAACAGTGTACTTATAAAATGGATTCTATATTTAGAACAACTTAGCGATGAAAAACAAAAAAACAACGATACAGATTATGGATGTTTTCTAAGGAGTGCTCTCTCTTTATTAAAGAAGATAACTAATAAAAAAAATTATCCAGAGCTTCAAGATATTGAAAATAGAATTAACAACAAATTAAAAAACAGAGCAAGGCTTAATCCCGATAAAGCACAAAAATTCTCTCTTGAAATTCCCTATCTTCCCATGGAAAAAGATTTGTTTTCGCCTAATGATTTTATTAGTTCATTAAAGATGTTGTTAATAATTTTTGATAAACACATACAACCTTGTATTGATACAGGAAATGTACCAGAAAATATCCTCTCCAAGATAGCTATATGCAAAACATCTAACGCATCAGATCAATTATATATATCACCACCGCAAGTAAACCCCCTTGAAAAATTAAATGAAAAAATTCAACTTCAGTATATTGGTAGTAATGTTTTGAGATATGTAAAACTATTTAAAGAGGAGGTTAAGTTTTCAGAAAACGACATAAGAAATCTTCTTGTACAGCTTCAGATTGTTAATGAAGAATTTATAACAACTTATGCCAAGGGTATATACCATTTTTTACAATCTAACTTTACCGAGGCAATATATATACTTGTACCACTACTGGAAAATCATGTTGTTTATCTCTTATCAAAACATGATAAAAAGACATTAACAGAAAAAATAAAAGTTGGTGGTGCAACTACCCTTGAAAACATATCCTCTTTATTAGAAAAAAACGAAGAATTTTTTAAAAACACTCTACATTGGAACAACCATTATAATGTTATAAAGAGTATTTTCTTTGATACTGAATATAATTTACGCAATACCGTGTGTCACGGATTACTCCCTGATGCGGTAGTAAATAACACAGGGTTACTATTGGGACTCTACTTATTTTTACAGGTTATCTTTCTTCCTGAATTACTAACGACTAACTAACTTTCTCTCCACATCCTTTTTCCCTTTCTCTTTCCCCCGTTCATCTTTCTTCAGCTCCATGGCTGCGGTTTTATAGGTGGGACGGGCGATGGCTTCGGGGAGTTTCTGGCGGTCGTTGGTGTAGATGCTGGCTTTGTGCCTTGCCCGTGAAATACCCACATAATAGACCTCTTTGGTTGTGGTGCGGGACTGGGTCTCGATGTTAACCAGCACACGCTCCGAGGTTAGCCCCTGACTGCTATGAATGGTGGTGGCATAGGCATGGGAGACAAAGAGCGGTTGTGTGCTGGCATGGACGACCCTCTTTCTGATATTGCCAACCTCTTCGAGTTCAATCCTGCCTTTCCCCAGTGAAGTCACACGGAAGCTGTCGCCATTGGCCATGTTCTGCTCATGCTCGTTGCGGGTGATCCTGACCCTGTCGCCTGCGGAAAGCTCCACTTCCCTTTTCTCATAAACAGAGAGCTGCCTTGCTCGTGCTGGTGAGAAGGTCACCTCTTCACCTGTATGGATATGTTTAACCCTCAACTGATTTTTCCCATCCCCATTATTAACGACCTCATAGGCCTCTCCTTTTCTTAGGCCCGTTCTGGAGTCATCCACCTCCTGCTGAATGATAGAACCAACACTATAAAACTGGCTCCACCGCCGTTCGGCCTGTGTGGTATCCAGCCTGTTGAGGGTCACCAGCTTTTCCCCTTTACCAGCCAGCCCCAGCTCTTCCCTGACCTGACCGTTAATAGCATGGCGGCTCTCATTGGTGCCGGTCACAATCAGGGTCTGATCCCGCTCTTTGGAAGGCAGACTGGTATAGTCCTTAACAATCCGGCTATAGCGTTCACTGTTATTTTTGATCTCGTGAATATCCTTTTCTATAGTCGCAAGGCTTTCTTTCGTCTTGCCTTCTGCGGAATATTGCACCGCCTGTAGGAGAGCCTCATCCTTCTGCCTCTGGATTTTGGACACATAGGTGGTCTGCATCCCTGCCGCAATGAGCTGGTCAAAAGGCCTGCCCGCTTCAACCGCTTTGGTCTGGGCAGTATCTCCTAAAAACACGGCCTTTGCCCCATGGGCTTCGATGACTTCCATCACCTGCTGCATCTGACGGGCTGGTATAACACCAACCTCATCAATGAAGACAACGGATTTTTCACCAATGCGCCTGTCCTTGGCTGCCAGAAAACTTGCCACAGTGCGGGCATTAATCCCTTCTGCCTCCAAGGCCTTCTTCTGGGAACCATAGGGCGCAAGGCTGGTCACATGGTAGCCCTGACTCTCTAACAGCTCCTTGGCCGAAAAGATGGTTTTTCATACCAATTAATAAAAATTATATTGAAATAACATTTTTATTTTGTAGATGATTTTTTATTACTATTTTTTATTATAGGTATAAAATAACCAGAAAACATACCCTTCTCATGGGAGCCACCCCTTCTGGCTTCCTGCCGTGGACCATAATGCTCATGCAGAAAATTTTCTCTCATCTGCCCAACCGAATATCTCTGTAATAGGCGATAACACTACGTCCACCTTTGACGGGCCAGAGGCTAACCCTAACTACTCCTCCTACGATAAGCCAGAAAATAAAGCCCATATGGGTGATCATGGAACCATCAATGGGAGTAACAACATACTACACCAATGCTTAAGCCACCAAATATGACCGGTAATAGCAATATAATCGATAATGGCATTACTCTACGGAGGATAATACGGAAATGGTGAGTGAGGATGTTGATCGAGACGTTGTCAGCACGGCCCTTCGTTAAGTCTCCTTTTTACATTCCACAGTTAATGACTTACTCAACTATACTTATAAAGTTGTACAAGAGAACAAGAGCTTTAGTCCGACTATGTTTCTCTAATCCCATTTCATTGCTAATCACGGTAACCTTAGCCTTCTCCAGAGGGCTTTTTTATTGCAGGGGATGAGGAAAAGGCTGCATGGATAAGAAGTAGATTAGCCTAAACACTCAAAATGCTATTAAAAGCAAAATTGTTAACGTCTCTTATTCTCTCAACGATCAGGAACAGGGCCAGGCGTACACGCATGAAAATCTTAGTAATCTTACCCGCCTGCAACGTTTTAAAATCATGAAGCAGGAGGCCTCACAAAAGGTAGAGAGAGATTTTAGTGGCGTCAAAAAAGCCGCAGACAGCCAAAACTCTACAAGCCCCTGCTCGATACCGGAGAAATGGCCAACAAGATTACCTATGTGATTGAGGAGTAAAAATCATGCGGCTGTTAAGGTTTCAATGTGTGAAACATCAATATTATGATCTGCTTTCCAGATATCATATTCCGCCTGCATCCTGATCCAGAGCCCCATTCCATTTCCAAAGAGCTTGCCTAAACGAGCAGACAGATCGGGGCTTACGGCATTTTTTTATTTAACACGTCATAAATGGTCTGCCTGGAAATACCCAGGCGCTTTGCGATTTCTGTTTTGCTATACCCAAAGGCAGGAATAACAATTTCTGCCAGGAGTGTTGCTGGTGGTGTAGGTGCAATAGTCTTTGCTCTCAGACTTTGTTTATTTGCCATGATAATCCTCCAAATCAATATCGATAGCCTCTGCATTGCACCATCCAAATGTTATGCGCCAGTTTCTTAAAACTGTAATGGCATAACGTCCAGCCTTATCCCCTGTTAGGGCATGAAAACCAAAACCAATAATATCAAGCTCTTCTAGAGTTTGAGCAACCTCAATAACATCAAGAATAATCTTGATACGTGGCACCAGTCAGCACGAAGGCCTCTATCATCACCTTTTGTCCAGTAGCGTTTAAGCGCTTTATTCCTGAAACTTTCAATCATTATTGATCTGTAAATTTTAACCTTACAGGTATCAATAATATATTTACAAATTTAAGAGGAAAGTAACGAGTCTTCTCAATGTCACTGAATTGCTATTTGATCCCCTGTTTATAGAGAGTTTTACAATTGAACGGCTCAGTGTGGATCCCCTTACACTATTGGGGTAGTTCGAAGCGACAGGATGTTTACAACGATATAGCCAGAACCTTTAAAGATGTTCTTGGACGAGACGTTTCCCAAGCAGATGCTCAATGATTTCAGGGTATGTATGAGGTGTTAACACACCACAATACTGACAAAAGTCTGCAAAACCTTTGTGAAGAATGGATTGATAGTATTCGTCCCTTTCTCCACGATATATTCGCTGTTGATATGCAATAATATTGGGGTATCAGCATTTTGACCATAGAAATGGATACAGCCATCAATAATACCATTGATGCTATCAAGTTCAACGAAGACGCAACAGGCGACGTAACCCATAATGATATCCTCAATGCCATTATCAAGAGTGCTATTGATACAAAACCCCTTTCTACAGTGGGGATTACCACAAAGGAGCAGCTAGCCTAGTATTTTGATACACTCATAAACAGTGTTAAAAACCCGCACTCCCCTATTGAACATTTCTTTGGAAAAAATTCAGATGGTTCAGAGCGCTTCATGTTTTGGGACAATGAGAAAGGTATTTTCAATATTCAATACATCAGGAAAAAATTATTATCTTGATGAGGTTGAGCGTTTAAAAAATCCACTAGAAAGATCAGGAAAACAATGATATGAAACGTATATTAAGAGACTAAAAAAACGATATCTTTATCTTTGAAGCTACGAAAGAGGAATTGCGGGTTTGCTGGAAGGTGCTTCATGTTTGCTTAAAACAATTAGGCGAAGAATTTAATACTCGCCATCAAGATATCCATGAAGATCCTTACGAAACAGGACTGGAGCTTGATAAAAAACTGGAAGCCTTATTTGAGCAGCATAAGAACTATACTTCAGACGATATTATTACCATCAAAATAAGAGCTTTCGAAGCTGGTATTATTTACGATGCTTTTAATGAAGTCTGCAATGGCCTCTCTTTCGGATTTGCAAACATTCCAACTCGTAAACAATTATTCGGATATGATAGAGAAGCTCTTGTAGAATTTTACGACCATTATGAAAAAATATTTTTAAATAAATACAATTCTTAATTTACAAATAAAAGTAAAACAACCATGAAATATCTCTCAGAAGATAGAAAAAATGACCTATTCATCTTCGCAGCGACTAAGGAAGAGCTGGAAGTCTGCTCAAAAGTCACCCATCTTGCGCTTGACTGGTTAGGCGATGAGTTTGATGCCCGCAATCAAAATACCTATGAAAGTCCCTATGAAACAGGGCTGGAGCTTGATAAAAAACTGGCTACCTTGGTAGAAGAGCATAAGAATGCTGCTCTCACCGATATCATCACCGTGAATATAAGGTTTTTCGAGGCCAGTATTTATCTATGCCTGTTTCAACGAAGTGTGTAATGGTATTCCCTTTGGGCGCAAGACAACCCCATCTCTTGAACAATTAACGGGTTATTCTCGCGAAGAGCTTCAGGAATTTTACGACTGTTACGAAAAAGTCTATTTAAACTAAACAGAACCATGGCAGTGAAGTATATATCAGAAGACAGAGAAAAAGACACTTTCGCTTTTATAGCCACAAAGGAAGAGCTGAAAGTCTGCATTAAAGTCGTGCACATCGCCCTTGAACGGCTGGGCGAAGAATTTAATGACCGCCATCAATTTTCTGAAGAAGAACCCTATGAAACGGGTTTAGTTCTGGAAGAAAAACTAAAAAATCTCCTGGAACAACATAAAAACTCCTCCTCCTAGGATCTCATCAACGTTATGATCAGACCTTTTTAGGCTAGCATCATTTTTAGTGCTTTTAATGATGTTTGTAACGGCCTCCATTTTGGGATTGCTCATATTCCACCCCTTGAGCAGCTCTCTGGCTATAGCTGTGAAAAGATTCTGGAGTTTTTTGACCGTTACGAAAAAATCTATTTTAACAAACAGTAGCCCATCAAACACATTTCATTATCTTGGCAAATTTTCGACTTACTATCATGAATAAATTCCCTTCTATAAGAATTATAGAAATTAACGTCCTCATCAATAAGGAAACAACCCTACAATAGGGCTCTAGCCAATCGGCAAAATACGTACCTTTTGTGAAAGATTCCTGTGAGGATACAAGAGCGATAATTGGCGCGGCGGGACAGGATTATGAGGCAATACTTCGACCAAGGCACCGCTCTCAAGATGGGGCTGTAAAAAAATATTTAAGCCTTGTAATATCCCAATTCCAGCAAGCCCTGCTGCCACATAAACCTCTGAATTGTCTAAAACAAGCTGGCTCTTCAAATATAATTCCACTACCCTTTCCTCTGTTTGAAACATCCACGGTACCACCTGACGTTTGGCTCTATTTATCCAATTAACAGCTTTATGACGATGCAAATCTTCTAGCGTTTCTGGCATACCGTATCGTGCAAGATATTCAGGGCTGGCACATGTTGTCATGGCAATGTTGCCCATATTTCGAACTATATAGTCGCTATCTTCCAAAGCGCCCACACGTAATACACAATCCAGCCCATCACGCAAAAGATTACGACGGCGATCACTGCCACTAAGCTCAATTTCAATATTCGGATGAGCAGTATAAAAACTTGGTAAATGCGGCACAACTAACAAGGTAGCTAATGCTGTTGGCATATCTACCCGCAATTGCCCACTTAGGGAGCCTTCCTCAGTAAACATCTCCAGTAAATCGCCAACCTGGGACAGTCAGGGTTTACTACGATGATAAAAATCTTTTCCTTCTGGTGTTAAATAAATTTGACGGGTCGTACGTTGCAATAAACGCACGCCATTAGAATGCTCTAGTTGCTGCAAGGCGCGGGTAACCGCCGGACGATGCATTCGCAGATTTTCTGCTGCACGCGTTAAACTGCCCGCATCAACAATTTCAACAAAAACTTTTACCAGCTCAAGAAAATTACTTTGCATAGGGTGCTGTTCTCATCCTCCCAAAAACTCTCTCAAGAGGGTTAACTCTGCTTATTGTTAATAATTTTGCAACAATATTGTACTATTTTTGCTATTTATATAAAAATTTTGCTATTTATATAAAAATAAATTTCTCTACATTCATTTTATTCAGAAACCTTCATCAAGCAATTATTTGATCATTCCATTTAAGGGAACTCCATTATGCACCATGACCCTATTGAGCACATTATAGGCATCGAAAAACCCGTTATTCAGGGCCCATTAGCATGGCTTACCGATGCCCGTTGGGTAGCAGCTGTCAGTAATGCCGGTGGGCTGGGTGTTCTTGGCCCCAACGCTGGCCTTACGGCAAAAACGGCCGTATCGACCCCAGAAGAAACAGCCAACAAATTACGTGAAGAAATTCAAAAAACCAAAGCCTTTACTAATAAACCCTTCGGCGTTAACCTTATTCCTGTTTCCGAAAATGATGTCTGGACCCCACCAATTATCCAGATTATCAAGGAAGAAGGCGTTAAAGCAGTGGTTTATACCGGCTATGGAGAAAATGCTATAATCCCTGTCCTCTTCGATGAATTGAAAGAGGCAGGCATAAAAATTCTCTACCGTGCCCTCAACCCTACTCCACACAATACCCACTTAGCGGAAAGAGCAGGGGCAGATATCATTGTTGCGACAGGTTTTGATGAAGGAGGCACTTTACCGGGCACTGCTCTTGGAACATTTTCTATTGTCCCTCTTATCGCTGATGCCGTTCAGAACATCCCCGTTCTTGCTGCGGGCGGTATCACTGACCATCGAACCGCAAAAGCAGCCCACGCCCTTGGGGCAAAAGGGGTTTTTGCGGGCTCAGTATTTATCAGCACAATAGAGAGTAGGGTACCACAAATTACAAAAGAAAGAATTATCAACGCCAACGGGTTAGATCTCCTTCTTTTCCGCACAATCCCTGATTATTATCGATCCCTCCCTGGCAAGCTTGTTACCAAGCTTACTCAAATGGATAAAGCAGGCGCCAGTAATGAAGAAATTGGTGCGGCTATGGGCGGATTAAAAAGCTTAAGAGTTGGCATGCTGGAAGGCAATATAGATGAGGGCTATATTTCACTTGGAACGGGCATCGGCAACATTCGCAGCATAAAAAGTGCCGCAGAGGTGGTAAATGAATTAACCGTTTGATGATCTTGGGTGCCCTTATAGGGTAGTGGGGAAGACAATCTTATTTAAGAACCAATATATTGAAAAATAATAAATAGCATTTTTATTTGCCTATTTATCCTATTTTGACCCGCTATTCTTTATTGCTGATCAATGTCAAAGTAATAAATATGGCTGACAATACAAGTTTTTAGGGTTTATACAGCTCTGTGAGCTCAATCTGAAAGCACGATGTAACTCTATGATTGATAATGATTAAAACAAATAAGGCTCTCTTGGCTCATTTTTCTCTGCCATAGGCAAATTATCTGCCGCGCACTTTCATATCCAGCACGTTGGTTTGAAACCGAAATCTTACGCAGCTTATGAGATGTATAAACCTTATTTTCCAAAGAGGGATATATATTGAAAAAATACGCCCTAGGTCTGGATTTTTGAGAAACATTCTTTCTCTGCTTTGCTTATTCTGACACCAGGCTCATATCTATTCAAATACACAGAAAGACTAATATTTCTGCTCTATTTTTTGGTATCCCTCTCTTTTTACTGCTCTATCAAAATTTTACCACTCTATCAAAAGCCAAAGAAATGGCATCAGCCCGTTTAATCTAGCTTTCTACTGGATCTTCATCGAGTTGATTATTTCGCTCTTTTCTCCAATACTCTTTACCATACTACCAAGCTGGAATATCTGCTTCTACGCCTTCAATAAACTCAACTATATTTTATGGACTGTTTTGAAAGCAGGCTCTTCTTAAAAATCATTTACAAGACGCCTATGTGCAATATTATGGAGTTTTTGGAATTCAGCGCAAACCAAACCTTGCAAAGATTAGAAATTCAGCAATTCTGACCTGTAGGAAACCTCTCAAATGAAAGACTTTTTGCTCTTCCTGTTATTATGTGTGAGTTGGGGGTCAACTTGGGTGGCTATTAAGGTCGGCGTTTCTGCTGCTCCACCTCTCTTCTTTTCTGGGTCTCGTTTTTTTGGGGCCGGATTAATTATTTTAACCTTTCTGGCCTGTAAAGAAGGTAGAAATACAATAAAAATTCCTTCTGAAGACATTAAAGCTTTATGCCTTATGTCTCTCCTCATGATTGCCGTTTGCTTTTCTCTCATCTTTTGGGGTGAGCAATATGTTTCCGCTGGAGTGACAGCCATTATCGTCCAAGGATGTATCCCAATTTTTCTTCCCTTTTTCTCCACCCTCATGGCAGGAGAAAAATTATCTCCCTCCAGGATCATTTCTATTATTCTTGGGCTGATAGGAATTGGCTTACTGTTCGTAGAGGGAATACAAACCGTATTCTCAGAGAACCTTCTTTCCGTAGCCGGTATTGTTGCCATTATTCTCGGAACATTATCTTATTGCTATGGGTCTGTACTAGGCCGGCCTTTATTAACTAAAAACTTGCCCATCGTCATTGCCGGGTGGCAAAATATTTTAGGGGGGATATTTATTTTGGGGGCCTCTCTTATCTTTGAACTTCCCACCATTCAAGCCGAAAAATTCCTCTCTCTTCTTAAACCAGACATTTTCCTTGCCTGGCTTTGGCTTGTTTTTGTGGGGTCCATCATTGGATTTGTTCTTTATATTATTTTGCTTAAATCATGGGGCCCAATAAAAGTCTCTCCCTACGCTTTTCTTACACCCATCATCGCCGTTGCCCTTGACTATTATATTCTGCACAAACAGATCCAATCCATGGAACTCTGGGGAATGCTTGTTATTTTTCTGGCAATGATCTTTGCCTTTTCTACAACGCTCTTCCCTAAAGCCACTTCTAATAATCCTCTGCCCAAAAAACAATAAGAGCACATGAATACTGTCCCTTCCGCAAAAGAGAACCCTACTCTCCTTCAGTATTCTTCATTAAGGAAATATATAAAACCACTACCCACCCCAAACCTTATTTGCGGATTATTCCGCACCCCTCTACCCGTAATGTTATAGATGAACCTATGATAGCTTTAGAGAAATTTTCTTATTTATTTTGTCCTTGTACAATGAAAAAACCTCAAAATTCTCCATTAAGAATACATTCATACTCTCACGATCGTCCATGGCGCTTAAGAGCGACTTTTTTAATATCGAATAAAAAAGCCACCCTATGAGGGACTAAAATGGGGTATGATAAAGCGACTATGATATATCAATTTTTAATTGGTTCATTTTTCTTACTATAGCTATATGTGCATTCTCAAAGTTACTCGCTCAAATCCCTTAAGAGCGAAAATGCTGACCCAAGAGTGTACAAAACTGCAAAATATTCGCAATATCCTGAAAATCAATGAATGCTAACGTCCCTAAGTGAATAATAACATGCAGAATAGCCTCAATAATAGCACCAATCCCACGGCCAATAGCTACCAGCAATAGCAACAGAGGCTTTGCCAGAAGCAGGGGCTGAACCTTGAAAGAAGTTACCAATCAATTCACCAATCTAGGTGCCCAGATTGGCAAAAGCCCCTGGGCCAACCCCACTCAAACCGCAAGCCATCAATAAAAATAAACCAATTATAGTGATTGAACATCTAATCGATGGTCTTATTTCTTCTCTGTTCTTCATCACCCCCCAACCCAAGGGGCCTATCGTTACTATACAGGTCAACGGTCCCTTGAAAAGCAAGCCCTCAATAAGAGGAGAAACACTACAAGATGGTATAGAGCTACCAGTATTAACTGCACTTTTTCCATAAAAGATAATGCCATAAAAATAGGCCCTGTCGAATCTTAATTGTTATAAAGAAAAATCGTCAGGAGAAAAATTACAGAGCGAAGAAAATTCCCTCGAATGAACTTGAGGCCACTCACCCGTATTAACACCCCCATTAAAATCTTCTTACATAGAAGCCGAAGAAGCTTAGAAGTAGGTACCGTATAAGGCTTCTTATCCTTCTTCAATGGATCATCATAAGCAGAAGAAGAGGAATTTGAATGAAGAGATTGAATTCTTTCAGCCGGCCTTACACCAAACTTTATAATATCCCAATAGAGAGAAGAGTTTTGAGAAACCGCTCCTGCTTTATATTCATCAAAAGAAAATCTTTTAACATTTCTTGGCAAAGCAGCAGATATTTCACCCCTTTCAGACTGTGCCGATATAAAAGGGGTCAGTTTAACATTAGAATAAAACCCTTCTTCTCTATGGCCAGCCCATTTTACCTAGTATTTTACAATAAAGTCTCCTTCAAATGTCCTAGCAATTTTGTAGGAAATCTTGATAGGTTCTTGAGAAATCCTACCACAGATGAAACCCGAATGAACAGTGCACTCGCTTTCGAGAACACAGGGTTCGGCTGTATATAATCCGCATAAAAGGGTACATAATACACATAGAAGGATTGATTTAGAGTTTGCTTTTGCCTCTAAATAAACTATAATGGTCATAGTAATTACTTTCTATAGTAATGAAACAAATTCTTCAAAAGCAGCAGAGACCGGGCTGGAAACCAACTCTGTTGCTTTTTTGTTTTTCAAAAAAATAATAACATTTTAATAAAACATTCCTTACCTCCTCATGATTTTTTCTAAAATCTCATGTGGTGTAGGCTTTTATGAATTGAGTTCTGCTTCCTTCTTCTCTTCAATAAGGATTAATCTGGTTGTTAGGATAACTTATATTTTTTAGGGCGTGACGTCAATTTATGTCCGACCCCTGGGAGATGAACGCAAGAGGATTCCCCGACCCTTCTAGCATTATCCCATTTTTGCTAAAGGATATTTGTTTTACTTGCAATGTCCATCTACCGGCTCAAAGCTACAGCCTGAAAAATTTCTAAAAAACATAACACACTCTAAAGCCTCTATTCGCCTTTGCTTTTGCATATCCTGATACCTACCTTTTCTCATGACGAAAAACGCCGATAGTGGGGGTCTATATCCTCTTATATCAATGAAGGAAATATATAAAAAAACCTGAGATTTTTTCTGGAGAGCTGAGAGTTACATCCTTTACCCTAGTGTGCAAATACAAGAAAGACCATAAGCCCCTACAGTTCGCCTCAAAACTGATAGATAATTTTTAATATTAAACACAAAAAATCAAAACATAAGCTTTCTGCTTACGACAATAAATACACCACATAATACCACATTTAAATGGGGTTTGGTCTTAAGCCACCCTCAAAAACTCTCGGTAAAGAGACGAATTCTTTCCTTGAAAACATCAAAAGACAACAAGGTATTTTCCCCTCTTCTCTTTTCTCTCGTTAAGAAACATCACTACTAAACGCTTGGAGCGTTAAACCACTTCCCTTTCTTCCTTCATAATAGCCATAATTGATAAAATGAACTAAAGGCCATATTTTGAAAAAGGAGTGATCATGAACATCAGGGTTATTGTGTCTATAAAATTTTTCATCGTAAAATTCTACCGTAGAACTATCTTTTTCTTTGAAGCTGATCAGATGATATTGGATATTATACTGATGATAAAATTGAGTAATATTATGATAACTCTGTGAAGAATAGGCCTCTTGACCAAAAATTTCTTGTAAACCGCATCCTAGATTTTGTAACTTTGCAATAAATTCTCCGCCATATAGCAACCCCTTATCTCTATACTGATATTTATAGTCCTCTTCTGTATGAAAAAAATCTGCAACGAGGTGAGAACCAATTCCCGTATAATTTTTTAAGGTTTCCCCATTGAGTAGCTCTATAAAGGGCATTAATTTTTCGCTCGAAAATCTTTTAAGCTCTAAAAAATCATACCGATTGTGTAAATGTATGTAGACAAAGCCTGTCCATATCATCTTATCATCATAAATGGTCACAGGTTCATGATAGCCGTTATCAAGCCCAACAAGGGTATTTTTCTTAAAAAAGGACTTCCTGATAATTTGAGGATAAAACAAACCCATATTGACTGGATCATTCATCAAAATTCGATGCAAAAGAAATGTTCCGTCGTATTTTTTTAGATGCCTAAACTCTGCGAGAATATCGTCCCTATTCATTAAAATTTTCTGATCAAAAAAAGCCAGAAATTCATCACAATCAAGTGGTACAGCAAAATCATACGGTTCATGACTTCTATCCCACTCCTGGATAATTTCGGTAATAATCTTTCCTTTATCAACAAAATTCTGCCTCTCCGTAAAAGAGCGGATAATATGGCATCCTCTTTTTTCATACTTATTCAGTAAAGTCTGCACTCGCTGGTTGGTAGAGCCGTTATCCAGAATGGTTAAATTTTCAAACCCAAATAGATGAGCGTGATAAAGAATCCACGGTTCAAGCAAAACCTCCTCATTCTTTTCCATCATAATGCAGCGAACCGTTACCATAAAAACCACCTATTTTTCAGGTCGTTAACTCTCGTAAAAATCACAACACATCCATAAAATCATTTCATGATGTGTTAATAATATCTTCCTTCTCTCTAAGATTCACCACAAAAATGACCCCATAATCAAACTTGACTACGCAAGAATGGCCTTTATTCCTTCTATTCAAGGCTATGGATATGAAAGGTCTCCTATGAATTCGTATCAACTCGTTTATTAGAAAATAAGCTGACACTCACCCCTTAAAAATTATCATGGAAACTTTAGTAAGGAAGGAAATCCATTCATGACTTTACTATGACTCTTCTGAACATTAGAGGAAAATCCAACAATAAGAGTCTTCCTTAACACGGAATCCTCCAAGGAAGATAAACTGAGCAATATGGAATAAACCTGCGGATAATCAGAGTCTAGACCTGCCCCTGCTACATCCAATTCATTCAGTTCCATAAACGATAACTGTCATATTCTTAATCTTCTATTTTGCTGATCTCATTTTCAGAACTATAAGATTTTAAAATACAAATAAAAAATTTTGATAAAATTTATTTTTATTTAAATAGGTTAAAAAATAAGCCATAAACACATAATAAAATATATATTTAAATATTTATTATTTTCTTCTTTAAAATTCTAAAATTTCTTTTTTCTGTAAAATATTATTGAGATTCTTCTAAATTTCTAGAATTAATAAAAAATAAACTTACATTTTTTCATTTTTTAATTGTTCTTTATTAAAAGAATGCCCCTTTTATAAAAAAATCGTCTCTTTATTAGAAACAAAGGGACAAGCTAGGCGCGGTTATCTCTTAAAAACTCTTTCTCTCTTTAATTTCCAAAGTAAAACTTTGTTAATTCTTCTTACCTTTCACTTAAACTTTTACAGTTTTCTCTTCGTTGTATTGCTTAGTCATTCACCAACACAAAGGAGATTGAAATGACTGAAAAAAATCTAAACCAACATCAACAAAACCATGACCAGTCTCATAAAAATGAAACAAACAGGGTCAAGCAAGCTGATTCACATCAACAGACTCAGCATACCAATAAACAGGTGCATGCTGCTCCCTCAGACACCAAGCACAACACTTCTCAGCAGAACACCCAAAATAAAGGGTTACAACGCTGAGAGGATTATCCATAATGGGCGATAATTCAACATTTTATACCCCATTATGACTGTTATCTGGAAGGACAGAAGGGGTTAGAAGAGCTTTGGCCAGTATTCTGATAAAATCGTTCAAGAACAAGAGATAAAAATCATTATCATTATTTGTTTTTTAAGATACAGTACTGTGTGAATTCTCTTCTCTAGTAGAATTATCTTCTCTAGTAAGTGTTACATACCTTGTAATTAGAGGCGCTTAACACCTACTGGCCTTCCAGCCTATTAAACGTAGCATTAAACGATGTACGTTTTTATCCTATGGTTATAAAAGACAATTTATTACGCTTTTACAGGTGCTAAATTCTCTTATTTCCCCTTAAACACCCCATAAAATCTCTAACTTTACCCAAAAGCGGCTCTACCAAAGCCCAAATCTGCTTTCAAGCGGCCCTTAAAGTGAGAAAACCTTTCCACTCCGTAGCAACCTTATAGATAAGGGGCCAATCCCAAAAATATACTCTAAAAAAGAGCCCTTAAAAAAAAGGCTCTTAGGGCAGAGCTTTTTTACGTTTGCAAATTTTACCCTTGGCAAAATGGATCTCTCTAAAAACCCTGTATCGTTGTTTCGATCTTCTAATCCTGTATTTTCCTTTTATTAAAAATCTTAAATAGGGAATAAGGTCTTATAATACCGTAAAAGAGAAAAAATTACCCAAGAGTAATATGGGATGGATCCCTCCATTTGGGGGATTAATTTTCTTCCTGAAGATAAACTGAATGAAAACTCCTTATATTCCACCTCGTTAAATAACAAAAATGCACGCTACAATCGTGCGTTTCCTTTTTTAACGTATCCTTGAAAGGCTAGGATAAAGACAATGTTTTTTCACACAAAAAAATTAATGTTTCCTGTTAATGTGGGTACACCTAACGCCAGTTTCGGGCAATATTTATTAGAACAGTTTGGGGGAGCTACAGGTGAGCTTACCGCCGCTCTACAATATTGGGTACAGTCTTTTCATGTGACTGACCCTGCAATTCGAGACATGTTACAAGATATTGCGGTTGAAGAATTCAGCCATTTGGAAATGATGGGCCAGCTTATCGTTCAACATACTTCCAAACTCGATAAGGAAGATATTTATGATGCACCACTTTTTCAGATGAAAGGCATAGGCCCCCATTTATTTGATAGTCAAGGGAGTGCGTGGACAGCCTGCTATGTGCAAGAAGGCGCCAATGTTGTACGAGACCTACGGGCCAATGTTTCTGCTGAGGCTGGTGCACGGCAAACCTACGAAGCTTTGCTCAAACGCACCAAAGATGAAGGAACCCAGAAAGCCCTTCATTTTTTGCTTACACGTGAAATTACCCATTCTGACATGTTTATGAAAGCCCTAGACAAGCTTGGTAAGCTTGATACCCCATTATTTGGGAGTGTCCCTCCGGATGATAGCGTTAATATCGTCTTTAATATGTCACAAGAAGACGACCATCGTGGCCCCTGGAACAAAGGAAAAGCCTACAATGGAGAAACCATAAAATATGTTGAGGCTCCAGAACCTCAAGGCGAAGTTCCTCTAATGGCAAAAAACCCAGATGACGAAAAAAAATAAGCCGTTCAACTACACTAATATTACTCCAAAAACCTAAAGAGCTCCCTATAATATTTCCTATTTATTTAAACTATTCCAGAAGATAATAAATACTTATCTACAGTTTTTAGCTTTTATATTTACCATATATTTATAAACTATAGATTATATTGATCGTTATAGACGGAAGGTAATTCATCTCTTCAGTGAAAGGGAACTAAAATGGCTTCTCAAGGTCTCATTTACCATCTCGAACAACCCTTAAAACATTTACCTCATTCAAACGGACAGCAGAAAAAGGAAAAGGGATGGGAAAAGATTATTCACGCCTCCCAGGTCGACAACTGGGTGTTTCAAGCAGATAATCCTGCCTATCAAAAACTGCCTTTCATCCCTTTTACCCCCAAAGAACACGTTAGATAGAAATAATATCTCTACTGTACAAGGTCAGTAATAAGACAGACAATTGAAGCGAACGAAAACCATAAGTCTTCGCTTACTCTATTGTTTTTATGCATAGGAAAAGTAAATGATTCCTTAATAACCAATAATGGCCTTTAGATATCAAAAAATTAAAAGAAATTTAATAAAATCAATTGTTCTATAAAATCAATTGTTCTCTTCTTCTGAAGATTTATTGCTATATCGTTTTATTCTTTGCTTAATGATGATGATCATAAAAAATTTCTCATTTTTTCCTTCAATTTTGATATAAATCAAGAACAGATATTTAAAACTCATGTAGTTTACAGGAACAGATTGATTCAGATCTTTCTTTAAAACTTGTACTTTATAGTTCTTAGTTTAGTTTTCTTATAATACAACTTGAGCCGCTCTTGTATAAACAAGAGCGGTTTTTTTATCTTGGGAAACTATGATATCTACAAAATCCTATTACCCATGAAAGCTGAGTAAAACTTGAAAAAAGCATGATTCTCTTTTCATGATATTTGGAAAGAGAATAAGCTTAGTCAATAAAAATAAAACGTTTAGAGCTCCCCCGAAACTAAAGGACGCTTTGATTATAACGTAAGAATTTACTAAGTATATTAAAGTTCAAAAGATCCCTTTCCAGAGAGTAAACACTTTTAATACTTTCCCCAGACGTAAACTTAGCCCTCTTTTGGCATATTGGACAACAAGTGGCGGATAACTTACAATCAAATCCTCAACGCGCTCATGGGCTTTTTCCAACACTTTTGGCCTCATCGAGAATCTCAGTTACCACACCCAGTTTTTTAGCTTTTTTGGCCATTATTTTTCTATTCATTTCAACCCTGCTACACAACACAAAACCACAAACGCATTCACACCCTACCCACGCCATACTGAGGGAAAGACCAGGGTGCAGTCTATAACCGTAAAATGTAGATATTCAGTACAATCCAGCTATACAGATAGCCCGCCACAAACGCACACAACCCCCGTAATAACCAACTGTTAGTACCCAGTGAAACCAGCTATAAAACGTCGTGCCCATATTTTGCCCATGATCAGAATTTGCCACACCACAGATCAGGCAGAATAGGGGTAAAGCCTAAATCCGGCGGCTATATTCAAAGGCTGAGTTTGGCATATCAAACAATGCGCAAACAACATAACCCCACCAGAGTCATTGCCCCCCTTCAGAACTCCGCATACCAGCCTTCCTTGCGAAACAGGTTTGGCTAATAGGCTTTCAGGTAACATCACGATTCCCCTAATAAAAAAAGCCTTCCTAAAGAAGAAGGCTAGGGTTAACCTGATAAAAAGAGAAACATAGTCGGACTAAAGTGCTTGTCCTCACTGGCAACCTTATAGATGTGCCTGATAAGGTAGTTTACTGCTGCTGATAAAAACCTGATCTGTTCACAAGCCAGATTGATGGCTTTCGTAAAACTTAACCTTTAATGCTTAAGAGTTTTACATATAAAGTTCTTAGCATATAACAATGAAGAAAAAAACAATGAAAAGAGCTATTATAATAGGTAAGGACTATAAATCTGATATATCATTAGGATTTTTTTCTATCTTTTTGATTTTTTTTAATGAATTTTATTTACAAGAAAAATCAGGTATCCCTATTTTTATTCCTCTATTATTAACAAGTTTATTACTTTGTTACGCTTTTTCTATATCACGACTATATTTAATATTAATTATTCCATTCTTGTTTATGTTTCTCTAATTCAAATCCAGAGATTTCTCTTTCTCCTCTCCCTCTCAAACGCCAACTTCTGGTGTTTATAATCGAAATAGAGGCGGATAGCACCACGAAAGGTGGCCATAACAACGCCCCCCAAGGCAACGAACATAATCATGATGGGATGCTTCCAGCCATGAGAGTTCTAGTTCCTTTATTTTGATCCTACCGTACAGCTGTGACACCGCAAAGGCATTTACTACCCCCATCCACACCACACCAAGAGCAAGCTCCGAGTGAAACCCATAACCATAGATGTTTAGATATTCAGCCTAATCCAGCCATACAACTAGCCCGCCACAAACGCACATATTCTAAAATCCGAAATAGCAAGATATTTACGACCTCAGCCACCACCTGGGGCACAGCTCAGTAAAAGTCACAGAAATTTATCTTGGTTACGCAGCTGGAGTTAGGTCTGTATCACGAAAAACAGGCAGGTAGCACAAAACATGACACACCACCCTAGGCAACTAACACAAAAACCGTTGGCAAAAATTGTAAAAACACTAGGGATTTGGCGGAGGGGATGTCCGTCATTATAGTGTTTCTGTATATATGTAAGCACCTCATAATACTCTTATATACCAAGCAATATTAGATTTTTGTGTGTCTTGATGCCTCTCTTAATCTACGTTAATCTCATTTTCTATGATGGGTTATATGATGGGTTATAAAAAAGGTGAAGCATGAGCACAAAAATGCCAGGGCAACTAAAGACCACACAATTAAAATCCCTTGCCAACGGTTACCACAATGATGGAGGCAATCTCTATCTCTCAGTTCAAAACTATTCACGTAACTGGGTATTCCGGTTTAAAAGTCCTGTCAGTGGGAAAAGACGTGAAATGGGACTTGGCACCTTGAATGATACTCCCCTTGCACAAGCACGTGAACTGGCACAACAGGCACGTAAACTAATCAAGGAAGGATTTGACCCCATTGAATGGCGTAAGAACAAGCGTAACGAAAAATCCCAAAAAAATATACTCACCTTCAGAGAAGCTGCTGAAGCCTATATCAAGACCCAAACACCTTCATGGAGAAATCCCAAATCAGCCCCTATATGGCGCAATACATTGACAGACTATGTCTATCCAACCATTGGGAATATTCCTGTTTCAGATATCACAACAGATCATATGCAAGACATATTAAAGCCCATATGGTACACAAAAACTGAAACTGCCAAAAGGATCAGGGGACGTATTGAAAACATCATAGATTATAGTATTGCCCACAAATGGTGCAAAGGCACCAACCCTGCTATTTGGAAGGGTCACCTTATCCATATCCTGCCCAACCCATCCAAGACTACACCTGTAAAGCATTTCAAGGCTCTACCATGGGATAACCTCCCCAAGGTAATGAGTGCTCTAACCCAACAAAATGGCATTGCCACACTAGCCTTTCAATTTCTTTGCCTGACTGTAACACGTTCATCTGAAACAAGGTTGGCACAGTGGTCAGAAATTGACACGGAGCAGCAAGTATGGACCCTTCCAGCAAACCGGACAAAAGCTTTCAGGGAACATAGGATTCCACTATCAGAAGCGGCAATAAATATTCTTGTAAATATTAACTCCCTCTCCAATTCCCCAGAAGATTACATATTCCCAAGTATAAAAAGCAGGAAACCACTTTCAGATGTTGCCCTTTCAAAGGCTTTTCATAGAGCCACTGACAGTTTGGGAATAGATAGATACACCGTCCATGGCATACGTTCCACATTCAGGGATTGGTGCGCTGAGAAAACCAGTTATCCCAGAGAAATTGCCGAGCAGGCCTTATCACATGTCCTGAAGGATAAAACAGGGGCTGCCTATCTCAGGAGTAATTTATTTGACAAGCGTAAAGATCTCATGAAAGACTGGGCAATATTTTGTAAAAATGGAAAATAATAAATGACAGTTGAACTGATTGAAGATGCAGGTAATAATTTATTGCACCGTACTTACTCGGGCCTCCCCTATTTAATTCCAGATAAAACGCATTTTAGATCAGTATTGTGCTTTATTGCAAAAACTGGTGAGCTCATTCACTGTTGTGATAGCAGAATTGAACATATTCTTGAGGACAGGATTCAAAAATATAATGAAGAACAAGGTCAGAAATTTAAAAAATATGTTGAACAGCACAAAGACGATAAGGATAGCCCAGCACCTCTAAAGTTACTACCCATAGTTCCAGAAATAGTAAAAACACTATTTACTCCATTAAATGGGAAAAATAAGATCCAACCAACTGATGAGCAATTCGCATTGTTATCTCATATCCTTGGATGTATGGCTATTTCCAAACAAAGCGATAACGACCCTGCTGGTCAACAAACCCTACCTCAGTTTTCAAGAAAAATTTACAGAGATATAAAAAGCTTAAAGAATAGCATCAATTCTTACATTAACCAGGCAAAAACAAGCCTAAACCATGAGCTAGATAAATCAAAAATCTATGGAAAAAATTTTAATGATAAAAACTTTTATATATATGCAGAAAAAATTACGGTTTACACCGATATGCTTAAGGCTCTTGAACCAGTAGAGGAACTAGGAAAAATATATGGTTCATCAAAAATTGACAATAAACGTCCCCGATTTGATTGGGCAATGGATGCTAGTCATATTGTTGGGTTACTACAGAGATTTGCTGATGTTAATAATCAAGATTTTCCATATACTTTTAAAAAATCAGATAAGACCGGAAAGATTGGTCAATTTATACAAGACTGCCTTATCCTTGGAATTGGACAGGAACATACGCCTGATGCCATAAGTGATGCGGTTATTAGAATAACTCAACATCATAGAGAGGTCATATCAAACAACGTAATACAAAAAGGAGAAATCCATGACTTTTAGGATTTCTCCTTATTAATTAAAAAACCTTCCTGATATTCCTTTCTCACGGCTCAAGAAATGGTTTCTTGAGATTAAACAAACCGTGAGGAAAAAAACATGATAAATATAATTAAAATGATTACAATCAGAGAGACACAATCTCTGTTGAGTATATCCCGTGCCTCGGTATATCGCCTAATAGATTATGGAGAGCTGGAAAAGGTTTATATCCTAACAAGCCCCAGAATCAGCCTTAAATCGATTCAAGACTATATAGAACGACAAAACGCAAAAAAACATCCTGTAGAGCTTCCGCGGAAAACCCTTCTGGAAGAGACAGGAAGAGATATCAAAAAGCAAAAATTCAGACAGGGAGGAGAAGAGTTTATCTCCTCTTCTCCCTACACTCCTGAAGTTATACAAGACAATATACCAACACTCAAAGAAGATAATGTCAAGAAGGCCTCATAGGGATTAATACATATAGTATTTATTATACCCTTTATAGAAACATTTCCATAATTATAATCAATATCAATTCAACAATAATCCTTATGAAATATTCATAAAGATAACAGGAAAGTATTGCTTATTTTAAATAAAAGGTTAAAAAAAATGACTAATAATTATTATAATATATCGAAAACAATAAAATATAAAAGTGCACAGACTTTATACTATGCTATAGGAGAATTGTCTGAAACCATTAACCAGCCTTTTAATTATTTTATAACCATCAATTTTAAAAACATTACAGATGATGGATACATTGTTCCTATACTTTTTGCAAAGTTTAGAAGAGATAAATTAAGCAAATGGTATTACAGGACATTTAGCACCAAAACTCAAAAAGCTCCCCCCTTAACCTATGCCTACTGTTTTGAAAATGCCTTGAATAAACAGCCCATTTATTCATTGGGTCATGATCATAATATTCATCTTCATTTTCTGATTCACCTTCCTGATCTTCATCTCCTGGAGCTTGATGATATTGAAGAAATATTTGAAAAAATATGCTCTTCCCATTCTGTACCAGCTGGAACCATACATATTGAAAAAATATGGAATGGTTCATTAAAGAATATAAGAAAATATCTTTTAAAAGGTGTTGATCCATCATGCCAATATTTCTGCAATGACAATCAACCTCAAGGTGATATTGCTGGCAAGAGAGCTGGCACATCAAGAAATCTTGGGCCAAAAAACAGAAGAAAGATAGACAAGCTCAACAATATTACAAGGCCTACCCCACAATTACTTAATTACTTTAATCAGAACAATTCAAAATACAAAAAAACTGGTTAGAGTTTTTTACCCACTCCAAAACATTTATAAATAATGAGTACTAAATGCTTCCATAAATTAATGATGATCCACATCCCAGTATGAAAAAATGAAATCCTTTCATACTGGAGCACATAACACGGAATATCTTTACGAAGCATACAGAAATTAAAAAAAATTAAATAAATTTAAAAATAAAAGGAGCAAAAAATGCTTACAGATTTACAAATCAACAATGCCAAACAAGGGTTCTCTTATCAAGATATAGAACCCTTACACGAACATAATGATTGTATCAGGATGGCTTATGAATGGCTTGATGCTCAAAAGAAAACCAAGTCTCCAACAAAAGATACACGTGCTCTAAAACATATAATTGAAAAATGGGCAGGCCGGTATATCTCTGCTTCAGATGTAGAAATTGCAGCCTACCTTCATCCAGATATCCATGGGAAATATCCTTGGTATAACATTAGTTCTCGTCTTACACTTCCTTCAGATAAACGATTGCAAAATATAGGAGAAGCATTCACACAAGACGATAGAAAATTTTTTAATAAAATGACTTATAAGATAATAGAATAAACAATCAATCATACCATTTTCAAGCTTCCATTATATCAAATGCCATATGTAATGGAAGCTGATTTACTAAAGTGTATATATCTATAATATAATTTTTCTTCCGATATTTTATTACTCTTTTAACCAAGATATAAAATTGCCATCGCGTGGATGGTTCTATATTTTATACACTAACAATAATGATAGAATCATTGATCTGATAGCTATAAACACAGTCCCAAACCAGGATTAATAGCCCTGTACGTAATGAATACACAATTCAGTCCATTTCCCATTAAGTAGGCTTTTCTTAAGGTCATCTGGATTTTTATAGAGAAAGTTTACTGATTCTATCATAAAATTCTGATAATCAGGGTTGGCATTAATCATATTATAAATAGGTTTTTTTGCTTCAGCTATAGGAATACCGCCTTGCCTTAACATCAAGGTTTGTCCAAGAAGTAGATTTTTTCCATTAAAACAAAGTGCTTGAGCCATATATGAGTCAGCAGCATACGTCTGTGAAATATTCTCAGCCATTATTATTCCAAGAGTGATAACAATACCTGCTATTTTTCCTATCTGGAGTTTTTGTATTTTCATACGATAATTCCTCTTTTTAAATATCAGGAATTTTATATATTGCTAATTAATAATAAGCAATATATAAATGCTAAAACTCCATTAAATCGTATAAATAATCTAATTTTCTTTAATTTTAGACATAAACTAACAGAAATAAAACTTATATTTTTAATAATGCTTATTTATTATAAGCATTATTGGCTGGACATACATTTAGAACTGGACTCAACCATGAGTAATAACCCATCTCTCAAAAAAAGCCTTATAGAACTAGTAATCTGCACACCAATCATACTTGTATTTCTATATTTGGGATTAGTATCACCCACCACCTCAATTGATGAAAACTCTGCTGTTAATGAGTTACAGAAATATCTGAAGGGTTTCTTTTCAAGTCCAGAAACACGATCGTTTCCTTCTCATTTGGACATATTGCTGGGTACACAACAACCTATAATTTCAAATTATACCAATAATGAAATGCAACAACCAGAACAGTGGAAAATTGATGATATAACATTTTCAACTATTAATAGTGGAATGGGAATGTTTCAGGATAAGAAATATCCAGCAGCAATTGTTAAAATGAATATTCATTGGATTAACCGTATACTTGCGAAAAGATCCAATTACTGCTTTGTAGTATCAGATCTCAATGATACAGATTTTAATGTTTTACGCAATATTGACGGTGTTGAGTGCGGAGATAAAGAAGAAGAATTTATTACCAGGTTCAAACAGGATGTTGGATTCCATTAAAAATCTAAATATTATAAAAATTGTTTCAGTTAACTGCAGTAGAATAAACAGCAGCAGTTTACCAAAAAATATATTTAAATCATCAATTAAGAAAATTATTTTTATAGTATCTCTCAACTATCTCCTTAATCCAATATCAGATTAATTGGTAATTAAGCGGTAAGTTTACATATCGTAACCTTTCTATCAATACTTTCCTCTAACCGTTTATAATCTTCCGTAAACGTTTATAATCTGTCTCATCCTCTAACAAGGGATTGTATTTAATCAGATCATCAAGCAATTTATTTAAATCAAGAGAAATAGAAATTGCCCCCTTCTCATATACTACATTAAAAATATCCAATAATTCTTTTCCATAATGTTTTTTTGCATATTCGAAAGTCTCAGCCTCAACTGTAGAAAGATATATATTCAAAATAAGCAAAGGTCTCAGTAAACCTCTCAAGGTATTGTAAACATCAAGAAATTTTTTCCTTGATAAAAGGATAATCTTTAATATGCAACCTGATGATACACCATCCTGAAATTTATCATCCTTGGGCCATAATGAGAACAGGGGCTTATAGAAATCATTCCAGCTTTGTTCGACATTTGAAAATGATGGAACAACAGACATATTATTGATAAATCTTATAAATGTTTTTCTATATACCTCACTGGCTTTAAGAAGAACACGAACCTTACCCTCAATTTCTTTTTGGAAAACATTGTCCAGATTGAAATTTTTTTTCTCATAGTAAAAAATTAAAACCTGTAGCAATTTCCACAGATATTTGTCTTTTTCATTATGCTCAAGAAAATCAAGGCTATTCACATCATGATCTATCCTACCCCATAACAAGCTGAAAAAATCACTAGATCCTATACTATAATGTGTCAAATAAGCCCTAAGAAGGTAAGGATAATACTCAGAAGATAAAAACAACCCATCAATATTTTCTTGATACCAGACAGGATCAAAGGAATAAATGTAACCCATATCTTTACCCAAAATATATAATGTTGATTTTGAGTTGTTGCTTCCCTTTTTTATAAAGCCAACACACTTCAAAAAAAGATCCTTAAGTTTATCCCACGCCAGCTTTCCCTGATTTAATTGCTTTTTCTGTTCTGTGCTCAAGACGGAAAAGAGCAGTTGTACAAGCATACCCTCTAACGTATTCAAGGCAGTATTTATTGTTAAATTTTCTAATGATCTGTCCCTATTCTTGAAGACAATTTCGGAAAGAGAATTCCATAGCTCAATAAAACTCTTGCCTTCATCCCAACGAAACACAAGTGGCATTTTCTTTATATCGATTATATTTTGAAAAAAGCACAATAATTTTTCTTCATTTCTGCAGGAGATATTTAACAGTTTTTTTAAAAAATCCAGAGAAAGACTAAAAACTGTACCATTTATAACTTTTCTTTCGTTGATAACCTGAAAATAGTCTAAAGCTTCATCAATTAATTTGTTATATCTCTCATCGTCATTGATTCCATCAACGCGTTTTATTAAATCACTGACAGTGCTAACAAATTCTAACACTGTTTTATTTTTACCTGCTATTCGTGTTGGCAGCACCTTTACAGAGATAGAGCCTGAATTTTGGGGCATAGCCTCTTTAGCCCAACCTAGATTATTGTTTTCAATTTCTTTAAATTTCTCCATCCCTTCAGGCGACATTTCCAAACCATGACCCTTAAAACCTCGTAAGAACCAGTATGAATCTTTTTCATCTTCCCAACCACAAATGCGATGAATTATTAGATCTTTCTGGTTAGCAGAAAACTCACTCCAGAACTTCTTAAAGACATCTATTAATTTGTATCTTGAGCAAATCCAGAAATCATCTTTTCGATGCTCAATTGCTGAGTAAACCTCTTTGGCTGTAAAAAGATTATTGCTTTCTGAAATAGCGTGAGTTGCTGCTAAAAAATACAATCTATCATCTTCTAATAGCCACTTCTGAACATCGTGTTTTGCTTTTTCAGGACTTTGAACAGCAAACTGTTTCCAACATCCTATGAGGATCCAATATAAACAGTTTTGGCTATCTATATCTTTCTCGTTAATAAAATGCAGAAAAATCTCTGTTTTATCTGTTAATTTTCCATACCATACATACTCTCTGAAACGTGCATCCAGCTGGTAGAAAAGATCTTCTGTTGCGCTTGTGTCAGAAAGTATCTCTATTTGATTAAGGGGTATGGTATTACTGATATCTAATACGTCACTCAATTGTATTGCAGTAATATATAACCACAATGAGACCTGTTCAACATCAATACATGAGTAAAAACCGGTCTTTATTCTTTTAACCAGTTCATATTTGTCTCGTATAAGAAGTTTTTTATATAAGCTATATTTATAAAAAATAATCTCCCAATCTTTTTTATGAGTTTCTTCAAGATTATTATTATAAATTAATCTAAATAAATTATCTATTACGGATAAGATATCAGCGCCACCATACTTAGACAGAAATTTATCGAGTTTTATCAAACCAATTTTTTTTATTATATCAATAACTAGAGGGTTATTTCTGTTTTCTATAATAAACGGTACAATATTTATGTTATAGTAATCGGGAATAAAGACATTATAAAAAAGATAATCAATCCATTCCTTAGAAAATAAATGACTGGGTAGTAATCTTTCGATTTCCTTGTGAGAAAAAATCTGCTTAACCCATTCTTTCCTTTTGTTATCATCATAGTTTGGAATTTTATCTTTAGTTACTTCTTCTAATTTTTTTTTAACCCAGTTTTCAGGATTGTTTTTGTAACAAGACCACTCTTCCAGCGTTTTATATGCTAAATCCCAACCATCAAAAATAATTGGAGTAATATTCATGCTTTCAAGCCGTTTGTAATCATCATTACTCTCTCCGCCTTTAGAGGAAGTAATAAAATAAACTTTGTTCTTGAAAGGAAATCTCTGGCTATCAATAGCCAAGGCTTCAAGTAAGTACCTTACAGGTGGATCATTCAGGCTATACCCGATAATTACCACAGTATAGGCTTGCATCAGTTCATATACAAAACGCGTTGCCCAACCAGCACGGGCGTAGGCTTCTCCAAAATCAGAACTGAATAGCACAAGCTCTGTATCCTTGAGCTCATTTCTCTCATCTTTCAACCTACCATGAAGATGCATTGCCCCTTTAAATTTAGGTGAACCAGGCAAAGGCATTCCTGCACCCGCATGACTCTCTATTTTACCATCTTTAGCTTCTTCAAAGAGTGTATCAAAATTCGTTGTAACAATCCTACATTCTCCAGAACTGTCTTCTGACAGGGAAAGAAGAACCTCATGATTGCGCAAATTTCTGTTTTTTCTAAGTTTAGCTTTAAAATTCTTTTCAATACTTTCTATAATCAGCTTTGTATAGTGAATGTGATTGTCAATTTTTTGATTAGCCCCTGCTAACCGTTGCTTTAGATAAAAGAGAGTTCTATCAAATTCATTGTTATTAAAAGATGTTTTTTCTAAACGGTTTAGAGAGCTATTAATGTGTTCTCCTAAATCTTTATAAATAAACTTCACCAGTTTTTTAAAGTCAGGAAGACCTGCAGGCATTGACACTCCTGCACCACAAAGAAAAATTAACCTCCCATCCTTCTGCTGCTGTATCAGTTCATCTGGAATATCTGGACCATCTTCAAAAAATCGCATAATTAGCCAACATATTGAAATTTATTTTGTGATTAATATTAGTATTAATTAATCATTTCTAACAGAGTATAAATTTTCTATCTGTTTTTCCTGCAACAAAGATCCAAAATCAATCATTATCATACTCCCTTGAACTGATCGTTATTAAGCTTGTAATTCGTTTACAAACGTCACCAGACAAATTTGCTTATAAAGAATAAGCATATTTGTCGTTTAAATTACTAAGTGTTCCTTAAGGTGTTCTTTGTCATATAGGATATATGGACATCAAAGACATCATACGAACTGAACGCATGCGACTTAAGCTTAGCCAAAGAGATCTGGCAAAAGCAATGAAAGTATCGCCTGCTGCCGTTGCTCACTGGGAATTGGGAACAACACGGCCAACCATGGACAAGATGGTCGACATCTGTACCTTCTTTGGCATCACAACAGACTCTCTCTTTAACAAAGACGGCCCCTATCAGGGGCAATTTGTTTACGAAAGCGATGAACTGACGTTACTAACCCTTTGGCGTAGCCTTTCTCCCGAAGATAAAGCGTTTTGCTTAAAACTGATGCGCAATTCAGCGCTAAGCAATCGTAAACAAAACCCCTCCACACCAGACTGAGCATTGTTAGCCATACTCAGTGTCACCACCACTAAATCCACAACAAATCAATGGGTTATTAACAATAACAGATATTCAATTCCTTTAATAATAGCCTTAAGCACTTGACAGATTAGCTTATTATTAATAAGCAAAATACGTTAATTGCTTATTATGTATAAGCAATTCGTTATTGTCAAAAGGATTTAAAATGTCTACAACTCATCTCCGTGATGCATCTGGAAGTAATATTGGCTACATAAGAACTGAAAGTAATGGTAAAAAAAGCGCCTATGGAAAGACTGGGTCCTACCTTGGGTGTTATACCCCAGCCAATAATACAACCTATAATGAAAACGGTTCTGTATGTGGTCAGGGTGATATGACTTCTGCCTTGGTTTATAATCAAAGATAATAATCAGACCAGAATTGCGTAAGGGTCTGTAATATTAAAAAATAAACCATCAAGAGCTGTATATAAGAGTAAACACGATACCAGATATCTTGAAACAAATATAAATCTTAACTGATTTAATAAACAGATCTGTATAAAAACATAACAGACAAACCTGTAGCTTATTATATGTAGAAGATCTTTCCTGCATATAATAAGCTTATTGTTAATTCAACAAACATAACTTTTTTCTTACTTTTAGGATATTTTATGAAACAATATTTCAAATTATATTCGCTATTTTTTTTAGTTCTAATAGCTGTTCCCGCAAAAGCTCAAAGCTGTGGTAACAATACTGTTGCTAACCTTGATAACATATCAACGGCTATTGTTTTGGAATCTAAGACACACTTCATTGCTGATGAAAATGAAATACAAAAATGCCCAAGCAGTAATGTTCAATGTCAAAAAAAATCTTATTTGGTATCTGGAGATACAGTTCTTCTTACAGAGCAAAAGAATAGTAAATTTGTTTGTGCTTCTTATGTATCTGCAAAAGGAAACCTGTTTCAAGGTTGGCTTTCCAAGGATTCTTTAAAGTTAATACCTGCTGAGGAAGCTACAAACAATGATTGGAATGGAATATGGAAAACAAATCGTGGAAGCAATAGCAGTATAATTACTATTAAATCCTCAGAAAATACTTACACAATTACAGGTGAGGCTGAATGGCAAGGAATGAATGATGTTATTAACACCGGAGAGATTAGCGGAACAATTAAACTTAACAATAACATACTAGCTTTTGTTATGAATAGCATGAACGGAAAAACGCTTCCTTATACAGAAGAAAATACTAATAATTGTAAAATTAAAATGATTAAAAAGGGTCCATATCTTCTTGCTGAAAGCAATCTTGCATGTGGTGGTATGAATGTCACCTTCTCTGGTATATACCACCGTCAAGCCTCTGTAAAAATAGATAACCGATAAGCAGGTAACTCGTTTCCTTACAGTTCTCTATATGCTAAGGTTTAACCAAACTTCTCGTGTAGAAATAGCTTGCCGTGGTTTCCTTACAGTTCTCTATATGCTAAGGTAGCTACACGGGAATGCATAAAAGTAGAAGAGCCGTGGTTTCCTTACAGTTCTCTATATGCTAAGGTAGTATCCCGTTTATTGCGAGAAGAGAAGATGCCGTGGTTTCCTTACAGTTCTCTATATGCTAAGGTATATCGATCTTTCTTTTGTATCGATGGATGGCCGTGGTTTCCTTACAGTTCTCTATATGCTAAGGTTGAAGTCATCTCAACAATATTTCTAATATAGCCGTGGTTTCCTTACAGTTCTCTATATGCTAAGGTCCAATATACTTCTAATGGATTAATTGTTGGGCCGTGGTTTCCTTACAGTTCTCTATATGCTAAGGTCGGGAGGCCCCTACCCCTACAAACATTTCAGCCGTGGTTTCCTTACAGTTCTCTATATGCTAAGGTTTATAGTTGTTGCAATACTTGCACTTGTCAAGCCGTGGTTTCCTTACAGTTCTCTATATGCTAAGGTTTCGACTTAATGCCACTTTTAAAATATTTAAGCCGTGGTTTCCTTACAGTTCTCTATATGCTAAGGTGCTGGATTTGAGCTACAGATTAGGTCTAGAGCCGTGGTTTCCTTACAGTTCTCTATATGCTAAGGTAAATGTAAAAGAACAGTTACAGGAAAATGGGCCGTGGTTTCCTTACAGTTCTCTATATGCTAAGGTTTAACCCCTATCCCCCGTGATTTTTGGGAAGAGCCGTGGTTTCCTTACAGTTCTCTATATGCTAAGGTTAATGAGTGGAATGAAGCTTTAGGTAAAACGCCGTGGTTTCCTTACAGTTCTCTATATGCTAAGGTTTACAAGATCGAAACCGAGGCCATCTCTCAAGCCGTGGTTTCCTTACAGTTCTCTATATGCTAAGGTTGAGAATAGCGAGCACCGTAAAACGTAGATGCCGTGGTTTCCTTACAGTTCTCTATATGCTAAGGTCGACACGGTTAATTGCAACCAGTTTATCGGGCCGTGGTTTCCTTACAGTTCTCTATATGCTAAGGTGAGCCGAAAGAGGCTATTGCACAGAAATAGGCCGTGGTTTCCTTACAGTTCTCTATATGCTAAGGTAATAGTACCTAGAAAGGTTCACTCAATGAATGCCGTGGTTTCCTTACAGTTCTCTATATGCTAAGGTTGTTCTGGACAAATACGAGCAGATTATAGGGCCGTGGTTTCCTTACAGTTCTCTATATGCTAAGGTGGTCTGTATTTCAGAAAAACGGCCATTTAAGCCGTGGTTTCCTTACAGTTCTCTATATGCTAAGGTAAACACAAAAGAATGGAACACCTACGAGCAGCCGTGGTTTCCTTACAGTTCTCTATATGCTAAGGTTTTTAAGAGCTGGTGCATATTCCCGAAGTTGCCGTGGTTTCCTTACAGTTCTCTATATGCTAAGGTTAATATTACCTTACCTATGGGGAGCCAGAAGCCGTGGTTTCCTTACAGTTCTCTATATGCTAAGGTTTTATGACATTTAAGCAAATTAAAGAATACGCCGTGGTTTCCTTACAGTTCTCTATATGCTAAGGTTGGAATGCTGTCGATGATTTATTGCAAGAGGCCGTGGTTTCCTTACAGTTCTCTATATGCTAAGGTGTATGGGTTTGGAACAGCCCTGACCTAGAGAGCCGTGGTTTCCTTACAGTTCTCTATATGCTAAGGTAGGCCTAATGTAACCAACTGATATTTCTTGTTTTTTTTGATTTTTCTTTTAAAAAAATTATAATAATATCAGTTGGTTTCCTCTTTTTTTCTCGTTTTTTTTGGCTAATCCAAGCAAAATCTTCATACGACCATATTGACGATCGGTGATTGATAGACATCGGATTGATCCTTCGCTTGGTAAAAATTTTCGAATGCGATCAACATGTTTTTGGTTTCCATCCTCACCTTTACATACACGAGCATAAACTGAAAACTGGATCATGATGAAACCGTCATTTATTAAATGGTTTCGAAAACTTGTGGCCATTTTTCTTTGTAATTTTGTTTTTACGGGTAAGTCAAAAAAACAAAAAAGCCACATAAACCTTGCCTCTTCATATTTCATCAGGAACAATTTCGTAAGGCATAAAAACAGGCAATTCCAATTTTTTGGGATCATTATCAGAAATAGCTTGCACCAAAGAGAAAACCATTTTCTCTATGGCAGGTAAGAGTCCCATAATATTTTCTCCCATTTTTACGGAATATTGCATAACACCAACCAGTAAGCGCCGTATTTCCAATGTAAGTTCTGTATGGTTTGCATTTTTAACAATAGTAAAAACACAGGAATCAACAACTGGTCGTAAAGGTTCTATCAAATCGTCAGAAAGATTAAATCCATTGGAAATAGAGGCATGATGCAGGCCTAATGCAGGTAATAATCCTGCTGCTACAATGGATCGTGACAAAGCTGCCCTGATAATGGCATAACCATAATTGAGCATGGCATTGCGGATATCATTCTCATCGTGCCGGCGATAGTTTTTAAAAAGAGCAGACCAGTAAATACGAGCAGCTTGAGCCTCGAGATTGTTTGGATCGCCAGAGCGTATCATTTTTGTCATTCTGCTTAACGTCGCCAGTGGAGAGGCAATGCAGGCAAGGTGTCTGTTTTGGTTGTCAATTTTAAATTGAACAATTTGTTGCCAGAGACGCTTTTTTAAAGCAGCAGAACACTTGATCTGTAAATGCGCAATTTCTGCCTGTTTATAATGGCTATGAAAGGGTAGACAAATCATAGTGGGATGATGTTTTTTATTAGATTGTATAACAACAATCCCTGCACCAGCCAAAGCAGATAAAACCGCCCCTGTAAGGGTAATTTGTGGTGTATCTAAAATAATACAGCATAAATCTTCCAAAGGAAGGGTTGTTTGCTCGTGTTCTTGATCAATGCAAAGCTGATTATGTTTCAGGCTTATTCTTGCTGGTTGGCTGATGTGTAGATTTTGCCATGCCATAATTGCTTTTCCTGCTTAATGAAATGATATTTCCCTAATCGATCTATCTGATATTTTTCAATCTTAAGTAAATTGCGAGAGCCTATAGTTTGCTTGCTGCCCGAACTTTTATGATCAGAAATGGTAATTGATCCTGTTAATCTATGAATCCCTACATAATAACCTTCAATGACTTCGTTTTTAGAAGTTGTGACCTTAATATAGCTTCTTCTGTGCAGACTAAATTCGAAATGATAACTGGTATCCATGACAGGCCATTCACTTTCAGGTTTATGAGCTGTAATGGCTTTATGGGGTGGTTGATCCTCATTGATTTGATGTGGGTAAATGGGCACTATATAGTATTGTTTCTTTCCTTTTTTACTCGCTTTTGAATAAACATCAACGCGAGCCATATCCCCACGTGCAGCACTGCCACTACGAACAATTACTTCTATTTTATCTTTAGTTGTAACTTTTATTTTTCGAATAGGGTCACCGTTTGGTCCTTTGGGTAAATTATCTTTAGGACAATTATCTACCTGCCATTTTATTAAGTCTTGAATAATAGCTTTATTGCGTTCAGGATCCTTAATTTTTTGTTTTAGAGCTTCTTCCAAACCCAAAACTTCAGATTGTTCCTTTATACTTATTAATAAATCAGTTGGGCTTAATCGTTTAAACACAACGCCTGATGTCTTATCAAAAGCACGAATGGTATCTAAATGCTTTTGACCGCTTACTTTAACTATTTCAGCACGAGCGACAACAGTTTTATTATATGAATTTGCAAGTTGCTGTCGAAAATTATCAAAAGGCTGAAAGAAAGTTTTAAATGGCCTTTTTAATCCCATATCAGTAGCTTGTTTGTTTTCTTGTGTAAAACGATTTAATAAAGATTCTGAAATGCATCCAACAACGATGGCATCCACAGCATGATGACGATCATCTGTTAAGCGTCTCCCTTTCTCATCTTTTTTATATAATTCAGCGTCCCATGCCTGACGTATTTTTGAAGTTAATTGGCCTGGGCGTGCGTAGATTCTTCTTGATGTTTTAACTGAATTTTCATCAGGATAAAATAAATCTAGACATTGTAAAAAAACTTTGCTGGCCCATTGGGTGTCGTTCAAGTTACGGTTTCTGAATGTTTCTTCTACCTCTTGGGCGTTCTTCAACAAATAATTGCGTTTCTTTTTTCGACTAAGTTGAGAACATAAGTTAACGCGTGCAGAATAATAACTGAAGTCGGGCACATTTTTTTCACCAGAAGTCATCCATTCATACGGTGTGTTATTTTTCTTTGCTTGATTAGCGTTAGCTGTACATAGGGTCAAATTTTGATAACTATCATCGCCAAACCGGCTCCATGGCAAAATGTGATCCACTTGATATGAGATTCCATCAAAAAGTAAGCGTGGATTAATAGGTTCACCTGTATAGAGACATTTAAATTCCTGTTCTTTAGCCAAAGCATAAAGAAGCAATGCGTTTTTACTTGGTGTATATTCAGGAAATAATTCAAGAAACTCCTCTTCTTCTTTTTGTTTTCGAGCTGTTCCATCTTTGATAGCATTATCTAACTTATTTCGTTCAGTAATGCTTTTGCCTAATTGTCTGGCCAGTTCGACATGAACCTTTCCTGGCAAGCATCCATTCAGTGAAGAATGGTTATTAACGATAGCAACAAATTGTTTAATGCCTTCGATAACAGCTTTACATGCAACTGGAGAATTTATGATATGACTGTCTTTATCAGTCAGTTTTTCAGAAATTTTTCTACGAATAAGGGAAGTTGATAAATTTTTTGTTTCTTTTTTTAACTGAATCAAGGGTGACATGTCTGGGGCTGTATGATCGTATCCTGCGGCTTCACAAGCTTCTGAATAAACCATTCCCTGTTTTAAAAAAGGAATAAGTGCACGGCAAGCCTTGGCAGAAATATGGGCAGCTCCTTTAAATTTAGAAAATTTATTCTCCCTTACACTTTGTATTAAAATACCTTTGACTTCTGTTGAAACAGCTAGACTTTCCAATGCCTTTTCAAGGTTGGAAGCACTTTCATAAAAACTGATAATAGAGGCAGCTTTATCAAGCTCTTCTACTGAAACAGTATCATAAAGTTTGCCTAGAATTTTTTTAAATATTGATGTGCCAGACGCTGAAGCAGACCGTTTTGTAATAATATCAGAGCTTTCTTCATCCTTGCCCGCACTGTTTTTACGACTTATGCCTTCAAAATAATCTTCCTCTGGCATATCTAATATTTCTCGAAACTTTTTATAAGTAAAACTTGCTCGCACTCCAAACTGTGCATCTAATTTGTCAATTTCATCACTTGTAAGCTTGCGCGATTTTTGCGATTGATTTGGGGAATAAATTTTAAGGTGGGCCAACGATTGTAAAAAACGAAACCGTTCAAAAGAAGGTGACTGTTTTGAAGCTCTTTTTTCGCCTTGTTCAAAAGGACAAGCACCGATTAAATCAATAGAATCTTGTAATTCTCGCTGAGAGAAAGCAATTTTTATATAATTTTCTTCCAATTCTGAAGTTGCCAGATTTGGCTGATATTCTCTTTGCTTGGTAAAAATTTCATGTATTTCATCTTCAAGCCATATTCTTTTTGGTGTTTTCCCATACTCTTCAGCAATATTGCGTAAACGTATGGAAGAAGAGGGATTTTTTACAAGACCATGAGCAAGAGTATATGCAAAACTTTTCTCAAGTGTATTTTCTAATTTTTCCATAGCGCCCAATAATTTCTTATCCTCCCCAACGTTTGCTTTATCACCTCCTTTACGGTTGGATTTAAATCCTCTATGTTTGGAAATATGATATAAAGTTATGGCAAACTCTTCATGCGTCAATTGCCGTTCAAGACCTTGAATGCGTAGTAACCAGGGGTTTGTTTTTTTTTGTTTTTGTAATGTAGAAATTATTTCTTTACTATTTGTTGAAATAAGCTGAGCTTGGTACAATAGTTCTCGAATGGCATTCATACGCTGTCTTTTACGACGCACAGTTCTTCTAGCCAGTCGCTTTTCTCTTCTAATTTGATTAGTAATACGTCTTTCTTTATCATCCGTTTCTGGCGCGTTAAAAAGCCAAACGCCGGCATCAAGAATTTCATTAACAGTTTTATCTTGATTTGTTTTTAAAATAGCCCAGCCGATGCTGGAAGTTCCTAAATCAAATCCTAATGTGATATTTTCTAAAATTTGCATGGTAAATTCCTTTATCTAATGAAACGATAAAGTAAAACTATTGATTGAACAAACAATATATGATATCTACTCTAATCAGAGAACTGTGAGGAAGCCACGGTAAGTGTTTTTTCACGAAGAATTACCTCCTACCCAAGTCTAAGAATTTTAATTCATAGACTTGGGTAGGGGGGATTTTATTAACTGGCAGATATCACAATCAGTCTTGCCAAACTAATCCTGATACTCATAAATTTCTCTAGTCATCTCATATAGCTGAGGTGTTGTAGTGCATTTTCACGTTGCAGAAATGGTAATGAGAGTTCTCACTTCTAACATTCAGGATAACGGCTAACACCCAGTTTTGTCAGAATAACTTTATGCTGTGGATATGATCTGATGTTAGAAAGAAAAAAATTAAAGATTCTTTCTAATATTTCAAAAATCACCTGAGATAATACAATAAGTGGTGATGTATTTGTATTATATTCATTACCCTCTGAGTTACCGTCAGATAGAAGATTTGTTGTAGGAACGAGCGACAGATGTTTATCATGAGACAATACGTTATTTGGAGGAATCTTTAGCAAGAAGTTGGAGATTATCTTAACAACAAGAAGAAGCTATGAAGAAAAGACAAAGTAAAATACAAACTGATTTTTAGGGAGGACGAAATATAATTTCTTTGCTTATTTACATAAAGAAATAACCAGATATGTAAATATTTTGAAAAATATGACAAACAAGCTTAACACGTAAACATACTCAATTAATTTAAAATAGATCTCCCTAATCTTCAAAAATGCAGAAGACTTGTAATTCCTCCCTATTAAAAACCAATATTATTGAAATTCTCTGACGAGCAATATTTGAAATATTTCTTATCATTGTCTCTGAATAATTCTACATTATTCAGGCCATCTCAAAACTTAAGATGGGTTCTATGATGGGTTATAAAGAAATAACTATAAATTATTTATATAAATCAATATCTTATGAAAGGTAATTGGCGGAGGGGATGGGATTCGAACCCACGATACGTGTTACCACGTATAACGGTTTAGCAAACCGCCGCCTTCAGCCTCTCGGCCACCCCTCCGCTTTGCAGGTGTAACACGGCGTTTGCCCTTTAGTTTCTAGGTGGGAAATATCATATAGTCAATAACCACTTTGTGCTTTTTGAAAAAATTATGCTCTTAGTTTCTTTGCTATCACTTCATTCACAATCGCAGGGTTGGCCTTTCCAGCCATTGCCTTCATGACCTGGCCCACAAAAAACCCAAATAACTTGTCTTTCCCACTCTTATATTGCTCAACCTTATCGGCATTTTCTGCCAATATTTTTTCAACAATCCCTTCGATCTCCCCAATATCGGTAACCTGTTTTAGTCCTTTACGCTCGACAATACTGGCAGGCATTTCCCCCGTTTGGGCCATTTCCTCAAACACGTCTTTGGCAATCTTGCCGTTAATGGTGTTATCGGCCATTAAATCCAGCATAGCGCCTAAAGCTTCTGCACTCACAGGGGAGCTGTGAATATCTTTTCCTGTGCGGTTCAACAAGGCAAATAACTCCCCTGTAACCCAGTTGGCTGCCAGACGACCATTCCGCCCTTTGGCCACTTTTTCAAAGTAATCGGCAATTGCCTTTTCTGCCACCAACACTGAGGCATCATAATGAGGAAGGCCATATTCCTGTTCGAAACGAACCCTTTTATCGTCGGGAAGCTCCGCTAAGGAGGACTTGAGCTGATCCACCCATGCTTGCTCAATCACCAGGGGCAAAAGGTCAGGATCAGGGAAATAACGATAATCGTGGGCATCTTCCTTAGAACGAAGCGAGCGAGTTTCCCCACGGGTAGGATCAAACAGGCGGGTTTCCTGTTCAACAGTCCCCCCATTCTCCCATATTTCTACCTGACGCTGGGCCTCTACTTCTATGGCCTGCATAACATACCGAACAGAATTGAGGTTTTTAATCTCACAGCGTGTTCTAAATTCCTCCCCGGCTTTACGAACAGAAACATTCACATCTGCCCGCATGGAGCCTTCCTCCATATTGCCATCACACGTTCCGAGATAACGCAGAATACTCCGCAATTTGCGCAAATAAGCCCCTGCCTCTTCTGGCATGCGGATATCAGGCTCGCTGACAATTTCCATCAAGGCCACCCCTGACCGGTTCAGATCGATAAAAGAGCGTACTGGGTCTTGATCATGAAGCGATTTACCGGCATCTTGTTCTAGATGAAGGCGGGTAATACCAATAACGCGGGTTGTTCCGTCCTCTAGCTCAATCTCTACAGCCCCTTTACCCACTATGGGATGGGCAAACTGGCTGATCTGGTAACCCGTGGGAAGATCGGCATAAAAATAATTTTTACGGTCAAAACGGCTAAACAGGTTAATTTCAGCCTTCAAACCAAGGCCTGTACGCACAGCCTGGGCTACACATTCTGCATTCAGAACGGGAAGCATACCAGGAAAGCCTGCATCCACTAAGCTCACATGGGTATTGGGTTCTGCTCCGTAAGTGGCTGAAGCACCAGAAAATAGCTTGGCCTGACTAATCACCTGGGCATGAACCTCAAGGCCTACCACCAGTTCCCATGGGCCTGTACGCCCTTCAATAACGTAACTCATGATTTTACCCCTGCATAAATCGCTGGTAAAGCCTTAAAGGCGGCAGCTTTTTCTAAACCATATCCCACGCTAAACATTGTTTCTTCATCAAAATGGCGCCCAATAAGTTGCAGTCCCAAAGGCAAACCTGTCTGAGAAAGCCCAACAGGAAGGGAAAGGGCTGGCACACCGGCCATAGAAGCCGGCACTGTAAAAATATCGTTCAGATACATCTGAACAGGGTCTTCCATTTTTTCACCTTTGGCAAAGGCGGCACTAGGGGCTGTGGGGGTTAACAGCACATCGACCTGTTCAAAAGCTTTTATAAAATCATTTCGGATTAAGGTACGGATCTTCTGGGCCTTAAGGTAGTAAGCATCGTAATACCCAGCAGACAGCACATAGGTTCCTATCAAAATCCGGCGCTTAACCTCATCTCCAAAGCCTTCTGCCCGCGTGCGCTCATACATTTCGTCCAGTGTTGTAGCCTCAACCCGCCTGCCGAATCTTACCCCATCATAGCGGGCCAGGTTAGAGGAACATTCAGCAGGGGCCACAATATAATATGTTGCCAAGCCGTATTTGGTATGAGGAAGCGAAACATCCACAAGCTCACACCCTGCCTCCTTCAACCATTCCTTGCCCTTTTGCCAGATGCCCAGAATTTCCTCTGACATCCCTGCAATTTGATATTCAGCCGGGATCCCCACTTTAAGCCCTTTCAGACTTTTACCACAGGCGGCAAGATAATCGGGCACCTCTCGGTTAACCGAAGTACTATCCTTGGGATCAAAACCCGCCATGGAGCCAAGCATAACCGCACAATCCGCAATGGTTCTGGCCATGGGACCAGCTTGATCAAGTGAGCTGGCAAAAGCAATGGTCCCCCACCGGCTACACCGCCCATAGGTGGGTTTTACCCCTGTAATACCACAAAAAGAAGCCGGCTGACGGATAGAACCCCCAGTATCGGTTCCTGTAGCCCCCAACGCCATACGCGCGGCAACCGCTGCTGCTGATCCTCCTGATGATCCACCCGGAACAAGAAAGGCTTCATCCCCTTTACGCTTCCAGGGGTTTTCTACCGCTCCAAAGGCTGAAGTAATATTAGCCGAACCCATGGCAAATTCATCAAGGTTGGTTTTGCCCAAAAACACGGCACCATCTCGCAGAAGATGCGCAGTAACAGTACTTTCATAGGGGGGCACAAAATTTTCCAGAATACGGCTTGCTGCAGTCGTTAACACGCCTTTTGTGCAGAAAAGGTCTTTTATTCCCAGAGGAATACCCGATAAAGCCTTTCCCTCCCCTTTGGCGATCTGCTGATCGGCCTTTACAGCCTGCTCCAGGGCTTGATCCGCCGTTACCGTAATATAGGCATTAAGACGAGGGTTATGAGCTTCTATGGCATCAAGATAAGCCTTTGTAAGTTCTGCTGAAGAAAATTTCTTTTCAGCCAGCCCCTTACGGGCTTCAACCAACGTTAAATCTGTCAGCATTATTCAACTACCTTTGGAACTGTGTAAAAAGCATCTATCCGATCAGGAGCATTCGAGATTACCTCTTCCCTACATTCCCCATCCGTTACCTTATCTTCTCGTAGGCGAAGGCCCGCCTGCTCTGTGCCCACCATTGGCTCTACCCCCTCAACATCTACTTCGTTAAGCTGGTCTATCCATTGGAGAATACTGTTGAGTTCCTTGGGAAGGGTTTGCAGCACAGTCTCATTAACCCCAATACGGGCAAGCCGGGCTATGCGAAGAACGGTGGTTGAATCAAGTGACATGATCAAGCTTTCTTTACAGGTGAATAATCTCTATAATTCCTTATATATATTTTTTTACCTGTAATATAAAGCCATTTGGGATGCTATTGACCCTGCAAAATCTGTATCACACCCTTCCCGCCCATCATCGCCTATTGGGGGTTGACCCTGGGAAAAAGCGAATAGGCCTGGCTTTGTCAGATCTTTCCCTGATGTTGGCTTCCCCCTATAAAACCATTAAACGAGGAAAAATCAGCCAGATTGCCCAAGATATTCAAGCCTTGCAAAGCCAGGAAGCCCTTGGTGGCATGGTAATCGGTTTTCCCCTCAATATGGATGGCACTATTGGCCCCGCAGCCCAGGCTGTTAAGGATTGGGCAGCAGTACTGGCTCAAACCGTTCATCTTCCCTTTTGCCTATGGGATGAAAGATTGAGCTCGGCTGCGGTAAATCGCATGCTTATTGAAGATGTGGATGTTTCACGCCAACGCCGAGAAGAACTTGTTGATAAACTGGCCGCCACCTATATTCTCCAATCAGCGTTGGACTCTTTGGTGAGAACCTGAATGTTCTTCTCCTCACGTGGAAATTTCACAAAGTAGAAATTTCAAAAAACAGCACAGACTTTCCATCCTTTGGACAAAAGACAGATGATCGACAATTTTTCTTAAAACCCCTTTGTGAGGAATGATATGTTAGCAATCTGAATGACTTCTTCTGATATTTTGTAGGAATTTTTATCTAAGCCCTACAACCTGTTAGGATGCTTTTTTATTTTTTATCTATTCTCTTTAGACGATGAACATCCTAGCCCTGTTTAAAGGGGATTTTCTCCAACACCCTCTCCTGATAACCGCCCCCCATGATAAGAGGGGCATAGTCCCATAAGAGTGGCCTAGTCTAAAAAGACTGCAACACCCCCCTTTAATTTTACAACTTTAATTTTACAACAATGATAAACCCTCTAACCTGATTTACAATGGACTGATTGAAAATCTCTTCTCTGCCCCACAAGGAGGCGATCTGATGAAGAGAACAGCCATGTGCTGTTAGGGGTGAGTGAAAAAACCATTTTTGAATGGAAGTCCCCTCATATTCCATGACTGGGCAGCCTCATCAGTCACGGCTCCCCCCGTACGGGGGGAAACCAGGATAGGATGTTGGCAAGACTGTTTGTTATCCCAAGACTATTTGTTATCCATAGCTCACCCCGTGGGAGGAAACCACACCGCATCATGGCGCTTCGGGCCCAGGACCATTCAGCTCACCCCGTGAGAAAGAAAACCCCGTTTTTACCACGCATTCTCAAGTCAGTTTCTCCCGACCCGACCCGCACGGGGGAAGCCCCTTCACCCTGTATTTTCGTCGGTAAGAACACAAAATTCCAAGTCTAGCCTCTATCCCAACTGACCGTCATAAAGATGAATGCTTTCACCAGGTTTTCTGATCATTCTGTTTCTTTTGACCCATCTGGTCGCTCCAGCACTTCTGGTCCAAAGGGTCAGGCCATGCCCGCTTGGCCTGATGGGATACTAGGCCCTGAGAAAAACTTATTGGTTATGGCGCAGCGGCAAAAGAGAAAATACCCCTCTATGAAGAGAAGGGCCTGTCACAGAATAAGACTTAATGCAGAGGGATTTATTGCTCGTAAGCAGAAGTGGCCCCCAAAGCTGCCAGATAGGACTTCATAACGTAAATAGAGCGAAGAGCCTTAATTTTCTTTTCCTGTGAGATCTGCTTGGTTTTGACCACTTCATCATGAAAAGCAAGAACATCCTGATAAGCCTGAGCCTGATAGCGTTTAAGCCGGGGTAAGGAATCGGGTTCAGGTTGGCCGTATTCTCCTGCACGGTACTGCTGGGCTATACTAACAACCTGCCCGTACTGGCTTTGGACTTCAGCAACCTCGCCACTTCTCTGATTGGCTGCTGTACACCCCAGCAGAACCACCACCATACCGGATAAAGCTATTTTCTTAACCCAAAAACGCATCATGTCTTTTGTTGGCATTTCCGTTCTACATCGCCTTTAGCGTTGAGTAATCCTATCTTAACCGTAAGCAAGCTATACCATAACAGGGATAATCACAACATCTCCCTCATGGCCTTTCTTAACAAAACCCGCCAAAATGAAGGCCAAAATGAAAACCCAGAATGAGGGCCTAGATAAAGGCCCAAATAAAGACCCAGAATAAACGTAAGAGCCGACCTCATAAAAGATAATGGGGCCACAACACAATAAGGGCCCTTCTCAATGCGGCCTCCCACGTCTCTTACCCAGCCCTCTCCTGCTGAGAGCGCATTGATAGACAAGGCCAAGAAAGAAAAGAATAGTAATTTCACCCTTAAAAGAGTAATAACTCAGCCTTTTTTCCCACAGGACCGGGGTTATTGCCACACCTACTTTGCCTGTTCATACAAACGCACATAGGCCGCCGGAAGAGGCTTGTTACACGGGCTAAAAATATTTTTCTGAAAAAAATAGCCCAGTAACTGTAACCCTTTCAACCAATCCTCTGGCAAAAAAGGAGCCGATGGCTTAACCAGGCATTGCGGCAAGGGAAGAAGATGCTTTTTCCAGGGCTGGGCGGCCTCATCGGTTACGGCCCGCCCCGTACGGGGGGAAACCCACTTCAACCCTGTATTTTCACCGGTAAGAGCACAAGTTTCCAAGTCTAGCCCATATCCCAACTGATCTAGCAGCAGCTTGCCCCAGAGTAAAAAATACCTCTGAACTTCTCCTTGCTCCCCTTTTTGGGCAGAAGTGGCAATTTTTTCCACCAGCTCTAACGTTCTATCAAACACAACGGGCATCGGATCATATTCCGGCCAGGCTTGGCTGACCAGGGCACAACTTGCCGTTAATAAGGAAAGATGAAACCCTGAGACCATAACCCTTGCAGCAAGAGCCTCTTGTAACTCTCCTTGAAAAGACCCCAACTGCCCAGGCAGTTTGGCATACCAGCGCAACATAGCGATATTTCCTGGTTGCCATAAAGCGGATTGCCGACGTGAGGCCCCCCCTTTAACCAAGCCACTGCTCACACCATGCTCGCGTGTAAGAACCTTGGCAACTAAGCTATTTTCCCCATAGGGAAAAGCCGATAGGATTAGGGCTGGTGCTTTCCATTCCACTGCACCGCCCCCTTACCTATTCCCCCAATGGCCAACAGGGAATTTACTGCCCTGCGGCCTTAGCCACTTCCTCAGCAAAGTCGCTTTCTTCCTTCTCTATGCCTTCCCCCAGCTGAAAGCGGGTAAAGCCTTTAAGGGTCGCCCCAGCTTTTTTGACAACATCCTTGACTTTGCTTTCCCCATCATGAACCCAGACTTGTTCCAGCAATACCACCTCTTCGTAAAATTTACGGATACGCCCATCCACCATTTTTTCAATAATGGCATCAGGTTTACCAGAAGCCTTGGCCTGCTCAACCAAAACGGCGCGCTCACGCTCAATCGCTTCTTGATCAACACTATCCGTATCAAGAGAGATAGGCCGTGTTGCTGCTACATGCATCCCAACCTGACGGCCAAGAAGGGTTACAGCCTCGCTCTCTGAAGGCGCTTCAACAGCCACCAACACCCCAATACGACCCAAACCAGACTTAAGAGCAGAGTGAACATAGCTTGCCACCACCCCAGAAGAAACCTTTAAAACACTTGCACGGCGGATACTCATATTCTCGCCAATGGTGGCAATCAGCTGGGTTAGCGTTTCTTCAACTGTTTTACCATCGGCCATTTTTGTGGCCTTAATGGCTTCTACATCTTCCCCAGCCTTTAAAGCCACATGGGCAACGTCTTGTACAAACTGCTGAAAGGTTTCATTTCTGGCCACGAAATCTGTTTCAGCATTCACTTCTACCATCGCCGCACTGTTTGCTGCTGAGGCAATACCAATGAGGCCTTCAGCTGCGACCCTGCCAGATTTTTTAGCTGCAGCAGCTAAGCCTTTTTTCCGCAACCAGTCAATCGCTTCCTCAATATTGCCTGCAGTTTCAGCCAATGCCTTTTTGCAATCCATCATTCCAGCGCCAGAACGCTCCCGCAGTTCTTTCACTAAAGCTGCTGTAATTTCTGCCATAACGATTTCTCCCAAATTCCAAGTAAATGCGCGCCCTCTTATCAGGGCGCGTCTAGAGAGTGCTGTTTTTATCCTTTATCGTTGAGCGTTTAAAAAACCGCTCAACCTATAAAAACCACCCCTTATTCTGCTGAAGGCTGCTCCTGAGTAGAAGCGGCAATGGCGGAATTTTCTTCTGCCATAATCTCTACAGGAATTTCTTCCATCGCTCCAATATCTCTGCCAGTAGCACTCATCTCCGCTGATAATCCATCCAGAACAGAGCCAGCAACCAAATCACAATAGGTCATAATAGCACGAATGGCATCGTCATTGCCGGGAATCGGATAGGTGATGCCTGTTGGATCGGAGTTGCTGTCCAACACGGCTACAACAGGAATCCCCAGCTTATTGGCTTCACTAACAGCGAGCTTTTCCTTATTCGTGTCAATAATAAAGAGAATATCTGGAAGACCGCCCATATCCTTAATTCCCCCTAAAGAGCGCTGCAATTTATCGCGTTCACGGGTTAGATCAAGAATTTCCTTTTTGGTTAACCCTTGGGTATCGCTCTCCAGGGTTTCCTCAATCTGGCGCAGGCGCTTGATGGAACCTGTAATGGTTTTCCAGTTTGTAAGCATTCCCCCCAACCAGCGGTGGTTGACATAATACTGGCCACAACGCTGTGCAGCCTCGGCAATATATTCTGAAGCCGCACGCTTGGTGCCAACAAACAACACACGCCCACCACCGGCAACACTGCTACGAATAGCCTGCAAGGCACGGTCAAGAAGGGGAACGGTTTGCTGAAGATCGATAATATGAACCTGATTGCGGACACCAAACAAGTAAGGTGCCATACGAGGGTTCCAACGACGGGTGTGATGGCCAAAATGTACACCAGCTTCAAGAAGTTGGCGTAAAGTAAAATCTGGCATTGCCATTTTATTGTCCTTTTCTGGTTACTCTTCCATAGGGCCGGAACGAAGTTCTCTTTATTATAAACGGGTTACAAACAAGGAAAACTGCACCAGAAACGCCCTATGTGCGAAATAGCCTTAAATTGCGCAAGGGAAGTAAAAAACCCTCTTAAGGCCTTTAAAGGGTATGATAAATTTTTAAAAAAAAATCAAGCCTTTCTCATATTTTCCTGTAAAATTAACCCTCTAAAACACTCCCCCCAAGACATGGCAAGAAATCTCCCCTTATAAAAGGGGCCATTCTTTAAAGAGGAAAACCGCACCAGAAACGCCCTATATGCGAAATAGCCTTAAATTGCGCACGGGAAGTAAAAACCCTCTTTAAGGGGATCTTAAATTTTCAAAACCCTGCAAAAATTAGGCTATGAAACATCTTGAAGTTTTTTAAAAAATAATTGGCAATAAATAATGTATATTATTTACATATTTATTATTGCCTTCTTTAAAAGATGTACTTATTATGTATCTATTAAAGACATTCTTTTCATTAAAAACTTTTTTGAACAGAGACAACCACGAAAGATATTTCTCATGAACTATATGGAACAGCCTCTTGGCACTTTAGCGATTAATATTCCTGGTGCCACTCAACTTTTTAGGGAATATGACATAGATTTTTGCTGTGGGGGGAAAATAACCCTTGGCCATGCTCTAAAAAATAAAAATCTGGATACACAAAAAATTATTTCCGCCCTTTCCTTACTGGAAACCCGCAAAACTCCCCAAATCCATGACTGGAATACAATGCCATTGCATGAGATGACCCATTATATCGTTAAAAATTTCCATCAAGTGCATCGTCAGCAATTGCCTGAGCTTATCGCCATGGCCCGAAAGGTAGAGAGTGTCCATGCCAATAAGGACAGCTGCCCAAAAGGCCTAGCCAATCTGTTTGAAGAAATTTATGCAGACCTCGATAGGCACATGCTTAAAGAAGAGGAAATTCTTTTCCCTCTTATTGAAAACAATAAGGGGTTTATGGCCCAGGGGCCCATTAGCGTGATGGAAGCCGAGCATGATGAAGCCGGTGAACAGCTTGAAACCGTTAAAAAACTTACCCATAATATGACCCCTCCTCCAGAAGCGTGTAACACATGGAAGGCCCTTTACAACGGGGCAGCTACATTTATTCATGACATGATGGAGCATATCTTACTCGAAAATACCGTTTTATTCCCACGTGCCCTTAAAACAAAACCCGTGTAACCCCCGTATAACCCCTGGGTCTATCCTCCCGATATAACCCCAAGTCTATCAGGCACGTGTGAACGCTTAAACCCTTACTCCCTTACACTCTCATGAAAAGAGCCTTATTGGGATCTCGTCCTTAATCATTGAGTTTACACATCTCGTACCCTCACGAGAAAAGCCTTACGCCTCAACGAGATAATTCCCAGTAAGACAACCACTAAGACAACACGCATCTCCCTTTCAACCCGCTCTAGAAGCTTTTCCAGAAGCACTGGATCATTCAATAAATAACACTCCCCCTCAAGCCAGATGGGTCTATAAAACCTAGCTGGCTTGAGGGCTATCTTTGAAAACTTCCCGTTAAAGAGGAGGGCTTTGCTGGAGGTTTTATATTGAGGGAGTGGCAATAAGCCGTGTTTGTTTACAGTTCAGTAGAGGGGAAGAAACCATCCTTTTCCGTGCCAAAACTTCCCTCGCAAGACTTCCCTCCTAGGTCTGTCCTCGTAGTCTGTAAACCGCAACCGACAACCCTTTTCAGAAAAATTCCCCTAAGAGGGGCATAAGGTGCAGATAAGAGGCTCTCCCTCCCTCTCTTGCACACAACAAAGACCTAACCCATGCTCTGTTCTGCACTCTGTTTCCCAATTCCAGATGAGGATGATAGAAACTCCACTTAAGAATCCGACCTGCATGAAATTCTAAATACTATTCACCCGTCGAGGAATTTGGATCGCCCAAAGCAACAGGCTCAAGATTGGCTATACCCTTACGGACTTCATGCGAGAAAGTAAGGGCATCTCTTCCCTTAGCTCACAGCATCTATTCCTCTCAAAAAGGCAATAATGGGGTAAAAGCCACCAACTAAGCTATGCAGACTCCCGATGAACCCGATGGCCAAATTCTTCTACCACGAGCTCTGCAGTATCGGCATCAATAATTTGTGGCCCTGTCGCCATGACCCCCATCTTCATAAGGGCTTTAATAACCTCACCCTATAGAATATCAAAGGCCAGCCTGTTTGGCCAGAAACTGAAATCTTGCTGAGGCTGACTCTCAAAAGAGATTAGAAGGTAAAACTAAAAATTCCTATCAGGGTACAAGCTTGTTGCAATTGTCAGAGGATGACTTAAGATTTTGGTGTTTGGTGTTTGGTGTTTGGTGCTTTGGCTGACAGGTCACAAGCATCATCACCCGGGTTTTCCGTAAGCTGTCAATCGGGAGTGGTAACCTGACTAAACTCCTGACGGAAATAATGGGCTAAACCCCGATATTTCCCTGATAATACGGCCAATGGTGTATCATCCCCCATAGAGCCGCCTCTACAGCGTCTTCCACCATAGGCTGCAAAACAGCCTCCATTTCTTCAAGGGTCGCCCCTACCGCAAGTTGGCGGCTCAGGTAAGGTGGAGATGTAAAATCTTCTTAAAAGAGAAGCGCTATAAAGGTTGGCAGGCTACTTTTTTTGAGGTTATACTAAAATGATAGGGAATATTTATGCCACATTTTTCAAGGAAGTGAGGCCTATATGCATTTTCCAGTAGGAATTTTAAGAGGGAAACTGTATCCCTTTGCCAAAAGGATCGAGGATTGTAGGTGAGGCTATGGGTTAATAGCCTTGTAGCATTCGTCTCTTTAATCCCTATAGAAACAAATGGATTTTACGGTATCTGCCAAAAGGCCATACCAGAAGGTAGTAAAAAGGATTGGAAAATGCGTCGAGTAATATGTGCCATAACTACGTTAATGTTTCTTGCCGGCTGTGCAGAAGGAGGACCTCGGAAATATGTGGTCTTCTTTACACCGGGTTCTACGGTGCTGGATGATGCTGCCCAAGATGTTGTGGTTCACGTGGCTGATGAAACATCACCGGGCGATAAGGTTCTGGTAGAGGGGTATTCTCCCCCGGTTGGCAACCTCAACGCAGAAGAGCTTCTTGCAGCAGACCGTGTCAAAGTTGTGTCTGATGAGCTGGTGAATAAGGGGATTTCTGCATCAGTCATTGTTCAGCAGCCGCGCCTTGCCAATCAAGAAGATAAATCTGTAGCAGCCCGTAGGGTTGAATTAGAAGTTATTAGCCCCTAAAGCAACCCTTATAAAAGTTGCTGATGAACTTACCAGATGAGCTTGCCAGATAGAGGCGGGCTGATCAAGCCATTAGGAAAAAGGATTAACCCCCCAATGGTGTATTCCTCTCTGCAATCAGATAGGCAGGATGACACGGTTGGGGGTAAGGCTATCCCTACCAAAAACCTGCGGGAAGTCCTCTCGCAGGTTTTTGGCTTTCCTGACTATAGGGGCATTCAGCGCCAGGCCATTGCCAGCCTAATGCAAGGGGAAAATGTGCTGGCATTAATGCCAACAGGTGGGGGTAAAAGCCTGTGTTATCAGTTGCCAGGGCTTTGCCGAGCGGGAACAACCTTGGTTATTTCCCCTTTAATTGCCCTTATGGAAGACCAGGTTGCCCATTTATGCCAGTTAGGCCTTAAAGCCTGCGCTTGGCATTCGGAGCTTTCTCCAGAAGAAGCGCAGAAATTGACCCAAGCCATGCAGGCTGGTGAGATGGATTTTGTGTATGTTTCTCCTGAACGGTTGACAACAGGGAATGCCCGCATTCTTCTTCGTAAAATTCCCTTATCGTTGATTGCTATAGATGAGGCCCATTGTGTTTCCCTTTGGGGCCATGAGTTCAGGCCAGAATATAGGGCGCTGGTTCGCCTGGGAGAGTGGTTTCCCAATGTGCCGCGGATTGCCTTAACGGCAACCGCTGATTTACGCACCAAGACCGATATTTTGACTTGCCTGAATATCCCCCAGGCCAAGGTCTATGAATCCAGCTTTCATCGCCCGAATATCCATATCAGTGTGCAGATGAGGAATGATGAAAAACACCAGCTGTTGGGTATTCTAAGCCGCCATAAGGAAGAGACCAGCATAATCTATTGCAATAACCGTAAAAAAACCGAAAGGCTCGCGGCCTTTTTAAGTGAAAAAGGGTGGCCTGCCATAGCTTATCATGCCGGGTGTAGTGCTGAAGAAAAAAAACGTAAACTGGCTTTTTTTCGCTCTGGTGAGGCATTGGTGGTGGTGGCAACCGTAGCTTTTGGCATGGGAATAGACCGCCCAGATGTCAGGTTGGTGGTGCATGTTGATATGCCAGATTCCCTTGAGGCCTACTATCAGCAAATTGGCCGAGCAGGGCGCGATGGGGGCCCAGCAGAAGCGGTTATGCTTGCGGGAAGTGAGGATATAGCCCAGCATCATCTTAGGCTTTACAATTCAGCTTATTCTTCCTCAACGCAAGGGGAGAGCACCCGCCAGCGCATGAGAGGAATGGCGCGCTTTGCTCATAGTACGGAGTGCCGTACAAAAACAATTCTTCAAAGTTTTGGAGAGGAACTCGCAGAGCCTTGTGGCCATTGTGATAATTGCCTTTCACCACCGGAAATGGAAGATATAACACAAGAATGCCGTATGGCGCTTTCAACAGTGTATCGAACGGGACAGGCTTTTGGGATGACCCATCTTATTGCCGTTCTTCAGGGGAAAAAAAATGCAAATATTCTTCGATATCATCATGATGGTCTGAGCGTTTTTGGCCTTGGGCGGCAAAAAAGTACCTTTTATTGGAAAGGCGTTTTGCGCCATCTTCTGGCCATTGGCGCCCTTGATTATGATGGTCAAAGTGGCGGGTTCTCCCTTCCCCTGAAATTGGGGGGGCAAAATGTTCGGCCCCTCTTACGAGGGGAGCTGCCAGTATTGGTGAACAAGCATGTGGTAACAGAAATACGCCCATCATCTGGTCGTTATCTTTCTTCTGTGCAAAAGGCCCTGCCAAAAGCATTGACCGAGCAAGAGCAGGAAAGTGTTAAAAGGTTGAAGGAATGGCGGCTAGAGGTTGCAAAGATACAGGCCGTACCACCCTATATTGTTTTTCAGGATACAGTTTTAGGAGATATTGCCCGTATAAAGCCCCAATCGCTTGAGGAGCTGGCCACTATTAAAGGGGTGGGGCAAACCAAACTTGCCCGTTATGGGGCTACGGTTTTGCGAGTTCTATGGTCCTAAGCCGGTTTTTGGGCTTTGAGAGAAGAAGAGCGTTTTTTGCAAAAATAGTCATTGATACAAATGAGCCGTTCAGGATGTAAAGCCCTGAAGTTTTTACGTTAAAGTGACTGCAATTGGGGTATGGCCTGAAAACTGGTAAGGTAAAATGCTGGTTTCAGCATCGTTCATGGTATGCACTCCGTCTCAGTTGAGGTGGCAGGAGAGTACCTTGATCATTATATGGGTGGGTTCTTTGAGGCTTGGATTTGTAGGAGCCTGGATTTGTAAAATCGGGAAAGAAATTTGGACCGATAATTTTGGGCCAATAATATTGAAGCCCCCAAAATACTAAAGCCCCACAGGATAGTCGCATGTTTGGGGAGAGCCTCGCCAATGTTATGTCATTGCCTTCGATGAAGAGTTTGTCCATGAGCCCAAACAATAGCTCTAAATGTCTATTAAATGGTTTCGAACCAATTAGGGATAATTTTATTCTCTGATTTTAATGCCATTATTATTCCTCTGAATGACTTCTCTGAAATCGAGCATATTCGCAAATGTGTCTATAGTTATATCTCCTGTATCCACAACACTTCTCGTTGCCGGGATAATGGAAACCCTCTTGCCCCAAGAATTTTGGCCATACACTCGCCTCCTTTTCCCACTTCTATACTGGCCGTAGAGAAGCCCATAAGAGAACAAGCCCGTATCAGCTTATTCTTTCTAGAAAAGCTGATAGGGACTAAAAATTCTGATATGGGTGGTTTTTTTTAATGCCTGAAATGACGCATACCCGTAAAGACCATAGCCAGATTGGCCTTATTGGTGGCATCAATCACTTCCTGGTCACGAATAGAGCCACCAGGTTGGATAATAGCTGTAGCCCCCGCTTCAATGGCAATCATAACCCCATCTGCAAAAGGGAAAAAAGCGTCTGATGCCACTACACTTCCTTTGGTTAAAGGGTCTGGTAAATGAAGCTTACTTTATTGCTAGGATGCGCATGCAAGTGTTACCAACTTGCGGTGGGCGACAAAGAGCTGGTTATGAAAAAACCTGTTCATTTAACCCCATACGACCACTTAACTCATACCAGCACCTTGGGTGTTAACCATAAGGCTATAGATGGATTGCCCGGCACACATGATTAGTATATTGCGTTTGGGACCGCCGAAAGTTACATTAGAACATATTTGGGGTAACCTGATACGAGCAACCATTTCCCCTTTGGGAGAATAAACAACAACACCCGCATAACCTAACGGCCCAGCTGCCCCACACCAGAGGTTACCCTCAATATCGCAGCTCATGCCATCGGCCCCACAGGGCACACCATCGACATTCAGTTCTGCAAATAGCCGCTTACGGGTGGGTTTGCCATTGGTAAGATCAAAGGTGTAAATGGCTGTTTTATCCTTGGGTTGGGGGATATAGCCAGGTGGAGGGCTGGCAGCAGAGCTAATAATGTAGAGAGTTTTATAGTCTGGTGAAAAGCACAGGCCATTGGGTACGGGCAGGTCACTTTCTGATAAAACCTGCTCAAGGATGCCGTTAGGGTCTAGCCGGTAGGTAGCTGTGGGCAGTTCTCGCTGAACATTTTTAAGGAATGTTCCCACCGAGGCCTGCCCACCATCTCCAAGAAAACCACGGATTTTCCCTGATGGGTTAGCAGGCCCACCGGGAGCATCTGCGTGGCCCTCTATGATATTATCCCCATAGGCTGGATCGGTAAACCAGATGCTTCCATCTTTATGGATAGCAATATCATTCGGGGAGTTTAGCCTTTTTCCTTTATAGTTATCGGCCAGGACTGTCAGGCTGCCATCATGTTCCCAGCGGACAAGACGGCGGAAAAAATCTTCTGTTGAAACTTGTCTTCCCTGGGCATCAAAAGCATTGCCGTTGCTGTTAAAGGAAGGGTTGCGGAAAATACTAACCTGTTTGGTTTCCCATACCATACGGTATTGGACGTTTTTAATGGTATCACTAAAAACCACATAACGCCCTTCGGCTGACCAAGCTGGCCCTTCTATCCACGCCCCGCCTGCCCATAGGCGTTCAAGAGCTGTGATGGTAATAAATAACCCCTTGTAAGCCTTGTTATAGATTATAACGTCGGGATCCGGATAGATCGGTGGGCTGGTATTTTTTCCCCATTGGCGCGGTGGATTTGAGATGACGCTGGGAGGTGAAAAGCTCGTTTTGATAGCAGAGACCGCAAGGGCCTGGCGCTGGTTAATAAGGCCTAAAGGGCCCACAGTGCCAACAAAAATTCCCTGGAGTAACTGGCGTCTTGAAAAATATGGCATAAATATTCCCTATCGTTTTAGTATAGCCTCAAAAAAAGTAGCCTGCCAACCTTTATAGCGCTTCTCTTTTAAGAAGATCTTACATCTCCACCTTACCTGAGCCGCCAACTTGTGGTAGGGGCGACCCTTGAAGAAATGGAGGCTGTTTTGCAACCTATGGTGGAAGACGCTGTAGAGGCGGCTCTATGGGGGATGATACACCATTGGCCGTATTATCAGGGAAATATCGGGGTTTAGCCCATTATTTCCGTCAGGAGTTTAGTCAGGTTATCACCCCCGATTAACAGCTTACGGAAAACCCGGGTTATGATGCTTGTGACCTGTCAGCCAAAGCACCAAACACCAAACACCAAACACCAAACACCAAACACCAAACACCAAACACCAAACACCAAACACCAAACACCAAACACCAAACACCAAACACCAAAATCTTAAGTCATCCTCTGACAATTGCAATAAGCTTGTACCCTGATAGGAATTTTTAGTTTTACCTTCTAATCTCTTTTGAGAGTCAGCCTCAGCAAGATTTCAGTTTCTGGCCAAACAGGCTGGCCTTTGATATTCTGTAGGGTGAGGTTATTAAAGCCCTTATGAAGATGGGGGTCATGGCGACAGGGCCACAAATTATTGATGCCGATACTGCAGAGCTCGTGGTAGAAGAATTTGGCCATCGGGTTCATCGGGAGTCTGCATAGCTTAGTTGGTGGCTTTTACCCCATTATTGCCTTTTTGAGAGGAATAGATGCTGTGAGCTAAGGGAAAGAGATGCCCTTACTTTCTCGCATGAAGTCCGTAAGGGTATAGCCCGCTCCCTTCGACTCAGGGAAGGAGCCAAATATATTAAAACCAAGAGGCATATAGACGTAAAAGAGTGGGGCCCACACCTATTACAAGGGCAAAACTCTCTAACTGAAGATAAAATATACATAAAAGGGGCTGGATTAACGCGCCGCAATGATCGATAAAGCGATAGAGGGGTTCCTGAAAAAATGTGTCTTAACACCCCCCAAAGCAGACCTCCAACGCCATGGATGCTAAGAAAATATGACCGATCCCCTAAGATTCCACAGACCTCAAACCCCTTTACGCCGACCAAGAGCGACCCTTACAGCCAACGATTCCATTGTGTTAGATCATAGGGTGGACAACGCCATTTTCCATCATCCAAACCTGATCTAATTTTTCTACCCCCGTTAACCGATGGGTTATTAAGATGAGACTACGGGTGGGCTCTATCTGGTTTAAAAGCTCCAGGAACGCTCTTTCTGTTGTAGAATCCAACCCTGTTGTCGGTTCATCCAAAAGCAGAATGGGAGCATCGCGCAGCAAGATACGGGCAAGAGCAATACGCCGCCCTTGCCCGCCAGAAACCTTTATTCCTCCCTCTCCTAGCCAGGTATCCAGCCCATCAGGCAGGGAGCGCACCATATCCCCAATGGCAGCATGATCAAGAGCTTGCCATAACTCCTGTTCTGACGCATCGTCTTTTCCTAGAAGGAGATTAGCCCTTATCGTATCGTCAAAAATATGGGTTGCTTGGGAAAGCCAGGAAATATGGTTTCGCAACGCCTCTCCATCAAGTTCAGAAAGGTCTACCCCACCAATGCTGATGGTGCCCCCTTGAGGCTTTACAAGGCCCAATAACATCGCCACAAGGGTTGACTTCCCTGCCCCAGAAGACCCTAACAGGGCCATATGACTTCCCGGTTTAATGGTAAGGTTTAAATCATTAAAAACAGGCTTTTTACGCCCGGGATAGGAATAGACAACATTTTTGAACCGAATAGTTAAATCCGTCGGCATAACCTTCTTTCCAGAAGTCTGAGGAGAAACCCTGTCTCCAGCCGTAACCCCCATAATCCGCTGGGCAGCACGGACTATAGTGCCAGCCTGCACTCCAGAGCGGGTAAGGCCTGCCACCAGATCGTTTACTGAAACCAGCAAAAACAAAATAAAAACCGCAGCAATTGGGGCAATAAGGCCCCAATCCGTACGCATTGCCGCGATAAGCACAAAGGCCATACCCAACTGCATGGCCAAAAAAGCACCACTGCCTGCAAAAGCAGCCGCCCTAATCTGACGCAGCTGAATAGTTTCCAGAGATTTTTCCTGCTCTATAATACGATTAAGCATTCTCTCTTCTGCCCCAAAGGCCCAAATCTCGCGCAGACCCATAACCAAATCCAGCACGGTCACACGCAAGCGGGCCTGTTGAACGCCTTTCTGGCGGCTTATTTTATACGTTACGGCTGCCATGATGGCGGGAAGCCCAAAGGCTGAAAAACCAAATACGCCACCCAATATTACGGCCACCATATAGGCGTGGCAATAAAGGGCTACACCTACAAGGATAACACATGCCAGGGCCGCATTACAAAAGGGAAGAAGAATACGAAGGTAAAGCCCATCCAGTGCACTGATATCGGTTACCAACCTTGAAAGCAGATCTCCAGAACTTAAAAAGGCCAACCCGGCAGAGGAGCTTTGAGCGATTGCCTTAAAAAACCACACTCGCAAATCCATCAGCGCTTTAAACATGGCATTATGGGTGTAGAGCCTTTCCCCATAACGGGAAATAACCCTGCCCATACCTAGCACACGCAAAACCCATACCCCCAAAAAGATGCTCCCCAGAACACTGCTGGCAATTCTTAAAACAGCAAAACTGAGAATGCCAATTCCCAAAAGCATCGCCAGAAGGGAAATACCCACACCGACAAGCAGCTCAACCTTACGTTTCCCGGCCCAAACCGCAAACAGCCTGCACAAGGTGGAGGACACTGGACCATCCTTTTCATGGCCAATGGCTTTTAAAGCGGCTTGCATATCTCCTCCCTGAGAAGAAGAATTGTGGTCTTTTCCCTTTTCCTGCCCTGAAGTTCCCTTCCCTGAGGAAAAGCAGGCTGCCTGCTGGTTTTCTTTACCTTCTGGCAAATCTTTACCATCTGACAAAAGAGAAGAAGCCTGCTGTATGTCCTGTTCTTGCCCCATGGCTTAATCCCTCTCGCCTTCAACCCGATCTTCTAGCCGTGGGGCAGTAACAAGTCGACCGTTCTGAAGATAAACTTTAAGGCCTGCCATAGCCCTTACCGCTGGAGAATGGCTGACAATAATCACCGTCTTCCCTACTGCCAGGGCTTGCAGACTTGCCAAAATCTCCTGCTCGGTATGGGGGTCCAGCGCTGTTGTGGGCTCATCCAAAAGCAGGATGGGGGTATTTTTCAAATAGGCCCGCGCAATGGCTACACGCTGCGCCTGGCCCCCAGAAAGGCCATAACCCCCTTCCCCCACGAAAGTATCGAGCCCATGGGGAAGATCTGCCAGAAAATGGAAAATACCGGCCGCCTGAAGAGCCTGTTCTACCTCTGACTGACTGGCCTGGGGGTTTGCAAAAATAATATTCTCGCGCAAGGTGCCCGCAAATAAAACAGGGTGTTGGCCAATCCATGAAACGAGACATGCATTCTCTTTCGCCGTAAGAGTTGCGGTATCGATGCCATTAAACAGAATCTGGCCAAATTGGGGGGCGATAAAACCCAGCAAGAGCTCCATAAAGGTTGTTTTCCCTGCCCCTGAAGGGCCGGAGAGAATGGTGGTCGTCTCCGCGGGCATCACCAGTGATATCTGCTCCAGGGCATAGCCACGCTCTTCCTCCCAGGAAAAACTGACAGAGCGGAACTCAATATGTATCCCCTTTTTTGCCCCAACCGCTGCTTCTAAAACGGTTTGCCCTTCAGCTGTTGGTGTAAGAGCTGGACGAATTCTTACCGGGTTTGATCCTGTTTTCAGGCCAGTTCCTAATTTTCTCTCTGTTGGGTTTTCCTCTTTCTGAAATGGTGAGAGCAACCCTGTTGTTAACGCCACCCCATTCTTGGCCAAGGATTCTCCAGGGTGAGCCTTATGAGCATAGACAGAATAAGCTTTCTGTAAGGGCAAGATTTCCTCTCCTGCACTGGTAATATGGGCCCTATCTTGATAGGCCAGGGCCAGGCTTCTGAAGGGTGAAAAAAACTCAGGAATCAAAAGCAAGGCGAAAATGGCGTGGGTAACCCATAACACAGCTTGCGGGCCCAATATTTCTTCCTCCATGCGGAAATGCCCATGAAATATATGATACAACACCATACTATCAGAAGTGGCAATGACAATAATGGCGATAATCATCACACAATCAATCGTTGCAGAGGAAAGAAAAGCCACCCGCAAAATCCGCATGGTATTGCTCCGCAACTCATTAGCCGCATGATGCAATTGAACGGCCTCCTGATTGATACGGCCTAAAAATACAAGTGTAGCAATGCCGCGTATACGATCTAAAAAACGGGTTTGCAAACGCGCCATGGCTAAAAATTGTTTACGGGCTGCCAGAGCTGCCCCAATACCAAATATGGCCTGAGCCAATGGAATAACCAGCCCACATACCCCCAAAACTACGGCCACCCAAGGCTGGATAAAAACAATAATCCCCAATATTAATGCAGGCGCAGCCACCCATAAAATGGATACGGGCAACCAACGGGAGAAAAAACCATCGACCACCTCGACCTGATCAATCACCAGGTTGGTTAATGCTGCCGTGTGTTTATGCCGTAAAAGTGCCGGCCCACCTTGCAAAATATACCCTAGCACGCTGGCGCGTAAATCTCTTTGGGCCTTCACCCCAACCCGCCCTGAGACCACTTCCACACTGTAAAGCAGTACAGCACGGCATAAAGAAGCCACAAGCCATAGCCCTATCGGGTGGCTAATCCCTAAAATATTGCCGGTTTTACCCAACAGCACAACACTTAATATATCTGCCAAAAGCCATGCCTGTACAACAGCAATACCGACATCAAGCAGACTTAAGAAAACAATCCCTAAAACCTTACGCCGGCCCTTTGCGGCCTGCTGCCTTACCCAGGCCTTGACCTCTTTTTTCGTTATATCCATAATTTTTCCAAAATGCCAGACTTCCAGCCCTTAACCTTACTGCAAACCACCATCGACCTTAAAAAAACCCGAGTTTTTCAGACCCAGAATTTCTCAGGCCCCAAATTTCTCAGGCCAAGCCGTTACCCCTGTCCCAAAAATCACCTTAGGCACTTTACACAAAACCCAAACTGAATGGCCTTACTGAATTGGCCTTTAAGAAAGAGTCCGCTAGCCTCGCCCCTAAAAGATTAGGTAAGGCCACTGCTTTTCTCCCCACCTGGAGTGGGATAGGGAATAGTAAAAGTATAGATAGTGCCATTCTTTTGCGATACAGCCCCCAGGCTTGCGCCAATCTGGCGAGCAAAACCCTTGATAAGCTGCATGCCAATCCCCTTTCGCTCCTCTTGGTTACGCTCAAGGTTAAACCCAACACCATCATCTGCAATGGTTAATTTTATTGTCCCTGGCTCTCCATGGCAAAGCGTTATGGTAATGGTCCCTTTTTTACGACCTACAAACGCATATTTCAAGGAGTTGCTTAAAATTTCAGTGACAATTAAGGCAAGGGGAACGGCCTGGTCAATCGTCAGGGTAATATCTTCTACCGAAGATTGAAAAGAAACAAGCGTATCGCCTGAATCATACCCAAAGGCCTGAATGATCTGACAGCAAAGCTCTTCCATAAAGTGGCGCATGTTAACCGCCTGCACATCGCTGTCTTCACCATACATATAACGATGCAAGGTGGCCAGGGCCTTAACACGTTCACGAGCTGTTGCAAACTCAGCCCGAGATTGGGGATTTTTTATCCGGTTCATTTGCAGGTTCAGAAGAGAGGCAATAATTTGCAGATTATTTTTAACCCGATGATGAATTTCCCTAATCAACAGCTTCTGCTTTTGGTCCACCACAATCAAATGCTCTTCATGACGGGTAAGCCTGCGGGTGGCACGCATAAAGGAAAACCCCAACTGGCGGAGTTCCAAGGGCATATTATACATGACACTCCCATCAAAAACCTTGGTCTGCTTCCAGTGCTGGACAGCCTCTGTCAGGCGTTGAAGGGGTGCTGTAACAAGAATATTGCCCCCCACCGCAACGGCTCCCAAACCCACCATGAGGAAAAATACAATCTCCACCACCCTTACCACAAAAAAGGCAAAGGCATGTTGTTCAACATCGGTCTGCCCAGTTCTTACCACCAGATTTATACCAGGGGAAACCTGCATAAGGCTATACACTGCCCCTCCCTCGTTTGAAGACACTCGTGAAGGACGCATATAAAAGGAATGCTCCCCATTATATAAGCGGTTTAAGATAGTACTGTTTAAAAACTGACCGTGCGACCACATACAATCCCGGCAAAGGGGCACAATCTGCCGATCGTTATAAATAATCCATGCTTGGGTATCTGACATATCCTCGTCATCATTGCGCCAACGCAGAAGGGAGTCATAATTCTTCTTGCTGCCTCCTATCGTGATCACCCCTGTCATATACCCATCGCCCTTACGGCTGAAGGTTTTTTCGCTGTTAAAGAGCCTGCGTGTGATTTGAATAAAAAAATAGCCTGCATGAGGCCCTTTATCATAGGAAAAAGGAATGAGCAGCACGGGGCTTTTCCGCTCCCACTGCACCTGAGCTTGCTGAAGTAAAGATGTATCGCCTGTTGAGCAGACAATATAGCCCGTTACATACCGAAATTGTAAAACCCGATAGCGCCCATCGGAGGCGGAGTAGACAAAATCCAAAATACGTTTACAGGCTGCTGGGTCTTTTTGCAGGTTATCCTGAGAGAGGGCTCGCATAACCGAGCGACTACCTGCAATATGGTTTTGAATGGCCGCATTAATGCGGCTGGCAGCCACCACCCCCCGGTAAAGGCTGCCGGAAAACGTTAAACGATAATTGTTCCAGGCAAAAATAATGGCAATGGTGGCAATAGGAACCGCAGAGAAAAAAATGATTAATAAAAGCCGCACACTGACTTTATCAACCATTTTCCGCAGTTTTATGAAAGGATATAAAACAAATGAAAAAATAGGCTTTTTATGGGTAGAAACTTTCGGGTCTTCCTTTTTTTCAGGAAATTCCATCACATCACTGATTTCTATCTGCTTCAATTAAATTGAGCAGTTCTTCAGGGATTGGTTCGTTGGCCACACTATCGAACAACTGATGCAAACCCTGATCAAGCCATAAATCAAAAGCAGACGCATCGCCCTCCTTTGAAAGGTCACTCCCTTGCAGGGAATTCTGCTTTTCGCCCTTCGTAGGTTCAGACATACAAGGCGTATGTCTGGGCTTCTCAGGGGGTATTTTGGTTTTTTTTGGCAAAGCCATAACGGTCATGAACCTTCTAAACCTCTAGCTATGAAATCTCATGACTTCTCTGTTCAATGTCATCACAGTAAGAAATCTTTTTCAACAATATGAAATCAATAAAAATTATGTAATAGCCTGACGATCTCTTAATACCAATTATTTTATTTTCAATAGGCTCCTTCTCTTCTGAAAATAAGGCCACCCTGCGTGGCAAAGCAGCCTTATCCATTAATGTAAACTTGGTGTTAATGTAAACCTAGTATTAATGAAACCTAGTTGAGAGTTTTAGATAAAAAACTGATGGGCCTTATTCTGGCCTTCCTTCCGCAAAAGAGATTCTAGACGACGCACCTGGGCTGCCATGGATTTTTCTTTCTCCACACTTTCTTTATCCTTACGAGGGGCCTCATCCCCAATAAGCCAGGCCTGAAGCTGCCTACGAGCCCTAAATACCCGGCTTTTTGCAGTCCCAATTGCGCAATTTGTGGCCTGAGCCAGTTCTTCATAACTAAGCCCATGGACAACCACCATAATTAACGCTTCCCTCTGGTCAGCAGGAAGGCAGGTAATCGCCCGAGCCAATTCCTTAAGAGCTAAACGGTTTTCATGCATGGCTTCAGTGGCAAACATGGCACTGGGCACATCATCAATATCTGTGGTTTCATGATGTTTACGCAAGTTAGAAATAAAGCGATTGCGCAATATCCTATGCATCCAGGCTGCAAAATTCGTCCCTAATGTAAAACTCTCCTGAGCAGCTAAGGCATTACATACAGCATCCTGCACAAGATCTTCTGCGGCCGCCCGATTGCGCGTTAAAGCCAGGGCTTGCACCAGCAGCTTAGGTAATATGGCAATAATCTGGTCATGAAAAGTAGCGGTCATAATAACATTCCTGCTCTCTATTTATTTTTATAGTTTATCGCTTTACATAAATACTAATGCTTTAGTCTGCAGAAATGTTGCATGTTTTTTTGATGTTTTTTTGAAAAAATTTTTTCGCTTTTTCGTGAAGGTTTTTCCTTTTATTTAAAGATTTCTTTATCTTTACTTTGTATGCTGATTCCCCTCCCAGCAAGAATTTTCACCGCCATACCCTTAAACGATGTAGTGGTACAAAAACACTCAAGCTTAACAGCAACCAAGGAAGAGATAAATTCTTACTTATCCAACCTCTTATCTTCCTTCCTTGCGCCTTTCATCACCGACCTTTACCTCTGAAGGGAAAATACGCTATTTTTTATTTATCGTCTTCTTCTCTATTCTCTTCTCTCTTCTGGCGGCTTTGCTTTTCGTGATGGTGCTCATAAAGAGCAGCAAGCTGTTTTCTGGCTCTGGAGACCCTGGCCTTGAATGTTCCTATTCCAATACCACATATTCGCGCAGCCTCTTCATAAGAAAGCTGCTGGCCCCCAACAAGAATAAGGGCTTCCCTTAATGGAGGACTTAACTGAGCCAGATTCTGTTCAAGATCCCATACAGCATCGGCCGTAGCTGCATTTTCTGCCTGAAAGACAGGAGCCTCATCATGAAAGACCTGCAGACCCTTTTGCTCTCGCCTGGTTTTGCGCAGATAACCATAATAAACATTTCTCTCAATGGTCAGCAGCCAGGCTTTCAGGCCCTTCCAGGGGGAAGCGATCTTTTGGGGCAAAACCTTTTCCCCAAGGGGGGGATCTTCTACAGAAAATGGTTTTTCAGAAAATGGGTTTTGAGGAAATGGTTTTTCAGAGGCTGGTTTTTCTACAATGTCTGGGGGAAGTGGAGTAAATTTATCAAGATTATCCATCACCTTTACCAACGTTTCCTGAAGCAGGTCATCAGCTTGGGCAGCATCACGCGTCAAAAAACGGGCAAAAGCGCGCATGGCAGGCAGATATTTTACAATTTCCTGCTTCATTCCAGAAAAATCATCTACCGTTTCGGCTCTGCCTGCATTCACCATCAGTTTAATTTCCGGTTATCGTCAGCAATAAAGGAACCACAATAATGAGCACTCTGCAACAAAAGGAACTAATCAGCGTTCTCCCTTATGCCAGGCGTTATGCCCGTGCCCTGACCGGAAACCAAATCTATGGAGATAAACTGGTTGCAGAATGCTTACAAATACTGGTGTCCAATAAGAATAAAGATCATTTTTCCCCAAGGGAAACCCTTTACTATCTGCTCACCAAACGGTTTAACCAATTGCAGGAAAAACTTCCCTCCCAGGCTAATCGTCCAGGGCTAACCTCTGTCCAGCGCCAGCTCCTGCTCCTTACCTCTTTGGAAGAGCAGCCCATTTCTCTGGCTGCAGCCATTACCGGTCTTTCCCCGAATCGAGCCAATGAACTGATTTTTGATGCCCGTGAAAAACTCCACCATGCGGCTTCCACTTCTGTGCTCATCATCGAGGATGAACCCATTATTGCCATGGATATTGAAGACCTGGTCAGAAAATGCGGCCATACCAGCGTGGGCATTGCCGGCACAGAGGATGAAGCCACCATGCTGGCCATTACCAAAAAACCTGGCCTTATCCTGGCAGATATCAATTTGGGACTCGGCGGAGACGGCATGCTTGCCGTAGAAAGAATTTTAAAACATCACCCTGTACCCGTAATTTTTGTTACCGCCTACCCCGAGCGCCTGCTCACTGGCAGCCGCCAGGAACCCTGTTTTGTGATTACCAAGCCTTTTGAGCCCTTAACCTTGGCTGTGGCCACATACCAGGCTGTAACAGGGGGGCTTGATACAGAGCTTTACTCTACCCAGCATGACTTTGAAGGCCGAGCTTAAGCGCGCTTATTGCCTACTGCTTACGTCCCCCTTATCGCGCATATTACGCCCCTATCACGCATAAGACACTCAAAAGCCTAGCAGACTGAGTAAACAATTCTGCTTGCACAATATACGCTGTATAGGTATGTGGTAAAAAATGGCACCACCACTTCTTTCCTTACAGAACATCTCCTATACCCTGGGCGGCAAACCCCTGTTGGAAGGGGCAGAAATCAGCGTTGGTTATCATGAAAAGCTTGCCCTCGTAGGGCGCAATGGCAGTGGAAAATCTACCCTTCTTCGTATTGCCTCGGGCCAAATCCTCCCCGATTCTGGAGAGATCTTCATTCAACCTAGCATTACGCGGCGTTACCTTTCTCAAGAACCTAATCTCAGAGCCTATAAAACCACGCTCGACTATGTCAATACTGGGCTGGTCGACCCCCACTATGAGCACGAATCGCTCTCTCTCCTGCAAGAACTTGGCTTAACAGGCCAGGAAAACCCTCACCATCTCTCCGGTGGCGAGGCCCGGCGGTGCGCCATTGCCCAGGCTCTTGTAGGCCACCCAGACCTTCTGATGCTGGATGAACCCACCAACCATCTGGACATGCCGACTATTGAATGGCTTGAAAAAAAGCTGCTTTCCCTTTCCGCTGCCCTCATCCTTATCAGCCATGATCGGCGCTTGTTAGAAACAGTCTCTCAGGCTGTTATCTGGCTCGACCGTGGCACCTGCCGCAAGTTGAATCAAGGCTTTCAACATTTTGAAAGCTGGCGTGATGCAGTTTTAGCAGAAGAGGAGCTCACGGCCCATAAGCTTGACCGCCAGATTGCCCGTGAGGAAGACTGGATGCGTTATGGTGTCACGGCCCGACGCAAACGCAATGTGCGCCGTGTTCAGGAACTGGCCCAGCTTCGCCAACAGAAACGAGAGGCCATCAAACAACCCAACCAGCTGGCCTTGCAGGCCAGCCAGGCCATCCTTTCTGGTAAGCTTGTCATTGCCGCAGAAGGGGTAAGCAAATCTTATGGGGAACGTCCCATCGTTAAAGCCCTTTCGCTCCGGCTCCAACGTGGCGAAAAGCTTGCCATTGTCGGAGCGAATGGCTCGGGTAAAACAACCCTTTTAAATCTGCTGACCAAAACCCTACCGCCTGATGAAGGGGAGATAACCCTTGGCAGCAACCTAGCGATGGTCACCCTGGACCAGCAACGCAATGCCCTTAACCCAGCCACCACCTTAGCCGATACCCTAACCGGTGGGGGAGGTGATATGGTTCAGGTCGGCTCCGAGCACCGCCATGTGATAGGCTATATGAAAGATTTCCTCTTTAAACCAGAGCAGGCCCGCACCCCTGTGGGCGTTCTCTCTGGTGGGGAGCGTGGGCGCTTGTTATTGGCCAAGGCCCTTGCCCAACCTTCAAACCTGCTAGTGCTGGATGAACCCACCAACGATCTGGATCTAGAGACCCTCGATCTTCTGGAAGAAATGCTCTCCCAATATGAAGGCAGCGTGCTCCTTGTGAGCCACGACCGTAACTTTATTGACCGTATCGCAACCTCGGTTCTTACCCTTGCTGAGACTGCCCAATGGGTGGAATATGCCGGTGGCTATAGCGATATGCTTGCCCAAAAGCAAGCCGTACCCCCTGCACCCCCTTCTGGCAAAAAAGAAACTCTTAAGAATGGTAACCCCTCTGCCAGCAAAAACAAATCTGCTTTTAGTGAGGAAAAAGGCCCAAAAACCAAACTCTCCTTTAAAGAAAAATTTGCCCTGGAAAACTTGCCAAAAACCATCGCTGGCCTTGAAGAGGAAATTCAGAAACTCAGAACTATTCTCTCTGATCCCGCCCTTTACCATAAAGATCAGGCGAAATTCACCCAAACCTCCACCCTGTTAGCTCAAAAGGAAACTGCCCTGAGAGAGGCCGAGGAACGTTGGCTGGAGCTGGAAATTCTTCGCCAGGACATCGAAAAAAAATAACTCTACCCCTGTTCATTCCAGCGCCTGGAATAGGGGCTTGGCTTGGCTTGGCTTGGCTTGGCTTGGCTTGGCTTGGCTTGGCTTGGCTTGGCTTGGCTTGGCTTGGCTTGGCTTGGCTTGGCTTGGCTTGGCTTGGCTTGGCTTGGCTTGGCTTGGCTTGGCTTGGCTTGGCTTGGCTTGGCTTGGCTTGGCTTGGCTTGGCTTGGCTTGGCTTGGCTTGGCTTGGCTTGGCTTGGCTTGGCTTGGCTTGGCTTGGCTTGGCTTGGCTTGGCTTGGCTTGGCTTGGCTTGGCTTGGAAAGAGCTTACCCAATTTTTGCTACAGTACAACCCCTTTTGCCGATATTTTTTCTTTCTTTAAAGAATTTATCAAACCACAACTCACCACTATAGGTTTCTAGCTTTGACTTTCTAGGTTGTGAGCTTCGACTTCCTCAAAAGAAATTCCTAACCCCTTCCTATGGTGCATTCCCAACACAAAGCAGCTGGCCTGCTACGGCCACATACACCTTACCCAACCAAGCCCTACACAGAGAGATTTTTCAGAATAGAAAGAGAAAAAAAGAGAAGATGTGAGAAATGCAAAAGATAAAGATAAAGACATATCCCAACTTGGGAAGCATCCTTCCCTGTTATTGATGGCAACCGCACCAAGATTTGACATATCTGCAACTTGAAGACCATCTCCTCTCTGCCTTGCCTAGAGCAGCAAGCCTTCTGAAGATTTTATACGCTAAAGGCTTTGGAGAAGAGTTAGCGTGTCGTGTAGTATGATACTGCAGCGAGAGGCGATCGATAGATTTGCCAGCATTCCGTGTTACGCCATCCATAGCAGACATGCGAACCCCTTGTTCATCCGCTGCAGATTCCAGTAATGCTGCAAAAATCTGGATTTGCAGGTTTCTCGACAAAGGCTGATCAAGAATGGTCTGCTCATCAGCTTTAAACAAGGCGTGCCTGTAAAAGCTCCTCCCCTATTGGCTCCTATCGAGGAAAATACACAACAGCGTTTTATTATCGGCCCTTATCAGGCGTATCAACTTTACCCTACAGTAAAATTTATCTGGCTTTTCCTGTCTGTTTTCCCTTATAAAATAGGTGCTACGATATCTTGAGAAAGAATTTATGTATACACTTTATTACTATCCCAGCAATGCCAGCAGTGCCCCCCATATGCTATTAGAGGAGCTAGGAGTTCCCTATCAACTGGTTCTGGTCGATCGAAAGGTCAATGCCCAAAAATCCCCTGAATATCTTAAGCTAAACCCTAATGGGCGTATCCCGACTTTAACCGATGGCCCCGTCGTGATTTTTGAATCCGCTGCTATTCTTCTTTACCTCGTCGATAAACACCCAGAAAAAGGCTTTGCACCAGCCGTTGGCACCGCAGAACGAGGCCATTTTTACCAATGGCTGGTTTTTCTGACCAACTCCTTACAAGAAGCCATGATGAACTGGTTCTACCCCGAGCGTCTTGCCAACAATAACGAAGCGGCAATGGCCTCCATTAAGGCTGGCGCCCAAACCAGAGCAAATATGTTTTTTGCCGTAATTGAACAGCATTTAGTGGCTAATGGGCCTTTCTTCCTGGGCAAGAAGCTCAGCGCTGTCGATTTATATCTGACCATGATCTGCCATTGGGCCCATCGCCGTGGCCTTGTTCCACCCCCACGGTCTCATCAGGCCATTTCTCGCCTCCTGGATACGATCATTAACCGTCCTGCTATTAAAAAGGCCTTTACCGACGAAGGACTCACTACCGACAATATCGCCTAATAGTCCCCAGCTGGCTTTTGGTGGATAAGGCCAGAAAGTATCATACGCTCTCGGGTAGCGGCGATGCTTTCTGTTACAGCCAAAGCCGCTGCAAGAGCCCTGCGGCCTGCACGGGCATCCACCTTTACTGGAAGGCCCTCAAGACAGGCTGCTGCAAATGCGGCATGCTCTGCTTGCAGCATATCGGATTCCTTCCAGCGAACACTCTCTCTTTTAAATCCATTAGTGCCCGGTAGGGGAAGGCCATTTTTACGACCAATCATCACCAATTCACGGGTGACAAAATCGGCTGAGAGATACCCTTCTTCAGAGAAAATCCGCATTTTCCGCTCGGTTTTTAAAGAAATACGGCTGGCCGTAATGGTCGCCACACACCCATTGGCAAAGCGAACACGGGCATTGGCAATATCCTCAAAATGCGAGCTGACGGCGGCTCCCAGGGCATCTACCGATTCAATCGGGCTATCAACAATAGCTAACACCAAATCCAGATCGTGGATCATCAAGTCAAGAATGACAGAGACATCCACACCGCGTTCTCTAAAGGGAGCAATGCGCATGGTTTCAATATAAAGCGGCCGGTCAATACGTTCTGTAATGGCCTTTTGTTCTGCCGAATATCGTAACAAATGGCCGACTTGTACAACAAGCCCTGTTTTTTCAGCCAGGGCCACTAAGGAGTCTGCCTGCTCCAAGGTGGAGGCCACGGGTTTTTCCACCAGAACATGCTTGCCAGCCTTAAGGGCTTGCTCTGCCAGGCTAAAATGCTGCTCAGCTGGGGCTGCAATCACGACAGCATCAGCCTGTTCCAGCAGGGCCTCGTAAGTGGGAGCAACAAAAGTACCAAATTCAGCCCCCATCGCTGCGGCCCGTGTTGGATCAAGATCATAAAGGCCAACAAGTGCTTCACGAGAGGAAGCCTGCACCTTTTGTAAATGGAAACGGCCAAAATAGCCTGCCCCTGCTACACCCACCCGTAAAGGGCCTTGAGCCTGATTTGGATGGAGAGATTCTACCCCCCCCTTAGGGAAAGCCTTTTTACCGAACATTCAATTTTACCCTAATGTACCCTAAAATTTACTGAGATCGTTTAATTGCACTTTAGAAAGTTGCATTTTGAAAAGTGAGAAGTTTATTTGAAAAATGAAGAACCGATAATGATGTTCTTCTACAATTTTGGATTTAGCATGAGAAATACAATCTTTATTAGCCATTTCACCTCCCCTTTTACCAGCTCATTCTCCCAATGGCTGCCCCCAGTGGCTGATTTCTTAGCTTAAACGCTTTTTTTCAGCAGAACTGCCAACACTATCCCTAAGAAAAAACAACCATATTCCTAAGAAAAAATAAGAGACGCTTCCTGCAGGATGGTTGATTACTTTCATCAAGAATCGTTCCCTTTCATTCACAAACTTCAGAAACGCAGGCCATCCTCCTTAAGGCTTTCCCTATTTTTGAACCTCTATAAATCTTGAGCCTCTATAAACCACTTCCTCACTCATAAACCAAGCAATCAAACCCATTCCTCAAACCTGTCAACCTGTAGAATATTTTCCGCAGGCTTTTTCACCAGTAATACTGTAAAAAATGGGATACCGTAAAAATGGCACCCAAACACTGCCGATCTTCCCTCTATTTACTCCAAATGTGACTTAATAGGAATAACCTGTGCAGAAAATGACCTTCTGCCCCTAATCATGTGTTTTCATGGCTCCCTTTTCGTTATAGACAGTTTTCATACATTTTCCAAATTGGGTTTCAGTAGGGGGCTGTACGCGTTTATGATGTATTATAGTCGGTTCAAAATGCTCTTAGTGGGCCTTGTCTGCCTGATAGGGGTTCTTCTCTGTATTCCCAATCTTGTTGCCAAGCCTTCCCCTGCACTGCCCTGGCGGCAAATCCACCTAGGGTTAGATCTTAAGGGGGGATCTTATCTGCTGATGCAAGTTGACCTGAAAAGCCTGGCCAATGATAGACTCCAAACCTTAAACGATTCCATCCGCCAAAGCCTCTTAAATGAAAAATTAGGCTATCGGGATATCAGTGTTGATACAACCCACCATAGCCTGAAGTTCCTGCCACGTGAAGCTTCGGAAAGCACTGCTGTGCATAAGGTGCTGGAAGAGCTCCCTCAAGCTGTGCCGCATGAATTCAGCATTACAACAGATAAGGCGGGCTATTTTATCGTCTCCCTTTCTGAAATCGCCATGCAGGAACGCGCCAAGGAGGCTATTAGCCAGTCCATTGAAATTGTACGCAAGCGTATTGATGCAACAGGGGCTGTAGACCCCGAAATTACCCGCCAGGGAGATGATCGCATTGTTGTTCAGCTTCCCGGCATTACCGACCCAGAGCGAGTTAAAAAACTCCTGGGGACAACAGCAAAAATGACCTTTCACCTGCTTGATGAACAAGCCATTAGTGCTGTGGTTGCTCCCCCTGGGGTAACCATGATGCCCATGGTTGAAAGCCCCGAACAAAAATTGCCCGTTTATACCCATGTCGATGTGGATGGCGCAAACCTGACCAATGCCAGTGCTGCTGTTGACCAGCAAACCGGCGAATGGGCTGTTAATTTTACGTTTGACCGTGTCGGTGCGCAGAAATTTGGTGAGATTACCAAAAACCACATCGGGCATCGTTTTGCCATTGTGCTTGATAACAAGGTGATTAGCGCCCCTGTGATTCGCTCGGCCATTACCGAAGGAAACGGGCAGATTACCGGGGGGTTCGATGCCCAAAAAGCCACTGATCTGGCCCTTATGCTTCGTGCTGGGGCCTTACCCGCACCATTAAAGGTCATAGAACAACGCTCCATTGGCCCCTCCCTTGGAGCCGATTCCATTAGGGCCGGAGCCTTAAGCCTTGCTGTAGGCTTTGTGCTTGTGATTATCTTTATGGCCCTATTTTACGGCCTTTTTGGCTGGTATGCCAATATTGCCCTGCTGGCAAACCTGATCTTGATGATGGCTATTCTCTCCCTTTTTGAAGCCACGCTGACCTTACCGGGTATGGCCGGTATCCTTCTTACCTTGGGAATGGCCGTTGATGCCAATATCCTCATCAATGAGCGCGTAAGGGAAGAGGTTAACCGCGGCCGCACCCCTTTGGCCTCTCTTCAGGCGGGGTTTGAACACGCGACTGCAACCATTATTGACAGTAACGCCACAGCCCTATTAGCCCACGTCATGCTGTTTGTGTTTGGCACAGGCCCGGTACGCGGGTTTGCCCTCACCATTACCATTGGGATTGTTACCACCTTGTTTACCACCCTTCTTCTCTCCAGAATGCTTATGGTTCGCTGGTATGCTATAACTCACCCTAAAGAGCTCCCTGTCTAAAGCCCAAGCAGACCTACGATATTTCTCCTTTTAATGATGGAACACTATTTTTAAACTTTTAAACCTCATCCTCACAACTTCCCTCTCTTTCGTTTCATTATGGCCCTGTGGCCTATCAGACTTGTAAGGTTTTACCAATGTTTGTTCGCCCCGTTTTACGGTTTGTACCCAAGGGAACCAAAATTAACTTTATGAAAGGCCGCTTTATTGGCCTGGCGACGTCAGCAATCCTTTCCCTGGCCTCTATCGGCCTGTTTTTCTATCCGGGTCTAACCCTTGGTCTGGATTTTAGGGGCGGTGTGGTGGTAGAGGCCAAAACCCCTGGGCCTGCGGATTTCTCTAAAATACGCTCAACCCTTTCCTCCCACAATATTCCGGCTGCTGGGCTGCAATCCTTCGGGGGGAATGATGATGTGCTGATCCGTCTTGACAGCCCCCCACCCCAACCTAACGGAGCCGATGGCACCCAGACCCTGATTGAAAAAACCCGAGCAGCCCTTACCGAATCCCAACCTGGTATCCAAATCCTCCGAGCAGATGCCGTAGGGGCTTCGGTATCGGCCGAACTGTTCCGGAATGGCCTTTTGGCCTTGGCCATAAGCCTTGCCATGATCTGTGCTTATATATGGATACGTTTTGAGTGGGAATTTGCCATTAGTGCCGTTATAACCCTTATTCTTGACCTAACCAAAACCGTGGGCTTTTTGGTACTGACCCATTTTGAGTTTGACCTGGTTATGGTTGCGGCCATCCTGACTATTTTGGGTTATTCCACTAATGATAAGGTCGTGGTTTATGACCGGGTCAGGGAAAATCTACGCAAATACCATTCCATGCCCCTGCAAGAGCTGATCGACCTTTCCATTAACGAAACCCTGAGCCGTACGCTGGGCACTTCATCTACAGTCTTTTTGGCAGCTCTTCCCCTAGCCCTCTTTGGGGGAGCTACCCTTTCAGGTTTTGCCTGGGTTATGTTGTTTGGTATTGTAGTGGGGACCTCTTCATCCATCTTTATTGCCGCCCCGATTTTGCTTCTATTAGGCAAAAAACATATCAAACGCGGCACCCCGCCTGCTAAGGCCAAGAGCAAGGACAAGCCCCCTACATCGAAACCCTAGAATTTTGCTTCCCAACAAGAATAAGTGTTTAAGACGGACCGGGTTGGGCAACCTCGCAGAGGGAGAGACCGTACTCTATGATGCCAAAGGCCAGAACTGTATTTTAAAGAGGGCTCCCTGATCCGCATTGATGCCAAAACCCGTCTAGACGTGCGTATTGCCGGCCCACTGGTGATGCAGGTGAATAAAGAAGATGTAACCGTTAAAGGCAAGCTCCAGGTGAACGGAGACATCAAGACTGTTTTCTTGCTATTTATTCTTTTCACCTATTATTTATTGCCCTTAGATTTCTAGCTATTTCCTTTAGAAGCTGGTGGGGGCAAAGCAGGAGAGCCAGGCTTTAAAACAGGGGCCATAGAAGGGCCCATTGGTCTGTTTTGGCCCTCTCCTATTTGGTGAATGATGGCCAGAAGGGTTTTCATCTGCTTGGCGGCCTCTTCCATATTCTCCATAGAGGGGTACAAGCCCTGACGCAGCACAGCGTTACGGGTTAATTGATCTTGTTTAAGCAAGACCAGCGCATTTTGAACCGTAAGCTTCCCCGAAAGGATTAACCCTTCTATCATTCCCTGGGTGGTAAGAAAAACGTCCACCATCACAGCTGGATTGTCCTCTGCCAAATAGGGCGTATATTTTTCAGGCACCTCGTCTGTTGTTGTACAAGAGGCCAGAAACAGGAAAGAAACAGAGAGGATGCACCATTTTTTCCCTCTTTTTTGTATAACACTCACCACCACTTCAACTTTCTTCAGAAGTAACCCGCTTTGCAACCCGACCTTAACAGAAATCAATCGATAACCCTACCTTAATAAAAACGATCCCGCCTTGGGATGATTTTACCCAGCCTGTTATTCATTCAATTTCTACCAAGACCAGTTCCCCCTTCGAGGACAACTAATCTCTTCAAACTATAGGCCAACAAGCCCTTTTCTACCCCTATTTATTAAGGGCCCTGTTTATTAAAGGCACGCCGAGAAGAGCTTACCTCTAGCGCCCCATGATCCGGCTAAAGATTCTTTTGGCCAGACCCCTACTGAGCTACCCTATTTGGGCTACCCTATTTGGACTACCCTATTTAGGCCCACCCTACTTGGGCCGCCTTAGGCCACCTGACTTAGGCCAGACCCCTAAGTGAAAGGGTAAGGCCCAATAAAAGGCAGCCAGTAGAAGGCAATAATTATTTTTTGGCAAGGATATCACGAATATTTTCAAGCAATGTTTCGGTTTTTGTGGGCTCTGCTTCCGCTTCTTTAGAGGAGTATAACTTGCTGATGAGTTTTACGACCCAAAAAATGACAAAACCGATAATTAGGAACTGGATCAGGGCATTGAGAAAAAGCCCGACATTCATAGTCACTGCCCCAGCTGCCTTGGCTTCTTCCAACGTGGCAAAATGCCCTCCCCGAAGGGTAATGAACAGATTGCTAAAATCTATCCCCCCGATGAGCAAGCCGATTAAAGGCGTAAAAACATCCTTTACCAGGCTGTTAACAATCCCTGTAAAAGCAGCCCCAATGATAACACCCACGGCGAGATCAACCACATTGCCCCTTAAGAGAAATTTACGAAACTCCAAAATCCATTTGGAGAGAGGGGATTTTTTTTCTAATTCGTTCATTTTGTACTCCTTGTAAAATTGTGCTTTTATGGGGGTTCTCGCTAAACCTTTAGGCGTAACCTTATTTCAAAATACAGAGAATTTTGTTTATTTTATTAAAGAATACACCGAATAAAAAGCCCAGTCATTACCATAACGCTTATGGTCTTTTAACAAAATATTTCTTTTTGCACACCCCAAACCTGCTACAATTCCTACCAACCCAATTGCAGCGTCAATTTTAATCCCAAAATTAACCCCAACATTACCCCTAAAACGCCTCTGGTCCTAAAATGCCTCTGGGAAGAAAAGCCTTGATGGATGCACCAGTTCATTCCGTGCCGCTATAATCTGTAATTCCTCCTTCCCACTCTCATAAGTCTTTTTCATAACGCCCCATATGGCAGAGACCATAAGTTTTAACGCTTCTTGTAAAGTACGACCAGCGAGAAGGTGAAAAAGAAAAACCGCAGAGGCCAGATCGCCCGAACCCGTTGGGGAAAATGGCAAATCAGGTGTGGCCACCCGAAAGGCGTTGCCCTTCTTATCCATGGCGAGGACCTCGAGACAGTCTTCAGCAGTATCCTCCACCTTTATGCTGGTGGCGAGAATGATTGCCGGCCCATGTTGGTGCATTTTCCGGGTTAATTGATACATAGCCTGCCTGGCTGCATGAATGGTGGTGATAGGCGATTGGGCCAGATATTCCAGCTCAAAATGATTGGGGGTAATAATATCGGCCAGGCTTAGGGCCCGTTCGGCAAAAAAAGCGGGAATCTCATCTGCCACATACATCCCCCTGCCCCTATCACCCATAACCGGATCACAACAATAAAAGGCATTGGGGGCATGGTGACGCACGCACCTAACACTTTCCAGCACGGCATCGCCAATGTCTACAGCGCCTAAATATCCTGATAAAACAGCAGAAAGTTCCCCCATCTTCCCCCTCTGCTCCACCCCCTTAACCAGAGAGAGGATCTGCTCCCCGGAAAAGACCATTCCTGACCAGGCCCCATAACCCGTATGGTTGGAAAACTGTACCGTGTTGACCCCCCATACCTCAGCCCCCAGCATTTGCAAGGGGAACATGCTGGCAGAATTTCCAACATGGCCATAACTTACCCAAGACTGAATTGAGAGAATCTGGATAATATCAGCAACTGGCAAAAGCTTCATCATGTCTCCCCACAGGGGTGACTTTACCCCACCATGGCTTTTCGTTATTCTTGACCCTTACACTGCCCCTTAACGAGCTCTCCCCTGGCTTGTGCACAGCCCACTCACCTTACCTTATTGAAGGAATTATCCCCAAAGAAGAGATGATAAAGAGAAATAGCATATAAAATATTGAACATTTTTTACGAAAAAGCTATAGAGGTAGTAACTTTCCTCTCCGGTCGGTATCGGAGACCTCACGTTTATGGATTTTAAAACATGAAAAACGATATACACCCAGACTATCATGAAATTACAGTGATCATGACAGATGGCAGCGAATTTAAAACTCGCTCCTGCTATGGCAAGCCTGGCGATACCCTTCGCCTTGATGTTGACCCCAAATCCCACCCCGCATGGACAGGCGTACACAGGCTGTTAGATACTGGGGGACAAGTGGCAAAATTCAACAAACGCTTTGCAGGTATTGGCACGCGAAAAGCTGGGAAATAATCTCCTTTTAAACCTGATTTTAGCCCACTCCTCGTTCGAAGATCATCCCTTTAACAGGGATTCTCAAAGGGTAAGAAATACTCAAAATAGCAGCTGGTAAGCAAAAGAGCTGGTGGTTAAGGAAGAGAATGTTCCTGAAGCTGACGGCAAAAACTTTCCAGCTGGCTGACTACTTTTCCAGCCCGATGAATCAACAAAGGGCATGGCTTAAGGGGGTGGGTTTTTATCCTCCCCTTTTATAAACTTTGCCTAAATACTATGTTCCCACTCGAAAATATGTTATGTGTTCGGCATAGGCGATAACCTGTTACCGCGCCCCTTACTTGTGGCTTTCTGTTTTTGCTGATGTTGAGATTTTACACAACAAAGGCAGGTTTCCGTAGTGTCAAACCCCAGGATTTGTCAATGAACTTACCATTAATGCCAAAAGCCACAGCTGTGTGGTTGATAGAAAAAACTGCCCTTACCTTTGACCAAATTGCAGAATTTTGTGGTATGCACCCCCTTGAAGTACAAGCCATTGCCGATGGGGAAGTAGCCCATGGTATTGTTGGGTATGACCCTGTTGCCAACCATCAGGTTAAAGCAGAGGATATCGCCCGTTGCGAGGCTGACTCAAAACGAAGGCTTACCCTTCTTAAGCCTTCTAACCCCTTGCCTAGAAGAACCAAGGGCGCCCGTTATACCCCTGTAGCCAAACGCAACGACCGCCCCGATGCCATTGCTTTTCTTCTTCGCAATTTTCCGCAGCTTTCCGAGCAACAAATTAGCAAGCTTTTGGGAACCACAAAAGACACGATTATCAAGGTTCGGGAGCGCCAGCATTGGAATAGTGCCAATATTAAACCACGCGATCCCGTTATTTTGGGGCTGTGTAGCCAAACAGACCTGAACGCAGCCGTAAATGCAGCCAATGAGCGCCTCACCCGCGAAGGCCAAGCCATACCCCCTTCCACGCTTTATCCTCCTTTTGAAGGGTTTGAAAACACCGAACCCCCTACCCCTACAGAGACGAAGGAAGGCACTACCGCTTTTCCTATGTTTTACCAAAAGGAAGAATAATATTCCTTCCTCTTCAACTCTTTCCTCCCTGAATTCAAAGGGAACTCAGCTTTTGCCTCTTTTCGACAGAAAGCCGAATCGAGGCACACTTCTTCGCTTTGTGCTCTTTTCTCCGCTTCGTGCCCTTAAGGAAAAAGCCACCTTACGAATTGAGTAAGATTAAGAGAGATTAAGCCTATTTTAAGGGCTGTTTTTAGGATTGTAAGACCTTGCTCGCTGCAGATGATGAAGAAAGTCTTCTAACAGGAAGAGGGTAAATCTATTCACTCTTCCTGGATAATCAATCCTTCTCAATCCTTCTGGGGCCAACGGGTCACCAGCCCCTGTGAATCATCACAAGGTAGATGAAACAGCTGGCGGAGATATGGGGGCCTCTGGCAGAATATTCGGGTGAGATTCTTGAGCAGCCCGTTATAGCCAACCTTAAGGAAGGGCTGTCTGTTCTTCACTACTGTATTTGGATAAGGCAGACATTGGTAAACCCTAAATCCGGTGGCCATTCCCTATGGGCCTCAGGCATATCCACCTTAGCCCATAGGGCATAACAAATAAAAACAATGGATGACCAAAACTCGGCATACCAGTGTTCCTTCTGTACTAGCCTTTTTGCCAAATTTTAAAAAAAAACAAACATGACCCCCTCTTCTCAAAAAAAAACCTCTCTATGGAAAAAGAGGGAAATAACAGAAATGTTAAAGCCTTTTTAAGGCCCACCCTACCCGACTTTTTTGGAACAGAACCCCAATAATGGCCTTTATCAAGACCATGAAATATGAAGGGCTAGATGATTTTCATCAGCCTTATCTATATAGGGGCAGAGATCAACCCCGGCGATATTCTGATTGGAAAGGTTACTCCTAAAGGGGAAGATGCCCCCTGAGGAGAAGCTTTTATGGGCCATTTTTGATGAAAAAGCCTCACCTCTTCCCTTATGCCCGTATCAATCTACCCCGCAAGAGGAAGCGGAAATCCTCCATGAGCTTTATGGGTGCCTGTCCGCCAGCCAAGCGGGGAATGTTGCCTGGTAGCACTCCCAAGCCTTGGCAGCCTTGGATGCGGCGACACAGCAGCAACATTTTCCCGTTCTTTGTGGGGGCACAGGCCTGTATTTTAATGCCCTGGTGAAGGGTTTGGCCAGCATCCCCGATCCCACTCCAGAAGTGCGCCTGTAAAGCCGCACCCTTTTACAGGCGAAGGGGAGCGAAAGGCTGTATCGGCAGCTGGAGCGGGTTTGAAAAGGTGGGCCGATACAGCACTGAAGGCGGCCAATGAAGGTTCTAACCATGGAAAGGATCCCTTAAAGGGAAAAGCCCACTGGCTTAAAAAATACTGGCTTCCCTAGCCTCTTCTGCTAAGGATAACAGCCTTTCCAAGCTTTTCCCACGCTCACACATTTTTCCATGCTCGCACCTTAAGAGATTTGCAATACAAAAACTCAGGCCCCTATCTGCTCTTAAAGAAGCTGTTCTTAAAAAGGCTGAGAAAGGCCACGCAAGCTAAAGCTGAAGCCCCTCAGGAAGAAGTCCCTTCCTCCGAAGACCCTCCCTAAAAGCCGAGTAAGGCCGTTTTATTTGTGAGTACAGCTCTGTTATCTGCGTAAAATAGAGAGCTATAATAAAGTTAGAAAGCCATACAATTTTCGTTGGCGCAATTAGCCGGCCTCATGAAGTCAAAATGGAAACGATCAGCCTTCAAGGCTCCCTTATTCCCCCTCCCTTATTCCAAGGCTCCATCGGGCTTGGCTGTGGGCTTTTTTGTCTGCCCGTATAGTGCCCGTATCTTGATAGACCTATCATACAAAAAGATAACAAACGGGCTGTAAAACCTTCTTATGCTCAAGGGCTCACTTAGCCTTGAGAAAATTTCTTTTAGAGGCCCTAATGATAAGAATGATGCTAATGCATCTGCCTACGCAATTGTTCAATTTCATCCTTCAGCCGGAGCTTTTCCATTTTCATCTTCACAAGCAAATTCTCATCGGGGGCGGGGCGCCCTTCTTCATGTGAGATATTTTCATCAAGTTTATCGTGACGGTCCTGCAAAGCCTGAATGCGTCCATTAATTGTCATCGTCATATGCCCTTATGGATAAATGAAAACTGAAAAAGAAATCAGAAAGGCCTTTCATCATTTTTTATATATAGATCTTGCAGGCTAACAAAAAAGGGAACAAAAATTAAAAGGGAACAAAAATTGTAATTTACTGCAGAATATTATAGTGTAAAACCAACTTTGTTGCCGGCGTTTGGCCATTTCCACACGAACTGAAGAATGAGCCTGTCATGTATTTAAATCGTGATATCCTGTTAAATCGACTCCATGAGCTTAGAAGTGAACATAGAGACCTAGATACTGTCATCAACAGGTCTATCCACCATGTCCCGGCAGACCAACTCCACCTTCAGCGTTTAAAAAAGCGTAAACTCCTTTTGAAAGATGAAATTACCCGGCTGGAAAATTATATTATTCCCGATAATATTGCCTAAAAACATTAGAACTTAAAGACCATTACACGCCATGGTCAAAAAACTTTTTCTAAAAACCTTTTCTAAAAACCTTTCTGGCACGACCTTAAAAGCCCAATCCCCCAAAGAGGCCGTGGTACTGGCTCCCTTGGGGACACCTTCCCTGAACTTTTATCTTATTTACTCAAACTACGGTTATAAACTACGGTTATTATGTCCTCATCCAGCCTTTCGGCCTTTTCTTCTTTCCCCCAAATTGGGATTATTATGGGTAGCCAATCTGACTGGGCTACCATGCAACATACAGCCCAAGTGCTCACCAGCCTTGATATTGGCTTTGAAATCCGGATAGTCTCAGCCCATAGAACCCCTGACCGGTTGCGCGATTACGCCCTAACCGCTGAAGAACGGGGCCTTAAAGTTATTATTGCCGGCGCAGGAGGCGCTGCCCACCTACCGGGTATGTGTGCCGCCTGGACCCATCTACCTGTATTGGGTGTGCCCGTTAAATCCCGAATACTTTCAGGGGTGGATAGCCTACTCTCCATCGTGCAAATGCCTGCAGGAATTGCTGTGGGCACATTGGCAATTGGTGAAGCAGGCGCTGTTAACGCAGCACTTATGGCAGCTTCCATTCTTTCCCTTTCTAGTCCTGGCTTAACTGAGAAGCTGAAAACATGGCGCGCCCAACAAACGCACAATGTGGGGGAAACCCCTTCATGAGTCCCCTTCCGCCCGGATGTGTTATTGGTATTATCGGCGGGGGGCAGCTAGGGCGCATGTCCGCTACAGCTGCAGCCCAGCTGGGGTATCACACCCATATCCTCTCCAACGATGCCGACTGCCCCGCCAGAGATACCTCCACCTTTCTGACCATTGGCTCTTATGAAGATGAAGCCGTTTTGCAGCAATTTGCCAATACGGTGGATGTTGTGACCTTTGAATTTGAAAATATCAGTGCCAAAGGCCTCGATATTCTGGCCGCCCGCAAACCTGTTCATCCCTCTGGTCATATCCTGCGCATTAGTCAAGACAGGATAAAAGAAAAGACCTTTCTGCACTCCTGTAATATTCCTATTGCCCCATGGCTGGAAATAACCACTCTGGAAGACCTTGCCCAAGCAGGCCGCCAGTTTGGCTATCCTTTCCTCGCCAAGACCTCTCGCCTGGGCTATGATGGCAAGGGTCAATACTGCCTCCAAGGAGAAGCTGACCTAGTGCCCGCCTTTGAAACACTTTTCTTTCACCCCCTGGTCGCTGAAAAAAAAGTGGATTTTTTTTGTGAGGTCAGCATTCTTGTTGCCCGCAAGAAAGATGGAGAAATCGTTGTTTTTGATCCGGTAGAAAACCGCCATAAAAATGGCATTCTTGATCTAACACTCGCTCCAGCCCGCCTGCCTTTTCCTGTGATTGAGCAAATTCAAGAAATTGGCAGAACCATCGCTCATAAATTAGCCCTCATTGGCCTGCTGGCGATTGAGCTCTTTATTGATGAAAATGGGCAAGTATTGGTTAACGAAATCGCTCCCCGACCCCATAACTCTGGGCATTGGACACTCGATGCCTGTCTTTACAGCCAGTTTGACCTGCATATTCGCGCAGTTGCCAACCTTCCTCTTCCGACCCCTCAGCGCCATTCTGATGCGGTGATGAAAAACCTGATTGGCCCTGAAGGCATGGCGTTGTGGGAGGCTGCCTTGAATACCAACCTTTTTGCTGGCCATCTCTACGGTAAAAAGGAAACCCTGCCAGGTCGCAAAATGGGGCATCTGACGACCCTTTTCCCACATGGAGCCCTTCCTGGTGAACACGCCATTGCCGAGCGCCTTGCCCTGCTGGCCCCGCATCAAAGCCAAAGCCCAGAAGAGTAAGGCTAAAAGAAGAGTAAGGCTAAAACAAAAATAGAGCGAGCAATAAAGCTTTCCTATAGAAGATCCACACCTCTCAAGCAGGTTGCTCTTAAGCAAGTTGAGAGAAAAATTTGTAAGCAACGCTCTTCCTAATTGGCCACTTTATTTTAATTCCTAGATAATGAAACTCCCATCATGAAGGGCTCTGCTCTGGTAGCTTTTTCTGATAGCCGTTTCGGCCTCCTTTTTGGGCACCCTCTAATAATAGTGACCTAAAAATAGAAAAAACCGTATCTAAGATCTTATGGAGACCTCGTGAATTCTTACTCTTTTTCTATACGAATCATCTCATTTCTGATCCACGCAGAAAAACTGTTTCTCAAGTCAGAATCGGCAAAATCAATATGGTCTACTTCTTCAGCCGCAGCGACGGTCTAGAATTTCTAAAATACAGGAAACGACGTTATCATAGACTTGAGCGCTTTTTCTGGGAACAAGATTGGGCTTTTACAACGATAACCTGACCCATCAAACCCTGTAAGTCTATGCGAAAATAACTCGGTTAATGAAGAAGCAATGGCAAGAAGAAGGGGGGTTCCCTGACATAGTTTATGCCCGGACATAATCAATCTAGATTAATCTAGACATAATTAATCTGGGCATAATTAATCTGGGCATAGTTGATCTGGATATAGTTAATCCGGATATCATTAAGCTAGGCTTCCACCAAAAAACGGATAATAGGTAGAGCTCCTTCCTTGATCATGCTCAGAATATTTCTCAAGGGAAAAACATTTTTTCTGTTCGATAACACCAAAATCACCTTTACTAGTGTTGATAATCTATCAGTTCATGACTTCAAACTGGGCTCATACCTTTTCTCCGATTACTCAGTATTTCTGATGATTCAGGATTATTATAAAAACCAGGCACAGCAATATGTCTGGTTTTTTATTTGAAAGGTACCTAGGGGAAAGGTTGTTAACAGGATCCCTGGCCAATCCTTGTAAAATTTTTCCAATGCCCACATCTCAATAAAGCTCCCATACGAGAACTCCTTTCTCAATCACACTTACCGTCCCCCAGAAAAAAATTGAAAAAACTGAAAAAGTTGGAAAAGTTGGAAAAAATTGCATAACCTGATGACTTCAATGAAAAGAGGTAAACCCTATTTCACCCCCTTATAAAACCTTCCATACCCTTGCCCTATCAGCACATAGCCATAGAAGATTATACGGATTGATGACTCCTCATAGTCCTTCTGATATGAAATCTGTAAAGACCCATAATATTGGGAAGCGTGGAGTTGGGTCATACAACCTTTACAACATTCCACTTTGGGCCATGCTGACCCAGCCACCGCGGCTGATAATCATATGATCTTTGAGCTCACACCCTAACAGGATACAGATTTTACGCATACGGCGCGTTAAGGCGTCATCCTCTTTCGAAGGGGTGGGGTCACCCCCTGGATGATTATGAACCAGCACAATTCCCTTAGCCCCCAGAGAGAGGATCTGCAATGCAACCTGTCGGGGATAAACCGGCACAAAATCAACCGTACCAGAAAACAGCACCTTATCAGCCAGTAGGTTAGAATTTTCATCCAGAAACAAAACACGAAACTGCTCATTCTTCTGCCATGAAAGGCATGCCATAAAGTAGCTTGCGATCCTTTCAGGACTATCAAGCACATTACGATCTCCCAGGTGGGAATAAAGCAAGCGGATAGACATCTCCTCTATGACTTGCTTCTGTACCATAGTTTGCTCTGTTGGAGGAAACAGAACAACTTTTCCCTCGTGCTCGGCTGCGCAAAGTTCAGCAAATGTGCCGTATTCTGCGCAATAGCTGCGCGCTTTGGCTTGAGCAGCGCCCTTATCGGCCATAAAAAAGGAAAGCCAAGCTGTTATTTTTTCTTCTTCAGAAAAAGACCCCCAAAAAAAATGCTGCCCTTCAGTGTTTTTCCTTTCATCACCACGATGAGAGGGGTAAATTTCCTTCCCAGACATTGTCTTTCTCTCTTCCAGTGTCTATCTCTCTTCCTGTAAATTCTCAGCAACCAACAAACCTTCCTTGCAAGCCCCCTCAAAACTCACAATATGTAAAACCAGTCAAATAAAAACACACAGATTTTACGGCCAACAATCGACAGGCGCAACTTTTTCTCGTAAAAAGCACAAGGTGGGGAAAAGTCTTTCCCTGTTACGGGTTCGTATTGTTTTGTTCTCTAGTTACTGTCAAGGCGCTTTGTTCATGAATACCCATCCTCCCGCCTCTGGGGGCCCTCAACGACAAGATAAAGCCCCCACCAAAGCCAACCAACAATGGGGTGGGCGCTATGCTGATGGCCCCGCTGCTATTATGAAAGAGATCAATGCCTCTATCGGGTTTGATTATCGACTCTGGCAGCAAGATATTCAAGGGTCGTTAGCGCATGCCGCCATGCTTGCTAAAAAGGGCATTATCTCGCAGGAGGATGAGCAGGCAATCCGCAAGGGGCTTGAAGAAATTGCCGAAGAGATTCGCACAGGGCTTTTCAAGTTTGATGAAAATCTTGAAGATATCCATATGAATATCGAAGCCCGGCTTTCAGAAAAAATTGGAGAGGCAGGCAAGCGCCTCCATACGGCCCGCTCCCGCAATGATCAGGTTGCTACAGATTTCAGGCTTTGGTTACGAGAGCAGATCGATCATATCTGCCAGACTCTTAGCAGCCTGATGCTGGCTTTGAGCGAGCGTGCAGCCGAATATGCAGCCACCCCCATGCCTGGTTTTACCCACCTACAAACAGCTCAGCCCATTACCTTTGGCCATCACCTTCTCGCCTATGTGGAAATGCTTCACCGCGATTATACCCGCCTGCAAGATGGCCGCGGGCGCCTGAATGAATGCCCTTTAGGCTCGGCTGCCCTGGCGGGCACCTCTTTTCCCATCGACAGGGCCATGACAGCCACCCTACTGGGGTTTGATCGCCCCACTGCTAACTCCCTCGACGCCGTCTCCGACCGGGATTTTGCCTTGGAATATCTTTCTTCTCTCTCCATTATGGCCATGCATCTCTCCCGCCTGGCAGAGGAAATTGTTATCTGGTGTTCTGCCCCTTTTTCCTTTATTCGCCTCTCTGATGCCTTTACCACCGGCTCGTCCATCATGCCTCAAAAGCGCAACCCCGATGCCGCTGAACTGGCGCGTGCCAAAATTGGGCGTATTGCGGGTGCTTTCTCTACCTTGCTCATGGTAATGAAAGGCCTACCCCTCGCTTATGCCAAAGATATGCAAGAAGATAAGGAACCCGTTTTTGCTGCAACCGATGCCATAATGCTCACCTTAGCGGCCATGGAAGGCATGATATTGGATATGCAGCCCAATACCCACAAAATGTATGAATTGGCCAGTAGTGGTTTTTCTACGGCCACCGACCTGGCCGATTGGCTGGTACGGGTGCTTAAACTGCCCTTCCGCACGGCCCATCATATTACGGGACGACTGGTCAGCAAGGCAGAGCAGAAAGGCCTCCGCCTTGACGAGCTCTCCTTAACAGACATGCAAGCAGAAGAACCACAAATAACCGAAGATGTTTTTTCTGTCCTCAGCCTTGAAGCGTCCCTCGCCTCTCGTATCAGCGAAGGGGGCACTGCCCCGAAAAATGTTACCAAAGCAGCCCAGGCCTGGCTTAGCAAGTTGAAAGCACAATCATGACCTATCCCTCATTTTTAAGCCGTCTCACCCTTATGGCTTGCCTTGTCACGCTGGGCCTGGGCCTTGTTGGCTGTGGAAAAAAGCGAGCCCCTTCCCCTCCGGGACCCCCGCAAGAGATGACCTACCCACAAACCTACCCCAGGCCAGACTAACCTACCATAAGTAACCCACTATTAAGGTTTGGATATTGATAAGGTTGGGATACTGCCTTTAAAAAGGCCAAATTCTCCGGCCCTCTTGGTTGAAAGAGCCTACCCTTTTAGTCCATTTGGCTTTTTAAACTTCTTTTGACAGAACATAATTTTTGACAAAGCACATTGCGGAACTTTTTATGACGTCCTCCCCCCTCCAGCATGCTGACCCCTCCCTTCAGGCCCTTATGGAAAAGCGTCCCAACCTAACCCTTACTGAACAGGGCTTGAGCATGAGCGGCGTCGCTCTTAGCGATATTGCTGCTGAGTGTGGTACACCGTGCTGGGTTATAGATGCCACCTTTCTTCGCAAGCGGTATCGGCTTTTAAAAGCCACCATGCAGGCAACAGGGCTAGACATTGCCCTGCATTACGCCATGAAAGCCAATAGCCACCTTGCCGTGCTTTCCCTGCTGGCCACTGAAGGAGCGGGGATGGATATTGTCAGCATAGGAGAGTTTGAAAAGGCCCTTCACAGCGGGGTTCCCCCTGCTAAAATGATTTTCTCTGGTGTGGGCAAAACCCATCAGGAGCTGACCTTAGCCGTGAGCCACGCGATTGGGCAAATCAACATTGAAAGCGCTGAAGAGCTGGAAATGCTGGCCGAGGTCTGCACCCATTTGCAAAAAAAGGTCCCCATTGCCTTACGGGTTAACCCCGATGTCGATGCCCAGACCCATGCCAAAATCACCACTGGTAAAGCCGAAAATAAATTTGGCATTGCATTTGATGACGCCTTGGCCCTTTACGCCAAAGCCCAGGCCCACCCCTACCTAGAACCCCTTGGGTTTGCCTGCCATATTGGCAGCCAGATTACGAACATGGCCCCTTTTAATGTAGCCTTTGAGCGTCTGGCCGGGCTGGTTAGAGCAGCCCGAGAACAAAACCTTACCGTTAAAACCCTTGATTGCGGGGGAGGGGTGGGTATTTCCTATCGCCTAGAAGAAGAAGGGTCCATCTCTTCATTAGCTGCGTGTCTTAGCCAACATTTTTCCGGACTGGATGTTAAAATTTCCCTAGAGCCAGGCCGCTGGCTGATTGGCCCGTGCGGCGTATTGTTAAGCACAATCATTCGTAAGAAAAAAACCAGTCTCACCACCTTTCTAATCATCGATGCTGCCATGAATGATTTACTCAGGCCCAGCTTGTATGAAGCTTGGCATGGCATTCTTCCCCTCCGCACAGCCGCCTTTTCTCAGCCTCAGGAGCATGTGGCAGTTGTTGGCCCTGTATGCGAAAGTGGAGATACTTTCTCCTCTGATCGGGTGCTCCCCCATTTGCAACCCGACGACCAAATTGCTATTTTAGATACAGGGGCTTATGGTGCCGTTATGAGCTCTACCTATAATGCCCGCCCGCTAGCGACCCAGGTGATGATTGAGAACGGGCAATGGTCTGTTATTACACCCCGGCTTCCCCTTTCTGCCCTTTGGGAGAGGGAAACTATCCCTTTTACAGAAACTGAAACGTAAGAATGCGCCTACCTTTTTTCAGGTATTTTTCTGGTTTTCATACCCTTGAGAGAGCCCAAAGGCGGGCTGTCTTCATTCTCTGGCTTGAGCAGATCTTTCGTGCGCTCTCGCTTCCTTTTGTTATTCTCTGTCTCTATACTTTCCTGGGGCTTTTAGGCTGGCCCCAACTTTTACCAGATGAGGCCCGTGCGCTTCTTCTTGTGGGGTTGGCCACATTATGTGGGTGGTTCATTTACCGAGGCATACATGCTATGGTTTCTCCCCCCAAAAGCCTCGTCAATAAAAGGATAGAAGAAGCCTCCAGGCTGACCCATCACCCCCTTACAACCCTTGAAGACAAACCTGCAGAGGGATTTTCCTCCTTTTTATGGCAGGCCCACCTTGCGCGTACCCAAAAGAAAGTCCGGAAACTTAAAACTGGCTGGCCTCATTTCTCTTCCCTGACGCAAAACCATGTTCAACCCATCTATTTTGTCATACCCGCTATTGTTGCGGCCTTGTTTTACACAGGGGAGGCCACGCCACAAATGTTATATTCCGCCTTCTGGCCTGGCGTGGATACCCCCTTTACCCCTTTGCCCACCCTTCAGGCCTGGATTGTTCCCCCCGCTTATACCAACCATCCCCCCATTTTTTTAGACACAAATGCTCAAAAAATTACCACCGAGCAGAACGCTGTTTTAACCCTAACAGTCAGCCATAGCCGCTCTGCACCCACCCTTATTGCTGAACCTCACAGCCTCTCCCAAAATCGTTTTACTGCCCAATCCAGTGGAAAAGACTGGCAACTTCACACAAAGCTTCTCGCCAGCACAACCCTGACTATACGTGCACGGGGCCGCACCATCAAAAAGCTGGAAATCCAGGTGACTCCCAACCCACACCCTGCCATAAGCTGGCTTTCCCCCCCTTCTATTGTCCCCCATACCACCAAAATCCAGTTAGACTACAGGGCCAGTCAGCCTTATGGCCTTAAAGAGATCACCCTAACCCTAACCCCTCTCACCCCTCCACCAAAGGGAATGCCCAGCCATTGGACAAAACGCCTGGCATTTGATGGCCAACCCAAAACCTATACCGGTCACACACAGCTTGACCTTGCAGATAGTATCTGGGCAGGGGAACGTGTCAATGCCCAGCTCAGTGTCACCGATATCACAGGGCAGGTAGCGACCAGTAAACCTTTACCTCTTACCTTACCTCATCCTGTGTTTCGCAATCCAACAGCTGCGGCCTTGCAGAAAATGCGCAAACGATTTTATCTGGGCCATATCAAACGCAAAACCCTTTCTGAAGACCTTGCAGGTTTAACGGAAATACCTGGCCGCCCTTCAACAGACCCAGGCATTGTGGTTAATCTTTCTAGCCTATCCTGGCTGGCTGGTGCCTTTTTTATTCCCCATGAGACGATGATTGCCGAAATGCTGGACAGAATGTGGCTGATTGCTCAAGACCTGGAAACCGGGCACCAGACCTCTCCCCAAGCCTTGATGGCAGCGCTTGAACTGAAAGCCGCCCAACAAGCCGTAAACCAACAACTTGAGCGAATGAACCGCCTGGGCCCAGCAGGCCAAAATGAGGAAGAAAAGGCCGAGCTGGAACAGCGCCTTCAACGCCTTAAACAGGCCGTACTCCATAAGATGGAAAGCCTGATGCAACAGGCCCATAATGGTTCTATGCCCCTCCCCTCCATGGCGCCAGTCGATGGGTTGGTGAAGAACTTTCTCTCTAAAGATATGGAAAAGCTCCAGCAAAATGCAGAAAACAACCATACGGCTGAGGCCCTTAAAAACCTGCAAGATATGGCAGACTCTCTCCAAGGAATGCGCCAGGCCCGCCCCGAAGATGTGATTGACCTGGCCAAACAACTGGCCTTACAGCAACAATTTAACGAGCAGCAGGCCCTTGTAAAAGAGATGATACAGCACCAGAAAGCCTTGCTTGACACCACCCAAAAAAGACGGGAACAGCCAGAGGACTCTGCCTTTTCTGCTCAGCAGAGTGAACAAGACAACCAGCTTGCCATAACACCACCCAATGCGCTTACCGAACAATTCAGAGAGCATCCAGACGCCTTTAAACCCGATGGCTCTGTGACCCCCACCACCCCCCAACAGGACGAACGAAAAACCGAACAAAAAATGCAGCACGCCTTAGCCCGCGCCCTGAAAGAGCTCCAAACAGAATATGCAGAACTCTCAGGGGGAAAAATACCAGAAACCCTCAAAAAAGCCCAAACAGCCATGCATAATGCCCAAACGGCCTTATCCCATGGGGATGATTCTGCTGCCTTTAATGAGCAAAAAACCGCTTTAAATGCCCTCCAGCAGGGCCAACAGAATATGCAGCAAACCTTACAAAACCAACAAGGAGCAAGTGGACGCAGAACAGTGTTATTTCCACTTCTTTCCTCCGGAGGAGCCCAGCCGCATCATTTTGGCAATAAACCGGGGAAAACAGCACAGGAATCCTCCCAAAAAGCTGATGAAGACCCTTTAGGGCGCAAATTGCAGAATGGGGGCAGCCCTGCTCCCAATACAAACGAAACCAACCTGACAGATACAATCAGCCCGAATCAATCTCGGGCCATTCAAGAAGAGCTCCGTAAACGAGATTCCGATAGAACCCGCCCGCAACAGGAGCTGGATTATCTTGACCGGCTTTTAAAATCGTTTTAGCTAGACAATCCATACGCTAGTTAGTCAGGCAGCCTACGCGCAAGCTTTTAGGTGAGGAAGATATTATGCGGGCCCAAGCGCTAGGGTTAAGCCTGCGTTTGGCCTATACCATGCTGGCCCGCTTCAGTTTCAGCAATAATGCGTTTGCGCCCCATGCGGCGGGCGAGCAAGATTTGTCCCATAACATTGTTAAGTTTGTGGGAACCAGTGTGGTTAAGCTCTTCACATTTGAAATAGATTTTTGCATCTTTAAGCTGTTCGCTTAAATGCTGGGCATACCATAGTGGGCTTGGACGGCCGACATAATGTTTCAGATAATAGGCAAGCTCACTATGAAATGCCGGATCAGCTTTTGCCGCCTCATAGGCTTTTTTCAAGTTGTGGTGGTACTCCTGATCTGTTGGAAGGCACAGGAATTGCCATTGAAGGGAAAAAACTAACCCTTCAGCATCTTCCATCCCGGATAGCCATCATAGGGGAAAGTGTAAAACGCCGTATGAGCCGCCTGGTACAGGCCTTAAACTGGTACAGGCCTTGAAACCGATAAAACCAATAGGTGCAAAAGAGCTAATCAAGCTTTAGAACCTGACCGATGAGTACGCCCAATACCCCTGATCAGGCTTCGATACAAAAGAGAATTTATGACCTGAAAGTAACAGGCCATCTGATGACACTGGATCCTGGTCTGTATTGTATTTTTCATACCAAGAACCAGAAACCCGCTGATGATCATGGTTTTCCTGGTATTCGTATTTCTCTTCCTCCCTTTTTAAAACATAACCCCAATGTGCAGATTACGGGTTTTGAAGGGGATGGGTGGATTGGTGCAGAAAAAGGGGTACTCCTTGTTCAGGTCTCCGGAAAAGAGTCTACTCAGGTAAAGTAAGAAAACATACCTCATCTCCCCGCCAAGGGATCATAAAAACGCCCTTAAAGCCAGTATTAAAACCCCGTAAAGGAAAAAAACCCATAAGGGGTAAAAGCTGAGTAAAGGGCAGAAATGAAAGTTTCCTATTCCCCTAATCCCAGATCATCTCCCCATTAAAATACCACCAAACTCATACCACCTGGACTAATATCGCCAGAGCAATACCGCAAAAGACCAATACCACCAGAGCAATGCCAGAAGATAATTTAAAAACATCCTGGCTTTCAACTGGTAAGGGAAAGGTGCTTTACCTGATGGGGGGGGGCGTTTCGTACGTTAGCGCAGCTTTATCAGACTGGTTCTGGTTAACCTGAGAGAAGAAGGTTCATAATCTTGCAGAAATGGTTTGTCCACCTAAGCGAAGAACCAAACATCTTTGTACCTAAAAATAAGCACTGCATGAAGGATAAGGGATCATACAAACTTACCCCCCACACTCTTCTCCCGTTTCTGCAATTTTTACCTTCAGGTTCAAGGCCTGTGCCAAGCGGCTCATACGACGTTTTACACTTTCCCCCATGACAGCTACCCGGGATGGAAGATGTTGAAGGGTCAGTTTTTTCCCTTCAATGGCAATTCCTGTACCTTCCAACAGATCAGGAGTACCACCACAAATGGTATAGGCCAAACGCAGGCTTAACCCTAGCGCTTGGGCCCGCATAATATCTTCCTCACCTAAAAGCTTGCGCGTAGGCTGCATAAAGGGGGCATTAAGATCAGCCCCATACCGCATGGCCACAACCATGGCAAGATAGACCCGTTCATAATGATTAAAACTCATTGAAGGCAAAAGCAGCAACCGCCTATAGCCTTCTTCCGCCCGATAGGCAGGATGGTCAAGGGCACCAATATCAGAAAACCAGCAGGCCAGCTCCCGCAAGGCCGTTTGAGAGGGTTTTTCATACGGGCGTAAAAAATCTGTCCATTTGGCGAGGATACGTGGCAATTGCATGCTACGACCAAATTTTTTACACATTTCATAGGCCATTTGCTGCCTTGGCTCTTCTGCTGCTACAGAAAAAGCCACTTTTTGCATATACCATCCCTCTCGCAAGCCTTCTGTACTAAAAATGATTTCAGAAGGTTGAACCTCCTGCATCAAGCGCTTTAAAACAATGGCAGCGTAGGGAATGTCTTCCAACCGTTTTAACAGATCGGCCGAATAGTTCTGAATCTCCTTGGTAGGGCCTGATAAAAACCACGTCACCATTTCCTGGGCTTTAGCGGGAGATAAAGTATAATAATGAATAATGTTGAGCGGATATTTGGTATGGTGCATATAAAGCTGCGCTAGCGCACGAAACGCCCCCCCCACCAGGTAAAGCGCCTTTCCCTTACCCACTGAAAGCCAGGACACTGTTTTTAAATCATCTTCAACAATTTTACGGGCCTTGACCAAATTCCCCTCTGCACGATCGGAAAGGCGTATCACACCGAGCTTCAGGGTTTTAGCTCCTTCCACCTTCCCCTCTTTAACCCTAATCAATTCCAAGGAACCGCCCCCAATATCGGCTACGGTTCCAAACGCATCGGGAATACTACATAAAACCCCCGTTGCCGAATATTCTGCCTCTTCCTCTCCCGAAATAATCCGGATCGGCACACCAGGCAAATGGTTTTGTAACCCAGCAATAAAGTCCGCTCCATTGGTGGCATCCCTCACAGCAGCCGTTGCCATAACCTCGTAAGGAGTAGCCCCCATGGCACGGGCTATGGTATTAAAACGCCTTACCACATCTAAGGCCAGTTTCATGCCCTGGGCATTGAGCTTGCCAGTTTGGGTGAGGCCTTTGCCAAGCTTTAAAACTGCTTTTTCATTGAAAATTGTCAGAGGATTACGCGAAACTCCTTCAAAAATAACCATACGGGTAGAGTTAGAACCCAAATCAATCAGGGCAGACCGTGGTAAAAGGCTCGTTTCTGTTATTTCTGGCTCGTAAGGGGACATGTAAAATACACTCTCCTGTTTTAACTGATAACACCCAAGCCCCCATAAGGGAGCCGTCTAGACATGGCCCCCGAATGATGGGGTTTGCTGTTTACGGGTAACCGAATAGCCCTTTTTATGCAATATAACATTCCAGCCCTTACGTGATTTTTGTACCAGAAAGCGGTGTAGCGGGAAGCATGCGTTGTTTTTCCCTACGGTGATAGTCTTTCTCAAGCGAGGGGTTAGCCATGAAATAATTATGGGCCGAAAAGGGATGCTGGCCAATCCTCACATGTTCCCAATGGCCATCTGCGCGCAACATCCAAGATTGGAGGGTATCCTTAAGGTTGGCAACCATAATCTGGTTAAGGATTTTGGCATGAATGGCCGTATCATAAATAGGGACCATGCTTTCTACCCGCCAATCCATATTCCGTTCCATCCAGTCTGCTGAAGAGATATAAACCTTGGCCTGACGTGAAGGAAGCCTACGGCCATTGCCAAATACAAAAACCCGCGCATGCTCCAAAAAACGCCCGACCACTGATTTAATCCGGATATTTTCTGAAAGTCCCGGCACACCGGGGCGTAAACAGCACATCCCCCGAACAATACCGCTAATTTTTACCCCCGCTTCTGAAGCCTCATAAAGCTTGTCAATCAAGGCAGAATCAACAAGAGAGTTCATTTTTAACCATATCGTGCCAAACCGCCCAGCCTTGGCAAAAGCAATTTCCTCGTCAATCAAGGCCATTAGGCTAGGGCGAATCGTAACAGGGGAATAGGCAATAGCCTCCATTTTTTCGGGCCGTGCATAACCTGTCATGTAATTAAAAAGGCGCGCGGCATCCCGCACCAGGGCCTCATTACAGGTAAAAAAGGAAAGGTCTGTATAGATACGGGCAGTAATGGGATGGTAATTTCCCGTCCCAAAATGGGTATAAGAACGCACCCGGCCCCCTTCCTTGCGCACAACAAGGCTAAGCTTGGCGTGGGTTTTAAAATCAGCAAAGCCAAAAACCACTTGCACACCAGCTGCTTCCAAGGCGCGGGCCAGGCGGATATTGGCTTCTTCATCAAAGCGGGCGCGCAGCTCTACCATGGCTGTAACCGATTTGCCATTTTCAGCCGCTTCAATCAAGGCCTTAACAATCGGGCTGTTATGAGAGGTTCTGTACAGGGTTTGCTTAATCGCAATGACCGCCTCATCAGTAGCTGCTTGACGAAGGAACTGGACAACCACGTCAAAACTCTCAAAAGGGTGATGCACCAAGAGATCGCCCGCACGGATCGCTGCAAAACAATCCCCCCCAAATTCCTTTATTCGCTCAGGAAACTGTGGGGTATAGGTAGGAAAGAGCAAATCGGGACGAGAATCGGTAATTAAATGGCGAAGATCGGTTAACCCTAATAACCCCTTATGAATAACCACTTCATCACCGGCTATTCCTATACTGTCGGCAATATCATGGGCCAAAGCCAGCGGCATACGCGAGTCGATATCCAGATGAATCACAGTTCCGCGCCGGCGAAGCTTAAGGGCGGTTTCATAGGAGCGAACAAGGTCTTCGGCCTCATCTTCAAACTCAACATCCGTATCACGAATAACGCGCAGTACCCCCCATTCGGCCAGTTTCATCCCTGGAAACAGAATATCCATAAACAAGGCAATCATTTCTTCCAGAACAACAAACCGCTGAACAGAAGGCGATTCTGGCTGAAATGGCAGGCGGATAAAGCGTTCTATCTGGCCAGGCAGAACAATCAATACCCCTCGCCCTATTCGCTCAGCCTCCCCCTTAAGCTGCATGACCATGGCCAAACCCATATTGGGAATAAAGGGTAAGGGGTGGGCAGTATCCATGGCCAAAGGGGTTAAGACAGGAAAAAGCCTGTTCATAAAAATATCACGCAGCCAGTTTTTATCCTGCTCGGAAAGGGCGGTGGTATCACAGACCTCTACACCCTTATTTTTTAGCTCTTGGCACAATTTAAACCATATGCGCTGCTGTTCATTCATTAACTGGCGCGTTCTCTCCCTGACTGCAGTAAGCTGCTGGGCAGGTGTTAACCCATCTGAAGAGGGTTTGATCAATCCTTCCCTGACCTGGCCTACCAGACCTGCAAAACGTACAGAAAAAAACTCATCGAGATTACTGGCACTGATAGAGAGAAAACGTAACCGTTCTAAGAGAGGGTTGCGGGTATTATCGGCCTCTTCAACCACGCGATGATTAAAATCCAACCAGGAGAGCTCACGGTTAATAAAACGTTCAGGCTGGCAGGCCATCATATGATCCTCTCCCTTATGGGCAGCAAGGGTGGACGGCTTTTCGCTATCCTGTAATGGCTCAGAGGAAGTTATGGGATGGGATGACATATCTGTTGGGGACATTTTCTGTATTTATAAACCACTCTCTCAACATGTTTCGCTCATCATTCTACATTCAAACCCGCATGCCCCTCCAAGCGAAAGTAAAACACAGCCTTTAAGGGCCTAAGGCTCTGAGGAGAATGCTCTTCTCTTCTCTTGGACTTTCACTTAAAAGTGTTAGCCGCCTTTTTGCAAGTTACCATTTTGTTACCCCTTTCCCTTCCTTTATAACACCAGTTGGTAGAAATATATGCCTCACAGAATGTTCATTTTATCATAACTGCCCTTATGCCCTTTTGCTATCTCTTTAAGGGGTTTGCCGGCTCTTTAAAGAAAAAGAGGCCGGGGAGAAGACGAAGTCTCTGAGCCATAAATTTCACTTTAAAAATTAAATCTTTAAAAATTCAACTCTGGAAAATGACATCCTGTAACAATTCAACTCTGAAAAAAAATTAAACCCCGTTTGAAAATCAAATTTTGCAATAGATGCACCTATTTTTCCATATTCAGGCAACCCATTTGCTGAAGGACCTGGCCTGCAACCTCGCGGGTTAAGGCTAATCCATGCTGGAAAGAAAAACGATCTATCCGCTCTACCGCCTCATAAACTGCTGGGGCCGTTCGAGGTAGGCGCTGCAACAGCCAATCCACCACAGCCGTTGAAACCACAAGTTGATGGCACGCCATCAGTTTAAGCATTAAGATACGCAACAAATCATCATCGGGAGGCATCATTTGCACGGAGAGCGATGCCCTTATACGGCTTTGCAAATCAGCCAACTGATAACGCCATCCCCAGGGAGAGGAGCGCCCCACCAATACCAAATGCCCCTTTTGTTCCTGAATAAAGTTCATCAGATGCAATAACAGGGCTTCACTTTCTATCAAATCCGCATCATCAATGCCTATAGCCCCACCGCCATGCGCACTCACCAACGAGAGAAAGGCTTCCTGCATCCCTTCCCTTAAGGCCGTGCCAGGTAAGATAAGGGCATTGTGAGCCCTGCCCCATACATGGAGAAGATGGCTTTTTCCACACCCCGAATGCCCCCATAAGATCAATCGTCGCTCGGGCCATTCCTCCTTTATCCCTTCGCGAAGCAACCAATGACGTGCCAGAAGATTCGATGTCCCCGCGATAAACTCCATCTTATAAGAGTCGGTACTGGAAATAAGGGGCAATACCAACTGACGAGGTACAGAATAAAGGGGGGAGGCTGTGTCTATCATTCTTCCTGTGGGGGAGGTTTTCTCATGAGCATTCCTCCTCTTGGGGCTGGCTGGTGGGAAATACAATCTGGCTAAGGGATGACTGGGGTGTTGGCTGGTGAAGGCTGGAGGACTGACGGATGGATTACCTAATGGCTGACTAATGGACTGACTGGGGGGGAACGATTTATTTCCTTCAGGCTAAAATGGCGGTCTATGAACGTTGCCTTTCAGCGTAAAGCACTTTATTGGTTAAATTCAATAGTTGTTTTTAGCCAAGGTTTCTTCTTACGATGTGCCCTAACGCAAAATCTCCCTCATCCTCTTCCAGTACTTATCACAAAGCCGGTGTTAACATAGAGGCAGGCGATGCCCTGGTCGAGGCGATTAAGCCTGCTGTTCAGCAAACCTCTGTTCCAGGTACAATGGGTGGGATAGGAGGCTTTGGGGCATTGTTTGACCTTAAAGCCGCAGGGTTTACCGACCCTGTTCTTGTCTCTTGCACAGATGGGGTGGGTACTAAGTTGATGCTTGCCATAGAAAGCGGGCTCCATACAACCGTGGGGATAGATCTGGTGGCTATGTGTGTCAATGACTTAATTGTTCAAGGCGCTAAACCACTATTTTTTCTAGATTATTTTGCCACCGGGCAGCTTAACGTCGCCGATGCCCAGCGCATTATTCTGGGGATTGCCGAAGGGTGTAGGCTTTCAGGCTGTGCCCTGGTGGGCGGTGAAACGGCAGAAATGCCCGGTATGTACGGCCCTGGCCATTACGATTTGGCTGGGTTTGCTGTGGGGGCTGCAGAACGTACAGCCCTTTTGCCCAAGCCCATTAAGGCAGGCGATACGCTTATTGGTTTGCCATCCTCAGGGCTTCATTCCAATGGGTTTTCGCTAGTTCGCCATATTCTCAAACAAGCCAACCATTCTTTGGGGGAAAAGGCCCCTTTCCAACCTGAGCGCACACTGGCCGAAGCCTTAATGGAGCCCACACGCCTCTATGTTGCGTCCATTCTTGCCCTTCATGCTCAAGGGCTTATTAAAGCTGCAGCCCATATTACCGGTGGGGGACTGCCTGGTAACCTGCCCCGTATTTTCCCCAAAGGGTTAGGCTGTATAATCGATGGTTCAGCCTGGCCAATGCCCAAGGTTTTCCCCTGGTTAGCCCAAAACGGTAAAGTTGAACCCGAAGAAATGCTAAAGGTGTTTAACTGTGGCCTTGGTATGGTTGTTGTCACCGAGCAGCCAGACCATGTTCTTGAGGACCTCGCCCGTAGGGAGGAACAAGCCTTTATTATCGGCCATGTAGAAGCTTCCACCAGTACTCCAGTACGCTTTAATCCCCTTCCCACTTTTTCATAATGCTCAGAGGTCAAACGAAAGGCCATTCCAGAAGAGAGGTATAAACCCCACCTACAATAGAACTCCTCGCCTATAATAGAACTGACCTATAACAGAACTATAAGAGCTGGAACGGCCACCTTTTGCCGCCTCTTTTCTTATTCTCCCTTCTTCTTTTCTTGCCATGATCTTCTTTTTTTACAATTATCTTTTCTTACAATTACCCAAGACTTTCTTGCAATTATCCAAGAGTTTGCCTGCATGACACCATCTTCCAAACCTCGTATTGCTATTCTCATCAGTGGACGGGGCAGTAACATGCTCGCCCTGATACAGGCAGCCGAACAGGCATTTTTCCCTGCAGAAATTGGCCTTGTGCTCAGCAATACCCCCCATGCCGAAGGCCTTGCCATAGCCAAAGCCCACCATATCCCCACCCATGTTGAAGACCACACCCTTTACAAGAAAAATCGCCAAAGCCATGAAGAAGCCATCCATGCCGTGTTAAAGCAAGCCAATATCGAGCTTGTCTGTCTTGCGGGTTATATGCGAATGCTGAGTGATTACTTGGTTACCCAATGGGAAGGCAAAATGCTGAATATCCACCCCAGTCTTCTGCCGACCTTTCCTGGGTTGAACACCCATAAAAGAGCGTTGGAGGCTGGGGTAAAAATTCATGGGTGTAGTGTCCATCTTGTGACCGAAATAATGGATGATGGCCCTATCCTTGGCCAAGCTGCTGTTCCAGTGTTGCCTGATGATACAGAAAAATCCCTTGCCTTACGCGTATTAGAGCAAGAACATAAGCTCTACCCGCGAGTGATCAAGCATTTTATCGAGCGTGCCTCCGCTCACCCGAAAGGGGAGTTTCTGCTGAACGGGTAACCCTGTTATGCCGCATCCGCCAAAAACAACCTCACCCACACCTTTCCTTTTTATTGAGAGACAATTCTGCAAAATAAGGAGCTCAACGAGCGCCAAAACGCCCTTGAGCATGGCACAGGATTTGACCCTGGCACAGGAAAGGTCAAATCGAACACTCCCCATGGAATAACCCCCAAGGTTAACGATAATCCCGACCTTCCAGCATCTCAATGGATGATGGCCCTATCCTTGGCCAAACTGCTGTTCCAGTGTTGCCTGATGATACAGAAAAATCCCTTGCCTTACGCGTATTAGAGTAAGAACATAAGCTCTACCCGCGAGTGATCCTGCTGCTGGGGGGGCCTACCATGAAACCAAGGCCGATGCTGTAGATGTTACAGGCACCAAGGCCCCACAGAAATGCACAAAGCGCCTCTTCGTGTTCGTTATGGAAGGGAGACAAAAAGCAACCGGGCTATTGTGCAGATGGATAGTGGTTTTCAAAACAACCACCAAGATCATACGTGATCGTACGTTGTTTGCTGTAATCCCCAAAGTGGAGTCTAGCTCGAAGGCCATGATGACCGCATGATCGCCCTCAATGCCGATACAGAGGCTCAATGCACAAGGCTTCGGTCAAGACGAGAGTTTAACCTCTACGACTATAGACCTGTTAAAATATGCCCACCAAAACATGCTAGCCAAAACATACAACCAAAATACGGGATAAAACACACAAGGTTAAACACACGAAGTAAAACAGGGGTAAAATAAAAAGCAGCCCCTTTAAGAGGAGCTGCTTTAAACGATATGGCCTTAAAATGAGAGAGTCTTTGAACCTAGAGAGTATAGATTAATCCCCCCTGAATCGCTCTATTATTGAGCCAAAAGGCCAGAATTTTCTTTTCCAGCCTCTTTATTGGAAATCCCCTATTTCTCTCTTGATTTTCAAGGACTTTTTCTCAACGAATCAGCCCTCTCTTAGGCCCTTTTACTGCCTTATAAGGGTGTTTTATGGGCAAATTTCAGTTTGGGCAAAAAAGAAGGCGATCTCGTTACGAGCGTTTTCCAAACTGTCTGATCCATGAACAGAGTTTGCCTCAATACTTTCAGCAAACTGGGCCCGAATGGTGTTAGGGTCTGCTTTGGAAGGATCTGTTGCCCCCATCACTTCACGGTTTTTTGCCACAGCCCCTTCCCCTTCTAAAACCTGAACAACAACAGGCCCAGAAATCATGAAACTGACCAGGTCATTAAAGAAGGGGCGCTCATTATGAACTGCATAAAAGGCCTCGGCTTGTTCTTTTGATAAACGAATACGCTTTTGACCAACAATCTTTAAACCAGCTTCTTCAAACTTGGTGTTGATTTTACCCGTTAGGTTCCGTCGTGTTGCATCGGGCTTGATAATGGAAAGGGTACGTTCACTCGCCATAAGATTTCTCCTCTTTGTAATCTGTCTAAAAATATTCTCCGTTTAGGCATACTGCGTTTTCTGCCATAAAAAAACACCCCAAGGGCATAAAAATCTTCTCTTTCTTATTTTTTCTCTGCCATACTCCACTTTTACCCTATTGAATTGTACCTTATTGAAAAAGAAGCAGGTTGGTTTTGGAGAGATGATTATCTTTGGGTGAAAAAGAATACAACAACTGGGAAATGGCCAACAGGTTCAAAGAGAGTTGTGAGCATTGCTCTCACTTCTCCAAATCCTTACGCCCTCTCATGAACTAAGATATTGTACCCTCAAGACATTGTACCCTATTGAAAAAACTTCCTTCCCCCTCTAATTCCTTTTCGGCAAAAGGCCCCCTTAATCTGTTGCTGACAGGACTGCCATAAACTGGCATATAACCTTCTTATCACGCCTACCTCTGCCAAGAGGATCACTCAAGCCTTTTTAAGGGCCTTCTCGCCACCCCTTCCTTGCATCTGAAATGATTACAACACGGTTATGAGTATTCTTGTTATTTCCCATCTTACCCTTCGTATTGCCGGCAGAACGCTCCTTGAAGAGGCAAATCTTACGCTTGAACCGGGTAAAAAAGTGGGCCTTATTGGTAAAAACGGCACGGGCAAATCTACCCTTTTAAGAACGATTACAGGAGAGATGAGCCATGAAGGCGGAGAGATCCAAATTGCCAAACGGGCTCGTATAGCCTATATCCGCCAAGAACAATCTAATCCGCAGCTTTCTCTTTTAGAGACGGTTCTGCAAAGCGATACTGAACGCACCACCTTACTCCAACAGGCCCAGCACCCTGCCAATGCCCATGATCTGGCAGAAATCCACGAGCGACTTAGGGTCATTGAGGCGGCCAGCGCCCCCGCCAGGGCGAGTAGTATCCTGGCAGGCCTGGGCTTTTCAGCCGAAGGGCAAAACCGCCCCTTAGCCGATTTTTCAGGCGGTTGGCGTATGCGGGTGGCCCTGGCCTGTGCCCTCTTCCTCAACCCCGACTTACTCCTTTTAGATGAGCCAACCAACCATCTGGATCTGGAAGCCACATTATGGTTGCAAAACTGGCTTCAACGCTTCCATGGTGCTGCACTCATTGTCAGCCATGATCGCGAAATTCTCGATAACACTGTTTCAGCCATCGCCCATCTTGATCATAAAAAACTTTCCCTTACCCCTGGGGGCTATACAGAATTCGTAAGAATTCGCCAAGAAAGACAGCTTCAGCATAACCGCACGGCCGAGCGCATTGCCCAAAAACGAGCCCATATGGAATCCTTCATCCAGCGCTTCCGGGCCAAGGCTACTAAGGCACGTCAGGCCCAGGCCCGCGTCAAAGCCCTTGAAAAAATGCCCACCCTCGATGCTATCGTCGAAGATAACCCTGTTCATTTCAGCTTTCCAGAAATCACTGCCTTACCACCCCCTTTAATAAGGGCAGACTCTGTAAGCCTGGGATATGATGGACACCCCCTTCTCTCTAACCTGTCTTTTAGGATCGATCAGGAAGACCGGATTGCCCTGCTGGGAGCCAATGGAAATGGGAAATCCACCCTGGCCAAATTCCTTTCGGGCAAGCTCGCCCCTTTACAAGGAGAATTGCTTCATTCCCCCAAATTGCGCGTGGGCTATTTTGCCCAGCATCAGGATGAAGAACTCAACGAGCGCCAAAATGCTGTTGAGCATTTGCTCCAGGCCAATAAGAACTTGACCCCAACCCAGGCCCGTAGCCATCTGGCCCATTTTGGCCTGGAGGCCCAAAAGGCAGAAACAAAAATCGCCAGCCTCTCAGGGGGAGAAAAAGCACGCCTCCTCCTCGCCTTATGCACCCTTCATGCGCCCCACTTATTAGTGCTGGACGAACCCACAAACCATCTGGACCTTGACGCACGAGAAGCCCTTATCCACGCACTCGCAGCCTATAATGGAAGCGTTATCCTCATCTCCCACGATCCCCACCTTATCACCACCGTTTCTGACCAATTATGGCTGGTTAAAGATGGACATGTTCACCCTTTTGAGGGCGATATGGAAGATTATCGCCAATGGCTTTTAGAGCCAGCCCAGCCAACCTCTTCTGCCTCTCCCCCTGCCAACAGTACCAACAAAAAAGATGAGCGCAGGGAACGTGCTGAGCACCGTGCAGCCCAAGCCCCTTTGCGCAAGAAAATCCAGCAAGCCGAAACACAGCTTGCCAAACTTGCCCAAGAACAAGCTGAGATTGAGCACCAACTTGCCCAGCCAGACTTTTATACAGAAGCCAACAAGCACACTCTTGTAACCCTTAATAGCAGGCTTGCACAAATCAAAGATGAGATACAGACAAAAGAAGAAGAATGGCTGCTTTTTCAGGAAGAAATAGAGGGATAACCCTTTCCTCTCAGCAATATTACAGTCTCTAACCCAAGAGAATGAGAACAGAAAAATATTCTCTCCCATTCTGGATTGACCTTTGCTTATCCTCTTTCTTTTATTATTTAATTTTTAACAATTTCTTTTTTGTCAATATTGTATTATTTATATTTTCATGTTTTTTATTACTTAGCGATTTACTAAAAAGACCGGATCTCCTTTTTAATAAAATTTGCGAAAGTTTAATAAATTTTGCGAAAGTAGTTATGACACCCGAAAATTCCAAACACTGGCATTATGGATATACCAAAAAAAACCCAGACAAGGGGGATATTACCCTTGTTGATACTAACCTGCTCAACAAGGCTGTTAGCGCTGCAGCCTTAGGCAATGCCATGGAATGGTTTGATTTTGGGGTGTATGGGTACATGGCGGCCACTATTGGCAAGGTTTTTTTCCCCTCTCAAGACCCTGTCACCAGCCTTATTTCAACCTTTGGAGCGTTTACGGTAGCCTTTGTTGTGCGCCCTATTGGGGGCATGGTTTTTGGCCCCTTAGGGGATCGTTACGGCAGGCACAAAATTTTAGCCCTGACCATGATCCTTATGGCACTGGGTACTTTTTGCATTGGGCTTATCCCCTCTTATAACAGTATTGGCTTATGGGCTCCTATTTTGTTGTTGCTCGCCCGCCTTATACAAGGGTTTTCAACAGGGGGAGAATATGGGGGAGCGGCTACCTTTATTGCTGAATTCTCCACCGATGACATCCGTGGAAAAATGGGAAGCTGGCTTGAGGTGGGAACCTTAGTAGGCTATATCGCGGGGGCAGGAATTGTTACCCTGATAACAACCCTTCTGGATGAAGCCAGCCTACTCAGTTGGGGCTGGCGTATCCCCTTTATGATCGCAGCCCCCATAGGGTTGTTAGGGCTTTATATGCGGGTAAAGTTAGAGGAAACCCCTGCCTTTAAATCCTTTAGTGAGTCTAAGGCCGATACCGAGACCCCACGCCTGCGCTTTAGTGAACTGCTAAAAACCCATGGCTATCAGCTTATAAAATGCATGGGCCTTGTTATTCTCTACGGCGTAACAGATTATATGGTGCTCACCTATATGCCCAGTTACCTCACCATTGTTGCCCATCATTCGGAAACGGCGGGCCTCGTTTTAATCCTTATTGTTATGTTTATCATGATGCCCTTCACCCTTTGGGGAGGAATGCTAAGCGATAAGCTGGGCCGAAAACCCGTTATTGCCTCGGGCTGTGTGGCCATGATTGTGCTGGCCATCCCGTGTTTTATGGGGTTAGCATCCAGTAATCTCACGCTTGTGCTGTTATCTCTTTTTACCCTTGGGATTATCCTTTCCTGTTTTATTGGTACCATGCCCGCAACACTGCCTTCCCTCTTTCATACCCCCATACGCTACAGTGCCTTGGCTATGGCCTTTAACCTGACCATTTCGATATTTGGTGGCACTACGCCCTTGCTAACCTCCTGGCTTGTTAAAACCACAGGTGATACCCTTGTTCCCGCCTACTATCTTATGGGGGCTGGCCTTGTTGGGCTTATTACTGTGTGTTTTATTAAGGAAACAGCAGGCAAACCCCTACGGGGATCGCCACCCTCCCTTCCCATGCCCAAGGGAGAAGAAGCCCTTTAACCAGTGCTTGCTCTCCTGCGATAAACGCCTAACTTTATCCCCATACGATGTGTTGTATTGACTGCCGGCTTGATAATACCGGTGTAGGCAAAGCTGGCAATAGCCGTATGGTTCTTACCGATGGAGCATCCCTTCTGAACAGAATCGGTCCCCTGGCTGCTCGTATTTTGAACAGGCAAGTCCGTCTTAAGCGCCCCAAAGAGATTATCGGTCTCCCTGGTGATCCTTCCATTGCTCCCAATTTTTCTACGGCAGCCGGTTTATGAAGAGGAAAAAAACCGCTACCAGGTTTTGCGCACAGGGATGAATGGCCGACTTGATACTATTTAGGATGGCTCACCTAGGCTGCTGATGCTGGGCGTTCATTAACCGATATAGAGTTTACCGAAAACGGATAACCCAATAGAGACTAGAGACTAGAGACTAGAGACTAGAGACTAGAGACTAGAGACTAGAGACTAGAGACTAGAGACTAGAGACTAGAGACTAGAGAAGATAGTTCCAAGGGAGCTCCCAAGCAACCGAATAAATGAAGCTTGGTGGGATATGAATAAGGGCAGCATGGCCAGAATAACCTTATCTTATAGAGTAGACTTTATCTTATAGGGTAGACCTAGTGCTAAATGAGTCTGGTGCTGAAGGTTTAGGGATAGAGAGACCTTTTATAATGATACCCATCAAGCAACAGGCGAATAAAGGCAAACTCTTTTTGTGAGAATTTTTTCTTTTTAACAGGCTCACCTTCTCCTCGCTCGAGAATAATGGTTCTGTTCCAGTCGCCCATATTAATGCCATCCCAAACTCTCAGGCTAAAACGATGCTCATCCTCGTCTTTTCCAGATATATTTTGGCCTTTTTGCGGGGACAGATGGTGATTGTTAACCACAATAATGGCATCTCCACTCGAAGGTGTTTCCTTATGAACTACGGGCCTCCATCCTTGGGTGTTATGGTTAAGCCATTCTTGCAGATGCTCTGTTTCCTCTGGTGATAAGACACGGCTGGTCCGTTCGGGTCCAATTTGGATTTCGGCGGTTACCACTTGGGGAAAGCTTAGAGGCTGTAAGGTGGGAAGAGCCATCATCCACACCCCTATTGCTGAAACAATGGCTATCGTTAAAATAATGATAACAGCGAGTGTTTCTTTACGAATAAAGGCTTTTCTGGCATTCATGTTTTATCACCACGGTTTTAGGGGTTCTTTAGTACAAGCGTTACAGAATTTTGATAAATCCTGTCAAGCATGTCTCCTCATAGAGACAGACAATGAGGACGACCCCCACCAACCGAGCAGAGAAGCTAACCACGCACCCCCTTAATAACTCTGGCAATTTCTTCCTCTGTAAGCTCTGGATGAAGGGGGAGAGCCATAATCTGCTCGGCAACAGTTTCAGAAACAGGCAAGCTGACCCCATCATGATAGGATTTATAAGCCGGCTGGTGATGGAGAGGCATAGGGTAATATATCGCAGAGGGAACCCCCCCAGCTTTAAGAGACTCCTGAATGGCGGCACGGTGTTGGGCATTTTGGGCAAGAATGGAATAAATCGCCCATGCACTCTGGCTTTCAGCCACACGAACCGGGGTTTGTACAATACCCTGCAAGGCTTTATCATAGGCTTGGGCAATTTTCTCGCGTCTTTCCAGCTCGGCTTCAAACCCTTCCAGCTTGGCCAGTAATATCGCAGCCTGAATGGTATCAAGGCGGCCATTCATGCCTGTGCGCAAAACCTGGTAACGGGTTTTTCCCTCTCCATGGGAGCGAAGGGAACGATACAGGGCCAATTTTTCCTCATCGTCACTTAGTATAGCGCCCCCATCTCCATAACCCCCTAAAGGTTTTGAAGGGAAAAACGACAAGGTTGTTGCATCAGCCTGGCTGCCCAATTTTTTCCCTTTATAGCTCCCCCCAAAAGATTGGGCACAATCATCAAGCAAAAATAATTTTTCTGCTGCTGCAATGGTACGCAGCTCGTCCCAAGGAGCTGGCTGACCAAACAAATCCACCCCCACAATCATGCGGGGCTTAAGCTTGCCTTCCCTTTTAACAGCCTGAAGGCGAGCCTTAAGGTTTTGTGGGTCAATCTGGAAAGTATGGGGGTCGATATCCACAAAAACAGGCGTAGCCCCCAAAACCAAGGGAACTTCCGCAGTGGCCGTATAGGTGAAGGCTGGTAAGAAAACAGCCTGCCCCGGCCCTATGCCTTCAGCCATCATCACAATCTGAAGGGCATCAGTGCCAGAAGAAACCCCCACACTCCCCTTAACCCCTGCATAACGGGCAAGCTTTTCTTCTAGCTCGCCTACTTCAGGACCAAGAATAAACTGACAATGCTGAAAAACCGCCTGCACCCGTGGCCATATCTGGTCATGCAGGCGTTTTTGTTGAGCCTGCAAATTCAAAAACGGTACGGGCTTTTCTTGTGCCAGTTTTTCTTGCACCTGTTTTTCTTGCTCTGGCTTTTCTCCCACTTGCTCTAAATGGGTTTGGCTCTTCATGGTATTACCCCTTCATCATTAATTTGTAGCCCCAATATAGCCTTAGGCTTTGGCTTATCCCCTCCGGTGGAGGGTTCCCGTTACAGATATCACTTCTTCCTGCCCAGCACCCTGCCCAGAGTCCAACCCTATGTCCAGCCCAATGCCCTGTTCTGAGTTCAACTCAGAGTCCAACCCAGTATCGTGCTCAGTATCCTGCTCAAAGTCCAGTTCAGGAATTATCGCCACATGGTCGGCCACACCTTTTTCAGCTGTTGGGTCAGACACAGCGTCTTTGAGTAGGCCTGTATCAACATCGACCAGAATACCCTGCGCATTATGGACAAATTCCGGTACCAAAGCCCTGACATAAGACATAGCCCTTTCTGTTGCCCCCTCCTGACAAGCGAGATGAATGTCTTCAATAATGCGATTCACCTCTTCATATTGGGCTTTACGAGGAAGGGCAATTTTTAACCCAGGATGATCCGTTTCCAAAATGGGTTCACTCCCATGAAACAACTCTTCAAATAATTTTTCCCCAGGGCGCAAGCCCGTATAACGGATGGCTATATCTTCATCAGGCTTGAGGCCTGCTAGACGAATCATCTGCCGGGCCAAATCTTCAATCCGTATGGCCTTGCCCATATCCAGAACAAAAATCCCCCCCTTTTTAAGGTTTTTATCGGTATCATCATCCTCAACATTGCGCACAATGGCACGCACACTGGCTTGCAAAACCAGCTCTACGGCTTCTGGCACGGTCATAAAATAACGTTGCATATCGGGGTGAGTCACCGTTAGAGGGCCACCCTTGCTTAACTGGCGGCGGAAAAGAGGAACCACCGAACCAGTAGAGCCCAAGACATTCCCAAACCTTACCGTAACACAGGGCAATCCAGCAGGGTCACCCACACGAGCCATAATATCAAGGGCCTGGCAATACATTTCTGCCACCCTTTTAGAGGCCCCCATCAGGCTGGAGGGATTGACGGCTTTATCTGTGGAGACAAGAACCATCGCAGCGCTGTGCCACTTGCGGCAACTATCTGCAATAATTTTGGTCCCCACAATATTGGTGCACAGACCTTCTAGCGGGTTGGCCTCTACCATGGGCACATGCTTTAAGGCGGCGGCATGAAAAACAAAGGCTGGCCGATATTGGACAAACACCCTGTCAATGCGCAAGCGATCCCGCACATCGGCCATAACAATCTTGCGCGGCACTTCTGGCTGGGTTTCCCCCAATTCTACATCAATACGCCACAGGGCATATTCATTATTGTCCAGCAAAACCAAAAGGCCAGGGGAAAGGCTTGCAATCTGGCGCACCAGTTCTGAACCAATACTCCCGCCTGCCCCTGTTACCAAAACAACCTGGCCCCTAATCATCTGATCCATCCCCTGGCGGTCAAGCTCCACAGGGGGGCGGTTCAGCAGCTCTTCCAGCGCAATGGGGCGTAATTCAACTGTGGAAGCTGGGGACAATTCTGTCATGTCAGGAACACGCTCGACAGGCACATCCCATTGCTCAGCGCCATGGATAAGCGCCATAAGCCCATGCCCGCGAAAGCCGTTATCCGTTACAATCAACAAATCAGGCAGACGTCCTTTTTCGGCCAGGCGTTTGAATAACACGGCAATGTCTTCGACCGGGCCAATAATGGGAAAACCATGAATACGCCGCCCTGTCTGATGGCGGCTAAGGGTAAAAATACCGGTAACCCGTATAGGAATATTCCTAAGGCGGAGCAAAGAACGGGCAAAAAGTTCAACCGTTGTCTCAGAGCCTACCAATATCGCCTTGCGGTAATTTTTACGCTGGCCTGGAGCCCAGCCATGCAGCAGGCGATATAACAGGCGTATCCCCCCCATGAGCACCAACAAAACCAACGCATGAATAATGGGGAAAGTCGGCGATGGAAGCGAAAAACCCGTAACCCACAACCCCACCATAAACAAAAAGGCACTCGCTGTCGAGGCACCAGCAATTCCCAAAAGATCGGCCACACCGGAAAAGCGCCAATATTGCTGAAAAATCCGAAAAGGTAGCCCCCCCATGGAAAGGGAAATAACCCCACCTGCCAAAAACCATAGGGGATGCAACAACCCTTCCTGCGGGACAGCAAGCCAACGTGCCAAGGGGGCGGCTATCGCTGCCAGCAGCCCATCAATCAGTACATTGACAAAGATACGGTTCACAAAATTATTTACCTCAAGAGGCCCACACAAAACCCTAAACCGTTGTCATCACAAGAGTTTTAAGGTAATGGCTAGTATGGCTGGTGTCCTATCATTTCGATTTAACAGCGCCTATAGTAACAGAGAACGGAAGTAATGTTCTATTCCTTTTTTCCATCTCTTCTTTCTTTTATTTTCATTCTCAGCCTGGCTGGGGTTTTTGTTATGACCAAGGTAGCCGTTATGGATGTACCTAGTCACCGGAGTTCCCACCAGGCCCCTACCCCTAAGGGTGGCGGTGTGGGGGTGCTTGTTGCCTATCTTTTTGGGGTAGGAGTTATAACACTCTTTCCATTTTTTCCTACTCTTGCTAACACCCCCATAATGGCCCTTTGCATTGCCATGGCCATACTGGGAGGGTTTTCCTGGCTGGATGATCTCTACCAATGGCCTGCCATAGCAAAACTTGCCATACAGGTGGGGGTGAGCCTTTATCTGGTTGTAAAGGGCTATCATTTCCCCTTCTGGGGTGAAAGCAATAGCTTTTTAAACAGCCTAACCCTGGTTTTTTCCCTCTTATGGCTGGTTTTTATCATAAATGCCGTTAACTTTATGGATGGGCTCAATGGGCTTGTTTCAGGCTGTATGGCCATAACATGTTTTTTAGCAGGCATCGGGTTATTTAACGCTATTCCCCCCCAACCCCTCGCCTTGCTTTACTGGGCCGCCCTGATGGGATTCATTCCCTTGAACTATCCCCGCGCTCAAATCTTTCTGGGGGATGTTGGCAGCCAAACGGGAGGAATGCTGATGGGGGTTTTTACCTTTACAACCGCCCAATACCCTTATGCCCCCTATTGGAGCATTCTCAGCATCCCTCTTATGCTTTCTCCCCTCTTATATGATACTTTCTTTACCCTTATCCGGCGCAAACTGGCCGGTGAAAAGCTCCTGTTGGCCCATCGGGGACATTTATACCAACTCGCCCAAAGATCTGGCATAAATGCCAGCCTTGTTACCCTTATAGAATGGGGGTTCTGCCTTTATGGCTTCCTTATCGCCTGGATGGGATTTTACACCACTCTTTATAAGGCTATCCTTCTTTCGGGGAGCGTGTTGCTGATTCAGATTGTATGGAGTGTCTATATTATAAAAAGAGCAAAAAAGGCCGATTTTGGCCCTTGGTAACCCCTCAACACAGCACAACCAACTGATAAAACCCCTCTCTCTCCAATTAAATATCTTGTTCAATTGAGCAGATTACTTTTCGTGGGATTGGAAATGGCATTTCGCTCATTATTTTTGCAGGGATTGTCGCTAATCTTCCTCAAGCATTGGTAAGTTTTTTTCAACTTGGTTATACAGGCGCTTTTTCACCCTTTTTTGTTTTGGTGTTTCTTGTCTTGGCGGCTGTAACTATTGGTTTTATTGTGTTTATGGAGCAAGCGCAAAGACGTGTTGTAATCCAATACCCCAAAAGGCAGATTGGCCAGAAAATTTATGGGGGCGATTCAAAGACGCCTTTAAGTCCACAAGGTGCCTTTTAAAAGAACCTTTCCCGTAAAAAGATTTTTCCCTATCCCTTCTATTACTCATAAGGAGAGTTTCCTGTTAGGAAATTCTTCTTCCTTGCACGCATGCTAATAAACTGGCGCTGTTATTTTAAATGAAGAATAGACCTTTTTGTATAGAGTTAGGGTACAATGGTTTCCCATAAAAATGGCGATTTATAATGGTATTGAACCAATCAAGATATTTTTTAAAAAGCTCGAACTCATAGGGAAAGTTGCCAAACCATTCTCCTTCCTTACACCCTAACTAACCCTTCTCAACCCTCTCCAGAATAGGATCAAGGCCGCCCCATACACGCTGCAATGAGGACCTATCAATGCAAATTTCCTATCGATACAAATTTAAAGAAGAAGGATTTTTTGAAAGAAAGGAAATATTTGATACGCTGAGAGGACAAGGGGCTGTAACCCAACCTTGATATTTTCAATCGGTTCCAACCGGCTATCACCCTTGTATTTCACCAAGCCTTTTTAGGCCTGTTTATACCATTGAGTTCCCACGATGAACATCGATGACTATCCCAACAAAGATGATCACCCAATAAAAAAGTGTTCCAAAATTTTCGGAACACTTTACAAGCAGACCCAGAAAACCAGAATGCCTTATCTAGCAGTTCTTCTTCCAAAGGACGTGTTAGTCGTTATCGTCATTAAGCTCTATACTAAAGCCTTGTAATGCCCCAGCCAGGCGAGCTCCGCGGGATTGGGTATCAAGCTGGATTTCAACCCCCTTATCATTTTTAAGAATCTGTACCCCTTGGCCGCGCCCTGCAGTAGCCTCACCATTGACAGCCGCATAATCCCCTTCAAAATCACGAATGTCGTGGAGATTATAAATTTTCCCACTACCAGCAATATTGGAATATCCTACAGCAACGAGATCTCCACCATCGATGGAAAACTTATAGCTTTTCCCTCCATAATGCAGAGTGCCCTCACCCCAGGTATAACCAACCCCTACATCGGCCGATTTTATGGAGATATAAACCGTGCCGACAGGCCGATCGGTGGAAGAAGCAGCATGGGCAGAAGGTAAAGTGGCTGGCAACAGGCTTGTTCCGGCTAACCCCAACCCTAAAACCATGACTAAATGACGCATATATTTTCCTCTCAAATTGTTTTTTTGATAAAAAAAGCTCACTATCGTATAACAGATTCATTCACCATAACAATGCAATACCAGATAGAGCCGTTACAAAATAAAATGTAACAGAAGTTTTGCTTTTTCTACTCAGAAAAAATTCTACTCAAGGGAAACTCTACTCAGGGAAAATAAATAACCTTATAAAATACCCCTTAGGGGTAGAAGGCCCCTCACCTCATCATAGACATTTACCCCACTCTAGCCTTTTTAGCCCGCTGTGCGGCGGGATTCCGAGCGAGAAGGATTTTCTTTTTGCGTAGCTTCAGCCTGTTGGGCATTACATTCCGTCATGATTGAGCGCAACTCACGCAGATAGGCCGCCCCTTTTAAGGTTCTCTGCACCAGGATAGAGCGACGGTCCATGGGGTCAACCTTACGACGAGCCAAATCCAGCTCGCCCAACCGATCAAGGGCGCGGGTAATGGCGGGTTTAGAAATATTCAACGCCAGGGCAAGCCCACGCACTGTATGCCCCCCTTCGTTCAGATAACATATCAGAAAGACCGCTAGCTGCCGAGCCGAAAGATCTGGTCCATCGCGCCGAACCATCGCAACAATCGTATCCTGTAACAAATGAACAAGCTGGTCTGTTGATGAACCATGCTTCATATCTGGGATTCCTTTTCTCTGCTTTTTATTTTATTTTTCAAAGAGTTATTATTTTTTTATAGTACAACTATTCATTATAACGTTATAATTAATGGTTTGTTGTTTTTACGAATACAAAAACAACAAATAATATACACCTCTCCTTTTTTTTGCTTTTTTACTCTGCCAATACTTCTAACAAGCCACTATTATTCCTACAGCTAATTATTATTCATGTTAAAATTGTGACCTTTCATGAAATAATAAAGAGTCCGTAATGCGAGTGCCTCCCCCCCTTGAGGGCGGCCAGGGCGCGTAGTATCGTTCCAGGCATAAGTATCGATATGGGCCCACAGCGCTTCTGATCCAACAAAACGCCTTAAAAACAAGGCCGCTGTAATTGCCCCGGCCATGCCAGTGGAAGAAACATTGTTCAGATCGGCAATGGAGCTTTTTAACCCTTCTTCATAATCCTCCCATAACGGCAAAGGCCATAAGGGGTCATCCTGCTCGCCAGATTCCAACAACAAGGCTTGAGCCATCTCCAGATTATTACAAAATAAGGCTGGAATATCAGGCCCTAATGCTACGCGGGCGGCCCCGGTCAGAGTGGCTGCGTCAATAATCATAGCAGCCTTATTCTCAGAAGCTTCCGCTAACAGATCACAAAGAACCAACCGCCCCTCGGCATCTGTATTACCAATCTCAACCGTTAACCCCTTGCGGGTATTAATCACATCCAGCGGGCGCATAGCCTGGCCAGATACGCTGTTTTCTACACACCCCAGGCGCAATTCAAACCGCAAAGGCAAATCGGCTTCTATGAGCAGGCCTGCCAAACCGGCCATAAGAGCAGCCCCCCCCATATCTTTTTTCATGCGAAGCATGCCCGAAGAAGGCTTAAGATCATATCCCCCGCTATCAAAACATACCCCTTTTCCCACAAGGTAGATCAGGGGAGAGGAAGGCACAGCATGGCTGCCTTGCCAAGAAGCAACCAAAACACAGGGCTTTCTCTCAGAACCCTTGCCCACTTCTGCAATAGCGGGATAGTGGGTTAAAAGTTCTTCACCCCTAATAACTTTTTCCTTTAACCAGCCCTTGGCCTTGGGCTGAGCATGCAAATAGACTTGGACGTGCCTGGCCAAATCTTCCGGCGAAAGAAGATTGGCGGGCATATTGACCAGGTCCCGTATGAACCATATCGCTTGAGCGATATTTTTGGTTTCCTCTGTAAGGTCTCTTACCACAAGAACGGGCGCATCTTTTGCCATTCCCCGCCAAGATAATTCTGAAATAGACTGCCCAAGAAAATGGCTAAAGGAATGACCAGGGAAATTGCCAGGGGAGTTGCCAGAAGAATTACCAGGAAAATGACCCGAAGAATTGGGTGCGGTAAGCCCCCTTCCTTCCTGCCTCTCCTTTCTCAATCTCTCCTGAGGCCTTCCCTCTTCTTGCCCTAGAAAAAAACGATAGGCCCCTAAGGCAAACCCCAAGACGGCATCTTGCATACCCACTCCAGCGGGTAAAACCAGCTGCCAGAACCCTTCGGGTAAATGGGTGGCCAAACTGCCGAACTCATAAAGATATCTTTTCCCCGGTTTTCTTTTCCCAAGGCCAAAAGCTGCCGATAAAACGCCCCTCTCCTTCCCAGGGTGGTGAGAAGGTTTTTCTTCCTCAAAAAAGATAAGTTTGTCTGCCTGACCTTCAAAACCTGCCCGATCCAGAAAAGTGGCCTGATGTTGGCCAAGCTGATGGCTCAGATGATCCATTTCACCGGCAAAAAAAACATACACCTTAAAGGGTATGCCTTTAGCCTCTTCTGGCCTGGCAAGGCAGCCTAAATTGACTTCAGGCATTTGCTCTCCTTCAACAAGCTCCTATATAACAGAAAGATAGAAATTTTGCGCACCGTTATTGTTGTTTATATTTTAGAAATACAATTTAAGGTTGTTTTGAGTTTTACTATAATAGGTTGTTGTAATATTTCTAGTAGGTAATTGTTTCATTTTCTTATTATTATTCTTATTAACGAAAATCATTCATGATAAGGTTGCTATCGCTAAAAGCATTCTCTGATAGTCAAAAAAAAATTACTGCGATATTGGGCCCTACCAATACGGGTAAAACACATATTGCTCTCGAGAGAATGCTTGCCCATCACAGTGGAATGATAGGGTTTCCCTTGCGGTTGTTGGCACGGGAAAATTACGACCGCATGGTGAAGGCCAAGGGGGAAAAGAAAGTAGCCCTTATTACGGGCGAGGAAAAAATTATCCCTCCGCAAGCTCAATGGTTTTCCTGCACCGTTGAAGCCATGCCCCTTGATCAGCCCGTTGAGTTTATGGCCATTGATGAAATTCAGCTCTGCGCAGACCCCGATAGAGGCTATGTGTTCACTGACCGGCTCCTCCACGCCAGGGGCTTTAGTGAAACCCTCTTCTTAGGGGCAGAAACCATTAAGCCTTTTCTGAAGCGGCTCATCCCTCATATCCATATTGAAACACGCCCCAGACTCTCAACCCTTTCCTATACCGCCCACAACAAGCTCTCACGCCTGCCTAAACGCTCGGCCATTGTGGCCTTTTCTGTGGCAGAGCTCTATGGCATTGCTGAGCTGATCCGCCGCCGGAAAGGGGGATGCGCCATTGTAATGGGCCGGCTTTCTCCTCGTACCCGCAATGCCCAGGTGGGGATGTACCAAGCTGGGGAGGTGGACTATCTGGTGGCAACCGATGCCATCGGCATGGGATTGAATATGGATATCTCCCACGTCGCCTTCTCCAACATCATTAAATTTGATGGAACGAAAATACGTCCCCTGATCCCCGCTGAAATGGGGCAGATCGCTGGCCGGGCTGGCCGCGGCATGAAGGATGGAACCTTTGGCCTAACCGGCACCTGCCCGCCCGTTAGCGCCGAGAATGTTACAGCGATAGAAACCCATCTTTTTCCCCCCAGTGACCATATTTTCTGGCGGAACCATCAGCTGGATTTTTCTTCTCCCCCCGCACTGCTCAAAAGCCTCTCCCAAACCCCACCCCCTGGTTATGGGCTTATTTTGGGCAATCATGGCTCTGATATGCGGGTTCTGGCCACGCTGATTAAGGAAGGCCCCCCGTTGGCCTCCATCACTTCTCGGGGGCTTACTCAGCTCTTATGGGAGAGTTGCCAGATTCCAGATTTTCGAAAACTGGGCGAAGACAGCCATGCCCGCTTATGCCTGCAAGTTTTTCATTTCCTTCAAAATAAGGGGCATATTCCGGCGGAATGGCTACGATCACATATTCACGCCCTTAACACCACAACGGGCGATATTGATACCCTGATGGGCCGTCTGACCAGCACGAGGATCTATGCCTATATTGCCGCCCGGAAAGGGTGGGTTAAAAATGCCTTACACTGGCAAGAAAAAACCCGTGAGATTGAAGACACCCTTTCTGATGCGCTGCATGAGCGCTTAACTGCCCGTTTTGTAGACAAACGCGCCTCGGTTCTTCTCCGCACGCTTGATGCAGACTCTCCCCCCTTGGCAGCTATCACCCCAAAAGGGGATGTTCTGGTGGAAGAGCAGCGGATTGGCAAAATGTGTGGCTTTATTCTCAAGACCGATCAAGAGCTCAATGCAGAAGGCCGCCAACTGATGTTAAAGGCCGCCCGCAAGGCCCTTCATCAGGAAATTCCCTACCGAGTCAATAAACTCCTGCAAGAGGATGACGCAGCCTTTTCACTCAGCAGCCCCACTTCCACCATTCTCTGGCATGATGCACCTGTGGCTATGCTGCAAAAGGGGCATGATTGGCTCCACCCTCAGCTTACGCTCCTTGAGAGTGAATATCTTTCCTCCCACCACCGCACGCTTATTCACCAACGCCTCACCCTTTTTCTCCACACCCATATTCGCACAGGCCTTTCTGTTCTTTTCTCCGCTCTCGAAGCAACCCAAGGTAAGCCTGCCTTAAGGGGGCTTACGCATTCATTATACGAGCATGGTGGATGGCTCCATAAAAGCCAGGCCGTTATCCCACCTTTTTTTAACAAAAGGGCCATAAAAAAGCAGCTTCATGCTTTGGGAATCCGTATAGGATGTCACTATATTTTCTACCCAAAGCTATTCTCCCCTGAAAGTCAGTCCCTACGCCTGATGCTTCTTGGTCTGTGGCACAGCTTTTCTCCGCTGCCCACATTTTCACCGACCCAATCCTCACTTCATCTCCCAGAATACCATCAAAAAAACGCGCAGACCATACGGCCTCTCTTGACGGTTCTGGGCTGGATTCCCGCTGGCGATTATATGATCAGGGGCGATAAGGTAGAGGATCTCTTGTCTCACATTCTCTATCGCTCCACGACCCAGCGCCAACGAATGATTAACCTCAAAGATATTGCCAGCCGCTTAGCTATTCCCTTGGCCAAAACCCCTCTAGTGCTCCAATCGTTGGGATGTAAGCTCATCCTCCCACCGCCCTTGGCGCCGCATGACTATGGCCCTATTGCCCCGGTTTTTCTTCGTATGCCAAAAGCCTATTCAGCGCCAAAAAAAATACCGCCTCACGCTTCTTCCTCAAAACATCCTTATGCCAAAAAAGAGAGAAAAATTCCTCCCACCCAGTCAGCAAACCGACAGGGCTCAGAAAAACCTTCCCAAGAAAAACCTCCCCAATCTGGCCCGCCCATCCATTCTTCAGGAAAACGTAAAAAGACCCCTTTTGCTGAAAAACTGCTACAACTTCAAAAACACTTTTCACACTGATCCTTGCCTCAAAAACACAAACCTCCGCCTCAAGAATACGACTTTATGAAAAACACACCTGCTGCTGAACCCTTTATCCGGCTTGATTTGTGGTTATGGTATATACGCTTTACACGAACCCGAAGCCTCTGCACCCAGGCCATTGCCACAAACAGTATAAGGGTTAATGGCCAACATGCGCAAAAACCACACCATAAAATCAAAGTAGGGGATATTTTAACACTCCCTCACCATGCAGGCAGCCTTCATATCCAGACCATCCAGGTTCTCTCCCTTCCACAAAAGAGGGGCTCACCCGCAGAAGCCAGCCAGTTTTATACTATTTTAAAGAATTTACCCTGACAGTCCCCCATTAATATGGTAAATCAGTTTACTGGCATTATATATATTATGTATGCTATATATACCTTTTATGGGAAAGGTTAGCTCTTGCCCTTTATAAGAGAAAGCTGGCATATAACGTCTAATTGTTAATATAACCATGTAAAAAACCTTTTATGGTTCTGTCTGTTGCCTTTAAGGTTTGTTTACACAGTGAAAAAGACCGGAGAGAAGGATGACTTACGTCGTCACTGAAAATTGCATTCGTTGCAAATACATGGATTGTGTAGAAGTCTGCCCTGTTGACTGCTTCTATGCTGGTGAAAACATGCTTGTTATAAGCCCCGAAGAATGCATTGACTGCGGCGTTTGTGAGCCTGAATGCCCTGCTGAAGCTATCTTCCCCGATAGCGATGATAGGTCAACTGCTTGGGCTGAAGCAAATGCCACTTATGCCAAGCAATGGCCTAATATGACCAGAAAGGGTACCCCACCGGCTGATGCTGATGAATGGAATGGTAAAACCAACAAGGCCGATATGCTTTCCAAAAACCCTCATTCAGACTAATCCATTCAATTTCCAGTAAAAAAGCCCTTCATTAATGAAGGGCTTTTTTATTATGGTGGGTTAAATGAAGCTCATAGTCCCCTTTTTAACCCCATCTCAAAGCTCTTTTTCCTTAACGTGACATCATGTTCATAGCGATGTTCCACATGACAAATAATGTTCCCGCGACAATCACACTCACGAAAAAAATAGTCACATAGAGTGCATAACGATTCCATCTTTCATCTTCTGAAAAATCAAGATGGAGAAAAAACTTTAAATGCACAATCACCTGGATAAATGCCAAAAGGGCAATTGCCACAACAGTGGCCTGTGGTGTCAAGCTCTGCGACATAACAAGGACAAAGGAGGCAACCGTTAAAATAACGGCCAGGGCAAACCCAATCAGGTATGAACCAACAGTAATATGGCTTCCCCCATGGGTATTTGCATGTTCATTTTGGTTCATAACACAACACTCATCAAATAGACAAAGGTGAAAACACAAATCCAGACAACATCAAGAAAGTGCCAGAACATACTTAAACAAGAGAGTCTGGTCAGCTGCACGCCTGTCAGTTCCTTTTTCCCGACCAGCTGCACCATTAACAAAACCATCCACAGCAAACCTACAGAAACATGCAAGCCATGGGTGCCCACCAGGGTAAAGAAAGCTGAGAGGAAGGCGCTTCTATCAGGACCAGCCCCTACACTCACCATATGGCTAAACTCTTTAATTTCCAGGCCAATAAAGGCAGCACCGAGTAAAAAGGTGATCACCAACCATAATAATATGGTGCTTACCTTGTTTTGATGAGCCGCCACCATGGCAAACCCATAGGTAATACTACTGAACAAAAGAATAGCGGTTTCTAGAGCAACATCTTGAATTTCAATGAGATCTTTCCCCGTTGGCCCACCGGCAAACTGATCGTGCATAACGGCAAACACGGCAAACAGGCCTGCAAAAATCAGGCAGTCTGTCATCAGGTAAAGCCAAAATCCAAAGAGTTTAGTTCTATCCGGGCCAGCATCATGATGGCCGTGGCCATCATGTGCATTCAACCCAGCTGTTGTTGTATCAAATGTTGTCATTATTCAGCTGCCTGTCCCATCATAAGTTGCTGTTTATGCTGCTCTTCTGTTTTTGCCACAACATCAACCGGTATATAGTAGTCAATATCTGTTTCAAAGCTACGAACAATAACCGCCAAGCCGAGGGCTATAAACGAAACCGCAGCCAACCACCAGATATACCAAACCATTGCAAAGCCAAAAACAAAAGCTAGCACACCAATAATAAACCCAACCGATGTATTCTTAGGCATGTGAATGCTCTGGTAGTTTGTACCAAAACTCCTGGTATCAATATGATGTTCTTTATCGTAAGCAAAAGCATCCAAGGCCTTAACAGTAGGAATAACAGCAAAATTATAAACTGGTGGGGGAGAAGAGGTAGACCATTCAAGCGTACGGCCATTCCATGGATCCCCATCCACATCAACATATCCAGGTTTTTTGCGGTTATAGACAGAAACCCCAATCTGAAGCAGCTGGAAAATAATCCCACACAGAATAAGCAGAGCTCCAAAACCAGCTAACAACATCCATGGGTGCCATGCAGGGTTATCATAATGGTTCATGCGCCGTGTCATTCCCATAAAGCCAACGACATAAAGCGGCATAAAGGCAAAGTAAAAACCGAAGAACCAAAACCAAAACGCAGCTTTACCCAAAGTATCATTAAGTTTAATGCCAAAAACTTTGGGGAAGTAAAAAGCAAGACCAGCAGCATACCCAAAAAACACACCCCCAATAATAGTGTTATGGAAGTGCGCCACCAGGAAAAGGCTATTATGCACAAGAAAATCTACCGGTGGGATGGCCAACATAACGCCTGTCATTCCCCCAATAATAAAGGTAACCATGAACCCCATAGTCCAGAACATGGGGGCATCAAAAGTTACCCTGCCCTTATAAAGGGTAAACAACCAGTTAAACAACTTTACACCCGTGGGGATGGCAATAACCATGGTGGCAATACCAAACACCGCATTGACGTTGCCACCAGCCCCCATGGTAAAGAAATGGTGCACCCAAACCAAACCAGAAAGGAACATAATGGCACAGGTGGCATAAACCATGGTGGTATAACCAAATAAGGGCTTTTTGGCATAAGTAGGCACAATTTCGGAGAAAAGCCCAAATGCGGGTAGAACCAGAATATACACCTCAGGATGCCCCCAGGCCCATATCAGGTTGACATACAGCATTTGGTTACCACCCATATCATTTGTAAAGAAATGCATACCCAAATAACGATCAAGGCTCAGCAGAGCCAAACTAACCGTTAAGATGGGGAAGGTGGTCATAATCAAAACGTTCGTGCAGGTGAATGTCCAGGTTAGAACTGGCATTCTCATCCATGTCATGCCAGGAGCACGCATTTTAACCACTGTAGCAAACAGGTTAACCGCTGTAAGCAAGGTTCCCATACCTGAAATCTGCACCGCCCAGATATAATAATCCACCCCAACATCAGGGCTATAGGCCACTTCCGAAAGGGGTGGGTAAGCCAGCCAACCTGTTTTGGCAAACTCCCCAACCAGAAGTGAAACATTCACAAGCATGGCACTGACTGTGGTCAGCCAAAAACTAATGGAGTTCAATGTCGGAAAGGCCACATCCCGAGCGCCAATCTGTAAGGGTACGGTAATATTCATTAAACCCGTCATAAACGGCATGGCCATAAAGAAAATCATAATGGTACCATGAGCCGTAAAGATCTGATCATAATGATGAGGGGGTAAATAACCAGGGCTGTTATAGGCCCAAGCCAACTGTAAACGCATCATGATCGCATCGGCAAAGCCACGCACAAGCATGACTAAGGCCAGCACAATATACATAACCCCAATACGCTTATGGTCCACCGAAGTGAGCCACTCTTTCCACAGATAGCCCCACTTTCCGAAATAAGTTATACCCAGCAAAACAAGCGCTGCTACGACAACTATACATGCCCCTGTTACCATAACGATGGGTACATCCCATGGAACAGAGTTGATCGTTAATTTCCCTAACACTCTATATTTCCTTAATTACATACCTGTGCCAGACATGCCGGCATGCACATGTATCATTTTCCCTGTTTCTTTATCTTTCACCATGCCGTTATTGTAACGGCCGACAATGGAATCAAAAGTACCGGGTTTAATATATGAATAATAAACAACGGGGTTATTTACACTGGGGGCCTCAAGCTCTGCGAGGCTCCTCTCATCCAGTTTCTCACCTGTTGTTTTTACTTTCTGGATCCACTGCTCATACCCTTCTTGCGGAAGGGCAAGCGTACGAAATTTCATATCTGAAAAGCCACGCCCACTATAATTGGTAGAAAGCCCGGCATAATTCCCTTCGCTCGTTGCCATAAGGTTGAGCTGGGTTTGCATTCCCGCCATGGCATAAATCATCGAGCCCAGCTGCGGAATAAAAAAGGAATTCATAACAGAATCAGAAGTAATGGTGAACCTTACAGGCCTGTTCACAGGTATGGCTACCTGGTTAACGACAGCTAATCCTTCATCGGGATAAATAAATAACCACTTCCAATCCATCGCCACCACTTGGATCTCCAGCGGCTTAACGTTGGGATCTGAAGCCGGGATAACTTTATACGGGTCAAGCGAATGGGTGCTCTCCCATGTCAACGTAGCCAAAAAGGCAATCATTAAAACGGGGATACCCCATATCACCACTTCAACTTTATTGGAGTGGGCCCAATGGGGAAGATATTCTGCCTTGCCTGCATCCACATTTTTTTGCCTATATTTTATGGCAAATATAATTGAGAGGATAATAACCGGTACGACAATGAGCAGCATTGCTGCTGTACATAACAATAGAAGATACTTTTCTTCTTCTCCAACGGGGCCTTTTGGTACCAAAATACCCTCATCACAAGCACTTAACAGCACCAGCACGGGAATAAGCCCTATACGACGAAACCAGAAGCCATATTTTCTTATCATTTAAATTCTGCTCTCAATTCCAAAACTCTATCACTTTTAATATCTGTTTTTAGAAACAATACTTTGCATTTTTTTACCGTTTACATAACTGTCTATAAAGCTATTGTAGAAACAGTATCTTTATAGACAATTACAAAACGATTCTATATTTCTTTAACGCTTTAAAAAACGCTAAAAATGATCTTATACGCAAGAATCGTGCGCAAAATGCCCACAAAACCCGGTAAACACTTTTGCGTAAGACTTGTTTATAAAAGCTTTGCTCTAGTAATGCGTCAATTTCGCATGATCTAAAACAATTTGTCAAACCCAATATGACTTGTCTTTATACATATCTGCCATCGTATTTGAGTATGTGTGATTAACGCAAACTCAAAATCGGGTTTTACAAAAAGGAAGCCAGGGGCTTTAACCTGGGGTCCTAAAAAGAAAAAAGCAGCCAGTTGAAGGCTGCTTCTTGCTAAGATAAACGATTTTAATGCGCTTTTATCGTCATTTCATCAAGGGTCTAAAAATGAGTCCCCTTATTCCCTACTACCTTGGCGGTCACCCATAAAGGCCAGAAGGAATTGAAAAAGGTTAATAAAATTAAGATAGAGAGTGAGTGCATCATACACGCTACGGCGCAAAGCCCCTTCTGGACCTTCGTAATAGGCAAATTGTTGGTAACTCAGTTTAATACGCTGAGTGTCATAAGCAATGAGCCCTACAAAAACAAAGACCCCAACAAGACTCAATAAAAAAGCCAATCCAGAACTTTGAAGAAAAAGATTAACCAGCATGGCGATCACAATGCCAAACAAGCCCATCATCAGGAAGGAACCAAAGCTTGCAAGGCTCTTTCCTGTCGTGTAACCCCACAAAGACATACCCCCAAACATGGCTGCCGTAATAAAAAAGACACGAGCAATAGATGTAGCAGTATAGCCCAGAAAAATATTGGCCATACTAATCCCCATCACGGCACAGAACGCCCAAAAGAGACTCCGCACAGCCTGTAATGAGAGCCTGTTAACCCCAAAGCTCATAACCATAACAAAAACAAAAGGGGCAAAAATACCAATATAACCCAACCCTGTGGGACGAATCATAACCCCATTGCCGCTTGAGACAAAGTGAAAAAATAATGCACGAACCGCTGCCACATGGGCTACTGCATAAGCCACGACACCTGTCACAGCGAGGCCAGCGGCCATCCAATTATAAACACGCAGCATATAGGCGCGCAGACCTGCATCAAAGGCAGCAGCCTGCATTTGCGCTGTTTCGGCATTCCTCGAATTTGAAAAATTGGAGTTAAACACCTTCTATCCTTTCTAATAAAGCCCAGGCTGAAAGCCCTGACTGAAAGCCCTAACTGGGCATTTATTTTTCATATCATATCTTTTTTTATGAAATCAAGGGGCCCCTTATTTCTGGCTCCTCCCACCTTCTGTGCAAACCTTATCCCTTCAATCCTTTCAATAAGAAACATCCCCCCAAGAGTGTGGTGTAAGAGAAGGGTTTTTACCGAGAAAGAGAGTTAACATAGCGTTTTTTTAACAAAATGCCGATCAGAAATTTCTCTTCAGCCTGGCAGCAAATATAGGCATTATTACAATCTTGAAGCTGTTTGATCTGATAGGGATACAAGCTGAGATCTTTATAAAGATCCAACCAGGTTTCACGCACATTCCAAAAAACAACCCGCCGCCCTTCCTGTTCTGCTAAATCGCGTAAATAGCGAATGGTCTCCATGGTATCACTCTCCTTACCAACAGGATCACCCATACCAATAATAAACCCCTCTTCCCGCAAAAAGGGTAAGGCCGTTTCCTTGCTTTTGCTCATCACCACGCCATCGGGCTTTATTTTAGCCAGATCGCTGCATTTGGCAGGAAAAGAATGATAATATTCCGCTGTTTTCTGTGTCCAGGGGGCAACTGTAACCACCCCAGGGGTTACCAACCCATACAACATCAAAAGCCCTAGCAGAAACGCGGCCCCCACAGCCCCCTTGACCCCAAGGGGAAAAGAGGTTGACACCAGCACATCGTGCCAGTTTTCCGCATGAATATAATCATGGTTAATCCACCACAAAAGAAGGCCTGCCAGCCCCAATACCCCTAACGATAATAAGACAGAATAGCGATGAGAGGCGTTCAGCATCTTGGCCTTGCGGTAATAGGCCCCCCGGAAGGGTAGAATAAGCAAAAATGTTAGCCCTATAAAAAGAAGGGCCAGCCATGATGACCCACGAAGCCAACACAAAATAAAGGAGCTGACCAGCAGGGCAATTTCCAGATACCAAGCCAGCACAACCCTGTGGGCCAAACCAATTGAAACCCCAATAAGGCCTGCCGCTGCCACAAAAAGGGCGTTATCAATCGCGGTTTTCATGGTAGCCGTAAGGTCTAGCCGCCATAAAGGGTAGGCAACAAAGATGGTTACCAGAACCCCTATACCACACAGAAAGGAGGCTACCATGGAAACCGCTACTGAAAGTTCCGCCTCACTCTCACGAATGGCGTTTCGACTGCTGATGGCCCGATGCCCTGCCAAAGATTCTTCACCAAGGCTCTCTTCAGCTATCGTCTTCTTGGCAACCTTACGGGAAAAAACTTCATGCAAGGCAAACATTCCCCCTGCCACAAACAGGGGAATAACATAGTAAAAAAGGCGAAAAACCAGAATAATACTTAAAATATAAGACGTCGTCATATAAGGGGAGAGCGCCATAACCATAGTGCTCTCAAAAACCCCTATACCTGCTGGTACGCTAGAGATAAGCCCAGCTGTATAGGCTGCAATATAGATTGCCAAAAACGACCCATACCCCAGCCCCGCAGAGGGGGGAATAAGAATATAAGCAATGCCAGCAGTCGCAGCGACATCTGCTGCTGAGACAATGACCTGGCAAATAGCCAACTGAGGACTTGGCAGGGTAATTTTATATTTGCCTATCGCCAATTCCTTAAGCCGGGCAGAAAGGGCCACATAGGAAAGGGTTAAAACCCAGGCTATTCCTCCAATGGCTTGCAACACGGGCACAGACATCTTCTGCCCCAAAATGGGCACTTCGGCAGGCTCTAAAATAAAAACCGTGCCAATAAGGGCCATAGCCCCTAACAGATAAGTGGTCGAGCAAAAAGCAATAATCTGGGCAATCGCAAAGGGTTTTACTCCCCAGCTACCATACAGCCTAAAACGTACCGCAGCCCCTGAAATGGCCGAAAAACCGAGATTGTGCGAAAGCACATAGGAGCAAAAAGCGGCAAAGGCTGTTCTGTGAAACGGCAAACGGCAGCCAATCTGCAAGGTAGCCAGCCGATCATAAAAAGAGAGGATGAAATAGGATAAGAACGTAAATCCTATTGAAAGAAGCAAGGTAAAACAAGGGATATTATGCAGCGCGTTCTTGATATCTGAAATACGCAGCTCACGAAATTGGCCCTGCACAACGTAGAGAGCTCCTATCATCAGAAGCAATCCAACACCATGGGAGGCAAAACGCAGATATTTCTGCCAGCCTGACCCTTTTGAAGAAGCTGTAACTGGTTTCATTCCGATTTCCGAGGAGACCTGTGCTTATCTGGCAAAGCTTATCTGGCAAAACAGAAAGCCCTTTGCATCCCCATCATTGTTTCAACCTATCATTCAGGCCCTTTAATCAGGGAAAGGAATAAACCAAACTTCCCTATAATCGTGGCCGTCTTCACAAACTACAACCCAGACTTGAATAAAGAGTTGTTCTGTTTATTTACGCTCTAATGCAGATTT